>JANMJY010000212.1:0-4580 GCA_031371615.1 Actinomycetes bacterium | reverse complement strand
AGCGTCAGCGGCTTGTCGAGGCTCGCCATGTGCGGGAAGCTACAAGACTCGATGTTCTCGGTCAAGGCGCCCTCGGAGCTAGGCTGAGGCCATGGATTCGCTCGCGCCCTTCTCGCCGAAAACGCGAGGCTGGTTCGAGCGCGCGTTCGCCGGACCGACGCCCGCGCAGGCGCAGGGCTGGCCCGCGATCGCGACGGGCGAGAACGTCCTGATCCAGGCGCCCACCGGCTCCGGCAAGACCCTCGCTGCGTTCCTGTACGGGATCGATCAGCTCGACCGCAACCCCGGCGGCGGGCTCCGCCTCCTCTACGTCTCGCCGCTGAAGGCGCTCAACTACGACGTCGAGCGGAACCTGCGTGGGCCGCTCGCCGGCCTCCAGTCCGACCTCCGGGTCGGCGTCCGCACCGGCGACACGTCGCAGAAGGAACGCCGCGAGCTCATCAAGACGCCGCCCGACATCCTGATCACGACGCCGGAGTCGCTCTTTCTGATGCTGACCTCGCAGGCGCGCGAGACGCTGCGGACGCTCGAGACCGTGATCATCGACGAGGTGCACGCAGTCGCCGGGACGAAGCGCGGCGCCCATCTCGCGCTCTCACTCGAACGCCTCGACGCGCTGCTCGACAACCCCGTGCAGCGGATCGGGCTCTCCGCGACTCAGCGCCCGATCGAGGAGATCGGACGCTTCGTCTCCGGCGACCGCTCGATCCGCATCGTCGACGCAGGCACGCGCAAGGACCTCGACCTGGAGGTCGTCGTGCCGCTCGACGACATGCGCGAGCCGGGCGAGGGCGGCTCGATCTGGCCCTCGATCTATCCCGCGATGCTCGAGCTGGTACGGGGGCACCGCTCGACGATCGTCTTCGTCAACAGCCGCCGGCTCGCCGAGCGTCTTGCGCTCAGGCTGAACGAGCTGGCCGAGGAGGAAATCTCGCGCGCGCATCACGGCTCGCTGGCCCGCGAGCAGCGGCTGATCATCGAGGAGGACCTGAAGGCGGGACGCATTCCCTGTCTCGTCGCGACAAGCAGCCTCGAGCTCGGGATCGACATGGGCGCCGTCGACCTCGTGATCCAGGTCGAGAGCCCCAAGTCGGTCGCACGGGGCCTGCAGCGGGTCGGGCGCGCCGGCCACGAGCTCGGCTCGACCTCCAAGGGCCGGATCTTCCCGAAGTTCCGCGCCGACCTGCTCGAGTGCGCCGTCGTCGCCCGCGCCATGCGCGGCGGCGAGATCGAGGAGACGACGATCCCCCGCAACCCGCTCGATGTCCTCGCGCAGCAGATCGTCGCGATCGTCGCGGACGACGAGATCGAGGTCGACGAGCTGCACAGGCTCGTCCGGGGCGCGTATCCCTTCGCCGACCTCTCGCGCCTCCAGCTCGAGAACGTGCTCGACATGCTCGCCGGCCGCTACCCGTCGGACGAGTTCGCCGAGCTGCGGCCGCGGATCGTCTGGGACCGCACGGCGGGTGTGATCCGCGGACGCACCGGCGCGCGGCGCCTCGCCGTGACCAACGCCGGCACGATCCCCGACCGCGGCCTCTTCGGCGTCCATCTTGTCAACGGCGGCGGCCGCGTGGGCGAGCTCGACGAGGAGATGGTCTACGAGGCGCGGCAGGGGCAGACATTCATGCTCGGTGCCTCGACGTGGCGGATCGAAGAGATCACGCGCGACCGCGTCATCGTCTCGCCGGCTCCCGGCGTCCCGGGGGCGGTCCCGTTCTGGAAGGGCGAGGGCGTCGGCCGCCAGTACGAGCTGGGGGAGAAGATCGGCCGCGCCTCGCGCGAGCTCGTGGCGCGCTCCGACGCGACCGCGCTCGCTCACCTGCGCGACGACTACCACCTCGATCCGCGCGCGGCGCAGAACCTGCTCACCTACCTGCGCGAGCAGGCCGCCGCAACCGGCGTCGTTCCCTCCGACCGCACGATCGTCGTCGAGCGGTTTCGCGACGAGATCGGCGACTGGCGCGTCTGCATCCTCACCCCGTTCGGCGGGCGCGTGCACGCGCCGTGGGGGATGGCGCTCGCCGCGCGCCTCCGCGAGTCGATCGGGCTCGACGTCCAGTCGATCTGGTCGGACGACGGGATCGCGCTCCACCTCCCCGAGGCCGACGCGCCGCCGAGCACCGCCGATCTCCTGATCGGCCCGGACGAGATCGAGGAGCTCGTCGTCGGCGAGGTCGGCCAGACCGCCCTCTTCGGCGCTCGCTTCCGGGAGAATGCGGCCCGTGCGCTGCTGATCCCCAGGCGCCGCCCCGGCCAGCGCACGCCGCTCTGGCAGCAGCGGCTGAAGGCGCAGAACCTGCTTCAGGTCGCGCGCAAGTACGGCTCCTTCCCGATCGTCCTCGAGACCTACCGCGAGTGCCTGCAGGACGTCTTCGACTTGCCGGCCCTGAAGGGGATCCTGCGCGGGCTCCAGACCCGCGAGCTCGATCTGGTCGAGGTGGAGACTGCTTCCGCGTCGCCGTTCGCGAGCTCGCTCCTCTTCGACTACATCGCCACCTACATGTACGAGGACGACACGCCGCCCGCCGAGCGCCGCGCCCAGGCGCTCTCGCTCGACCGCGATCTCCTCCGCGAGCTGCTGGGGCAGGAGGAGCTGCGCGAGCTGATCGATCCGGACGCGCTCGCCGAGGTGGAGCTGCAGCTGCTCGGCGACCCGCGCGACCCCGACGAGCTCCACGACGTGCTCCGCCGCCGCGGCGACCTGCGTGCGGGCGAGTACGACGAGGGCCAGGCGGCGATCCTGCTCGCGGAGCGCCGCGCTCTGGCGATCCGCTTCGCGGGGGAAGAGAGGCTGGTCGCCGCCGAAGATGCGGGGCGCTACCGGGATGCGCTCGGCGCGATGCCGCCCGGCGGCCTTCCCGAGGCCTTCCTCGCCGGCGGGCCCGACTCGCTCCGCCAGCTCGTGCTGCGATTTGCGAAGGGCCGTGGCCCCTTCACGACCGCCGAAGCCGACGAGCGCTTCGGCCTCTCGCTCGAGAGCCTGCTGCACGAGCTCGAGCGTGCCGACCTGCTCGTCCGCGGCGAGCTGCGGCCGGGCGGCAGCCAGCGCGAGTGGTGCGACCCCGAGGTGCTCCGCCGCCTGCGGAGGGCCTCGCTCGCCGCGCTGCGCCGCGAGGTCGAGCCGGCCGAGCAGGCGTCGTTCGGGCGCTTCCTGCCGGCCTGGCACGGGATCGGACGCAGAGCGAGCCTGCGCGAGGCGCTCGTACCGCTCCAAGGTCTCGCGCTCCCGGTCTCGCTGTGGGAGAGCGAGGTGCTGCCGCGACGCGTCCCTGCCTACCAGCCCGCCTCGCTCGACGCTCTCTGCGCCGCCGGAGAGCTGGTCTGGGTCGGCGCCGGCCTCGATCGGGTCGCGGTCTACTTCCGCGAGGACGCGCCGCTTCTCGGCGCCCCCGCCGGTGCGGCCCCGCCGGAGTCTCCGGAGGCGGAGAAGATCCGTGGGGCGCTCGGGCGCAGCGCGATGTTCTGGGCCGACCTGCTGGACGAGACGGCTCTCGAGGCGGAGGCGGCGTTGCCCGCGCTGTGGGAGCTCGTGTGGGCCGGCGAGGTCACGAACGACGCGTGGACACCGCTCCGCGCAGGACGCCGCTACCAGGCGGCGCGCGTCGAGCGCCGGCCTCGACGCTTCTCACGTACGCGCGGCTCCGGGATCACGTCCACGCAGGGCCGCTGGTCGCCGACCTCGCGCCTCTTCCCCGGCGACCCCGACCGGCGCGCGCTCGCGGAGCTGCTGCTCGAGCGCCAGGGGATCGTCACGCGCGACGGCGTCCGCGGCGAGGGGATCCCGGGCGGCTACGGCGCCGTCTACTCGGAGCTCAAGGATCTCGAGACGATCGGGGCCTGCCGGCGCGGCTACTTCGTCGAGGGGCTCGGCGGGGCTCAGTTCGCCCTCCCGGGCGCGGTCGAGCGACTGCGCGAGCTGCGGGCGGAGGAGGAGCCCGAGCCGCTCGTGCTCGCTGCTGCAGATCCCGCCCAGCCCTACGGGGCGGCGCTTGCGTGGCCGAAGCGCGCCGGTTCTCGTGCGGCGCGAGTCGCAGGTGCCCAGGTCGTGCTGCTCGGAGGCGAGGCGGCACTCTTCGTCGAGCGCGGCGGACGAACGCTCGTGCCGCTGCGCGAGCCCGAGGAGGAGTGGTTGCGGCCCGCCGTCGCGGCGCTCGTCGACTACGTACGTGCGGGCGGCGCGAAGAGGCTCGCAGTCGAGCGCTTCGACGGACGTCCCGTCACGGAGACGGAGATCATGCCCTTGCTCCTCGAAGCCGGTTTTCTGGCCGGTCCGCGCCGCGCCGTGCTGCGTCCGTAAATCATCTAAATTCGGAGTGGCTCTGCCCGATCACCCGGGGCGTGACGCCTACTTTTGCCCAGCGACTAGGGCTCGACCGGGTCGAGCTCCCTGCGGATACGCGCCGTGGCCTGCATGGCGCGCGGGCGGCTGCGATCTCCTTCCTGGCCCTGGGAGGGCTCGGCCTTGCCGCGGCGGCTGCGGGAGACGACTTGCGCGGCCCAGCGCTCATCGCCACGACCGCCACCGTCGCGATCTCCTTGCTGCTCATCTTTGCCTATGAGCGGCTGTCGCGGAACGT
>JANMJY010000199.1:0-9472 GCA_031371615.1 Actinomycetes bacterium | reverse complement strand
CACGGCGCTCGTCTCCATTGGCGCAGCGGGAGCCCTCGTCGCGCTCAAGCTCGGCACGGGCCTGGCGAGCGGCAGCCTCGGGCTCGTCACCGAGGCGCTGCACTCGGGCACCGACCTCGTCGCCGCGCTGCTGACGTTCTTTGCGATCGGCGTTGCCGTCCGTCCCGCCGACGAGGGGCACCAGTACGGCCACGGCAAGGCAGAGCACCTTGCAGCGCTCGCCGAGGCGACGGTGCTCGCGCTCGTCAGCGTGGCGGTGGCCGCTCTGGCCGCCGCGCGTCTCGCGGGGGGCGCCGAGCATGTGGTCGACACCGCCTGGTGGGTCTTTGCCGTCGTCGGGCTCGTCCTAGCGATCGACCTCGGGCGCACCGTCGTCTCGTTGCGAACTGCGAGGCGGTACCGGAGCGAGGCGCTGCGCTCGAATGCCGTCCACTTCGGCAGCGACTTCGCGGGCACGCTGGCCGTCCTCGCGGGGCTCGTCGCTACGAGAGCGGGATTCCCGGCCGGGGACTCGGTCGCCGCCCTCTTCGTCGCCGCGCTCGTGCTGATGGCGGCGGCGCGGCTGATCCGCCGCAACGTCGACGTCCTGATGGACCGGGCTCCGGCCGACGCCGAGGAGGCCGCGCGGGCGGCGATCGCGCGGATCGAGCCGCCGGTCGAGCTGTCACGGCTCCGGCTGCGGCAGGCTGCCGGGCGGACCTTCGCCGACGTCGTCATCTCCGTGCCTCCGGGGTCGGCCGTCGGCCAGGGACACGCGGTCGCCGACCGGGTCGAGGCCGAGCTCGAACGGGCGCTGCCCGGTAGCGATGTCGTCGTGCACGTCGAGCCGGACGCGCACGAGGCCGCGCTGCGCGAGCGTGCTCACGCTGCGGCGCTGAGCGTGCCGCGCGTGCGGGAGATCCACAACCTCAGCGTGGTCTCGCTCGGCCGGGCGATCGCCCTGTCGCTCCACCTCAAGCTGCCCGGCGACCTGACGCTCGAGGAGGCTCACGCGCTGGCGGAAGACGTCGAGCGCGCGATTCTCAGCGCAGTCCCGGAGATCGGCTCCGTCCAGACCCACCTCGAGCCGCTCGCCGAGACGGGGGCGGGGCAGGTCGTCGAGGCTGCCGAGCTCGAAGCGGCCGTGGAACGAGCGGCGGGCGGCCCGCCGCGCGAGCTGCGGCTGATGCGGACCGAGAAGGGCGTGGTCGCGTTCCTGACGCTGGGGCTCGATCCGGACTCGACTCTCGCTGAGGCGCACGCGCGCGCCAGCGAGGTCGAGGAGCGGTTGCGCCGCGCACGGCCGGACGTGGCCGACGTGATCGTGCACACAGAACCGTAGGTTTCGACACTTTTACTGTTTTGAGTTTGTATGGGTTGGCGCTTTCTGGTGTGCTGGGCGGCCAGTCGGACACATCTCCTGTAACCAGACAGGGGGAAGACCGAATGCGAAAATTGATCACCATGCTCGCCCTCACGCTCGGCGCGCTCGCGCTGAGTGGGTCGGCGGTCGCCCATGACAACCGCGGCGACGACGGAAACGACGACAGCGCGCGCCACCATGACGGCGACGGCCACCACCACGGCCAGTTCACGCGCACGTTTACGGTCACGACGACCGACGGCGGCACGTGCCAGACGCATGAGTGGGCGAACATCGTCGTTGAGCGGACGTACGTTGTGAAGAAGCACAAGGACGGCTCGTACACGCTGACCCGCTTCGATCGCGGCAGCTTCGTCACGCTTGCGGGCCAGAGTCCCGGCGCGTGCGACACGACCGGAGACCACGGTCACACGATCCGGGCCGGCGTCGAGGGGCGCCTGCGCGGCTATCTCCGCGGCACGGTCACGGGCGGCACGTTCAACCCGAACGCACCCTGCACCGGCCCCGACTGCGGCTTCAGAGACGTCTTCCTGAAGACGTTCTTCGGCCCGACCGCACAGTTCTCGTGCGACACCAACTCCGCGGACTGCAAGTTCAACTACAAGTACAAGGCCAAGAAGCAGGGGCTCCTGTTCCACCACTGGCAGGACAAGGGCACCGGCGCCGGCACGCTCGGCACGGAAGAGTTCAACGGCGACATCGCGGACGCCTAACCGTTTTCGGCACGTCGCTCGGCCAAAGGGCCCGCCGCGAGGCGGGCCCTTTCTCTTACGCTCGGCCCGTGCGACTCTGCATGTTCACCCTCGTCGACCAGGAGCTGGAGCGTGGCTGGCCCGGACGGATCGACGGCAACACGGTCGTGCAGCTCGCGGCGCAGACGCTGCAGTCGTTCTTCACCGGCGGCTTCTCGGCGCGCGAGCATGCCGAGTATCCGCTGGCCGACGTGCTCCTCCGGGCACCGGTGCTCGAGCCGCCCACGGTGCGGTTGTTCGACGACGCGACCAGCTTCGCGTTCGCGAACGCGACCGCGATCCGCTCGCCGGGCGCGTTCATCACGCGACCGTGCGGCCGGCTCGACGTGGCAACGCGGCTCGCCGCGGTGATCGGGCTGGACGGGTCGATCGGGGGCTGGACCGGGCTCGCAGAGTGGCGCGCGCCGGAGCTTGCGCCGCCCAAGGACCGCGACTTTGCGCTCGTGCTGGGGCCGGTCGTCGAGACCGACCTCGCCGACGAGTTCGGTTGGGAGTCGGCTCGAGCCCTTGCGGAGCTGAACACCCGGTTGCGCCCGGGCGACCTGCTCGCCGGTCCGGCGCTCGTGCTGCACGAGGACGTCGCGAGCGGCCCGCTCGAGCTGCAGATCCCCGGCATCGGCACGCTCGACGCGATCGTCGCCTGAGCGCCCGGCACCGGCGGTATCCTCCGGCCATGCCGTTCTATCAGCGCCTCGGCGACGTTCCGCGCAAGCGGCACATCCAGTTCCGCGACAACGGCACCCTGCTCACCGAAGAGGTGATGGGGCTCGAGGGTTTCACCGGCAACGAGTCGATCCTCTACCACCTCCAGTCTCCCTGCCGGGTGATGGAGATCGGCGACTTCGAGCCGATCGTGCGCGAGGAGTGGGTGCCGGCGACCCACCAGCACCGGATGATGCACACCAAGGACGTCGACCCGGGCGGCGACGAGGTCACCGGCCGCCGGCTCCTGATGTGGAACTCGGACGTCGAGATCTCGCTCTGCCGCCCGACCGAGCAGATGGACTACTTCTTCCGCAATGGAGAAGGGGACGAGGTGATCTTCGTCCACGAGGGGTCGGGCGTTCTCGAGACGATCTTCGGGACCCTCCCCTACAAGGACGGCGACTACGTCGTCATCCCCCGCGGCACCACCTACCGCTTCCGGGCCGACGAGGGCGAGCAGCGCTACCTCGTCTTCGAGACGCCAGGCCTGATCGAGATCCCGCGCCGCTACCGCAACCAGTACGGCCAGATCATCGAGGGCGCGCCGTACTACCACCGAGACATCCACCCGCCGACGGAGCTGAACACCCACCGAGAGAAGGGCGAGTTCCCGGTCAAGGTGCGGGTGCGCGACGGGTACCAGACCTACGTCGTCGACTATCACCCGTTCGACGTCGTCGGCTGGGACGGCTACCTCTTTCCGTGGACGTTCTCGATCCACGACTTCGAGCCGATCACCGGCCGGATCCACCAGCCGCCGCCCGCGCACCAGACCTTCGCGGGGCGCAACTTCGTCATTTGCTCGTTCTGCCCGCGCAAGCTCGACTTCGACCCGCTCGCAGTGCCGATCCCGTACCACCACTCGAATCTGCAGAGCGAGGAGATGATCTATTACGTCTCGGGCAACTTCGGCTCGCGAAAGGGCGTCGACGTCGGCTCGATCACGCTGCACCCGTCCGGCCTACCGCACGGCCCCCAGCCCGGGCTCGCGGAGAAGGCGATCGGCCTGCACGAGACCGGCGAGCTGGCCGTCATGTGCGACACGTTCAATCCGCTGAAGCTCTCGAAGCTCGCCGGCGAGCTCGACGACGGCAAGTACGCGCTCTCCTGGTACGAGCCGCACGAGCCCACCGAAGCCGGGCTCACCTCCCACCTCTAGCTGTTGCGACTCGTCGCCGACTGGGACGGGACGATCACCGTCCGCGACTCGCTGGTGCAGGTGATCCACGAGTTCGGCGACCCCGCGCTGCTCGCGGAGCTCGAGCCGCGGGTCGGCGTCGACCTGACCCTGCACGAGGAGATCGCGCTCGAGTTCCGCGCGCTCACGACCCCGCTCGAGGAGGTCGTCGCCTGGGTGGTCAAGCACGTCCAGGTCAGGCCTGGCTTGCACGAGCTCGCGGAGCTCGAGCCGCTCGTGATCTCCGCGGGCTTCCACGAGCTGATCGAACCGGTGCTCGAGCGGGAAGGCGTCGCGCTCGAGCTGCTCGCGAATCGCGTCGACGCGACGCCGGACGGCTGGCACGTCCGCTTCCGCGACGAGTCGGCGTGCGCCACCTGCGGCGAGCCCTGCAAGCGCGGGAGCCTCGCCGGTGAGCCATACGTCTACGTCGGTGACGGCTACTCGGACCGTTGCGCTGCCCTGGCCGCCGACCGCATCTTCGCGCGCGACGCCCTCGCGCGCCACCTCGACGGCCTCGGCGTCGCCTACGAGCCGTTCGGCGACTTATACGATGTCGCTGCCGCTCTTAGTAGGCGCCGTTGAACGGGCCGGTCGAGCGGCCGAGGCGCAGCCGGGGCCTAAAGACGTAGTTCGGCAGCGACTGCGACCCGTTCGCGATCAGCGTGCGGAGCGCGCGGATTGCGGTCTCGGCGATCTCGTCGATCGGCTGCTCGACCGTCGTCAGCGCCGGCTCGTTCCACGAGGCCGCGTCGATGCCGTCGAAGCCGATCACCGAAAGGTCGCCCGGGACGTCGACGCCGTGCGCCTCGGCCTCGCGGATCACCCCGATCGCCATCAGGTCGTTGGAGCAGATGATCCCGGTGGGAGGCCCGCCGGGCAGCGCGACGAGGCCGCGGAACGCCTCGCGGCCGCCCTCGACCGTGAAGCTCGCGTGCACGACGAGACCGTCCGGCTCGACGCCGGCCGCGCGTAGCGCCGACTCGCGGCCTTCCCCTTTCTCGCGAGTCGGGCTCGAGAGCGCGTCGCCGGCTGCGAAACCGATCCGCGTGTGCCCGAGCGCGAGCAGGTGCTCCGTGGCGAGCCGGCCGGCGGCGCGCTCGTCGACGCCGACCGAGGTGACGTCGAGCTGGGCGGAGCCGCCGTTGACGAACACGAGCCGCGCGCCCTCGCACAGCAGACGCCGGTAGTGGGCGTGGTCCGAGCGCAGGTCGGTGATCTCGCTCGAGATGAAGATCATTCCGTCGACCCTTCGCTCGAGCAGCATGTGGACGTAGTCCGCCTCCCGTGACGCCGACCCGGCCGTGTTGCAGAGGATCGTCGCGAGCCCAGCCGCCGTGGCGCGCCGCTCCATCTCCTCGGCGAGCGCCGGAAAGATCGGGTTGCCGAGCTCCGGAACGAGCAGGCCGATCGCGCCGGTCGTGACTGTGGTGCCCGGAGCCACATAGAGCAGATCCCGCATGGCGCGCTCGACCCGTGCCTTGGTCTCGGCGCGAACGGAGGCCGAGCCGCTCGCCACGCGCGAGGCAGTGGCGAGGCTGACACCGGCATGCTGGGCAACGTCGCGGAGATTGGTCATGTCACATTCGCCTGCGGCGAGAGTTTCAGGAATCTACACCTATTTGTTAGCGGTTTCCAAGGCTTGACTTTTCGCCTAGCGCCTCATAGCATCGCCCGGGCGTTTCACGACGATGAAACAGTTTTCGGTTTTCGGTGGTCGTCACCGGCAACCTCGGAGAGAAGGGAAATACGCACATGAGCAAGCGCACCTCGCGCCTCGGGACGGGCCTGCTGGCCGTCGCCGCGGTGCTGCTCCTGGTCGCCGGCCCGTCAGCCGCCGCACCGAGCTCACACAAGGCCGCCGCCACCGTGATCAGGGTCTGGACGGACAAGGACCGCAAGACGGCCGTCGAGAAGGTCGTCGGAGCCTGGGCCTCGTCGAAGGGCCTCACCATCGAAGTTGTCGAGAAGGACTTCGGAAAGATCCGCGACGACCTCAAGACGGTCCAGCCGGAGACCGCCCCGGACGTGATCATCGGAGCCCACGACTGGACCGGCCAGCTCGCGGCGGACGGCCTCGTCCTGCCGCTCTTCCCGAGCGCGGCCACGAGGGCGCAGTTCCCGGCGTACGCCCTCGGCGCGTTCTCCTACGGAACCGCCGTCAAGCGCCTCTACGGTGCCCCGGTCGTGCTCGAGAACATCGGTCTCGTCGTGAACACGAAGCTCGCCAAGGTTCCGACGACGTTCGCTCAGTTCCAGGCCTCAGCGCTCGCCTTCAAGAAGAAGAAGAGCGGCAACCTCGCAGTTGCCGTGCCGCAGGGCGCAGGCGGTGACGCGTACCACATGTACCCATTCTTCTCGGGCCTCGGCGGCTATGTCTTCGGCGTCAACAAGGCCGGCAACCTCGACGCGTCCGACATCGGCGTCGCCAACAAGACGTTCCTGGCCAATGCCGCCCAGATCGACGCTTGGAACAAGACCGGCTTCCTCAACTCGAAGATCGATTACGGCGTCGCCAAGGACGCGTTCCTGAAGGGCAAGGCCGCCTTCTGGATCACGGGCCCATGGGAGTCGGACACGCTGAAGACGAGCAAGCTCTCCTTCAAGATCGTCCAGGTGCCGTCGATCAAGTTCAAGTCCGTGCCGTTCCTCGGCGTCCAGGGCTTCATGGTCACGAAGTTCGCCACGACGCACGGGCTCGAGAGCGCTGCCAAGGACCTCGTTGGCAGCTACATGATGCGCCCGGCCGGGCAGGTCGCCCTCGCCGCCGCGAATGGTCGCTTCCCGGCCAACACGGTCGCGGGCAAGTCCGTCTCGGCTCCGGTCCTCGCCCAGTTCGGCAAGGCCGGCGCAGGCGGCGTCCCGATGCCGAACATCCCGCAGATGTCGAGCGTCTGGACCGACCTCGGCGGTGCGTGGGTGAAGGCGACGAAGGGGGCGGGCGCGGTCAAGGCGCGCACTGCTTTCTCAACCGCCGCCCGCAACATCGCCAACAAGATCGGCTGATTTCTTTGCGCAAGATGGGCATCCGCGGGAGCGGATGCCCATCTCGCGAAGACCCCTCCAGCGTGCCGCCTCGCGGCCCCCACGACCACTTGATTCGGGAGGCAGTTGCCCTGAGCGCCACGACTGCTCCGCACGAACCCGTCTCGCGCCTGAGCTCGGCAACCGCCGCTGCGTGGTCTGCGCCCGCGCGGCTCGTCGCCGTCTTTTCCGGCACGGTCGGCATGGTGCTCAAGATCGTCCTGCTCGCGGTCGTGAACGCGCTGGCGGTCTGGGGCGGCACGGTGCTCGCCGGCCAGCAGAAGTGGGTGGCGCTCGGCGTCCTCGCGGCCGCGACCCTCGCGCTCGATCTGATCTACCTCTCGCCGCGTCGCGCGATTCCGCTCAAGTTCCTGATCCCGGGCACGGTCTTCCTGATCGCCTTCCAGGTCGTCCCGATCGTCTACAACGTCAACGTCGGGTTCACCAACTGGTCGACCGGCCACATCCTCGTCAAGAGCGAGGCGATCGACGGGATCAAGCGCAACTCGCTCGGTCAGCCCGCGAACGGAACGTCGTACGCGATGGCTCCCGCCCGCGACCAGGACGCAAACCTCGTGCTCCTGCTCGTCGACGAGGCCGACGGGAAGGAGTACGTCGGTACGAAGGACGAGCTCAAGCCGCTGGACAAGGGCTCGCTCAAGCTCGGCCAGTTCGGCACGATCGCGTCCGCTCCCGGCTACGAGATCGTGCGGGGCAAAGACCTGCTCGCGCTCGACCAGGAGCTCGCGAGCTTCACGGTGCCCACCGCCTCGGGCGCCATCCGGGCCGAGGGCACCGAGACCGCGCTCGAGCTCGCGCCGACGCTCCACTACTCCCGGCTGAACGACACGTTCACGCGGATCGAGGACGGGAAGGTCTTCCGCGACAACGGCAAGGGCTCGTTCGTCGCGGCCTCGGGCGAGGAGCTCGAGCCGGGCTGGCGGACGAACATCGGCCTCGCGAACTTCAGCGCCGTTCTCCGCGACCCGTTGATCCGGGAGCCGTTCCTTCGCGTGTTCCTCTGGACGTTCGTCTTCGCGCTCTCGATCGTCCTGATCTCGTTCGCGCTGGGCCTCTTTCTCGCAATCGTCCTCGACAAGCCGACGCTGCGGTTCCGCCGTGCCTATCAGCTGCTGCTCGTCGTCCCGTATGCGCTTCCGGGCTTCCTCGCAGTTCTGATCTGGGGAGGGCTCCTGAACGACGACTTCGGGGTCGTCAACAACCTGCTGCACGCCAACATCCCCTGGCTCTTCGACCCGTGGTGGGCGAAAGTGTCCGTGATTGCGGTCAGCGTCTGGCTGACGGTGCCCTACTTCCTGCTGATCTCGCTCGGCGCCCTCCAGTCGATCCCGAGCGAGCTCGTCGAAGCGGCACGCGTGGACGGCGGCGGCGGCTGGCAGATCTTCCGGCGGGTGACGCTGCCGCTGCTGCTGGTCGTGATCGCGCCGCTGATGATCGCGTCGTTCGCGGTCAACTTCAACAGCTTCGTCACGATCTACCTGCTCACCGCCGGCGGGCCTGCGTCGAACGACCAGTCGGTCGCGGGCGCGACGGACATCCTGATCACCTACACCTACAAGCTCGCCTTCGAAGCGGGCAAGGGCAACGACTTCGGGCTGGCCAGCGCCGTCTCGATCTTCATCTTCATGATCGTCGCCGGGATCACCGGCGCGGCCTTCTGGAAGTCGGGCTCACTGGAGAACGTGCGATGACCACGGCCGACCAGACGATCGAGCGGGCCGAGCCCCGCGTCGCCGAGCGCTCGCGCCTTCCTCGCCCGAGCCTGCAGGGAGACTGGTGGCGGCATCTGGTCGCGCTGATCGCCGTCGCGATCGCCCTCTTCCCGATCGCGTACGTCGCCTCCGCCGCCTTCAACGCCGACTCGTCGCTCGGCGGCGCATCGCTGATCCCGCGCAGTGTCACGCTCGACAACTTCCGCGAGCTGCTCTCGCCGGATCCGGCGAAGAGCCAGCTCCAGTCCTCGACCTCCCACTACGCCCGCTGGCTCGGCAACTCGCTCGTGATCGCGCTGGCCGTCGCTTTCCTGAACGTCCTGCTCGGCGCGCTGGCCGCCTACGCCTTCAGCCGCTTCCGCTTCCGGGGCCGGCGGACGGGCCTGCTCTTCCTGCTCCTGATCCAGATGTTCCCGCAGGTGCTTGCGCTCGTCGCGATCTACCTGATCGTGCTGCGGACGGGCGCGGTGTTCCCGTTCGTGGGCCTCGACACGAAGGTCGGGCTGCTGCTCGTCTATCTCGGCGGCGTCATGGGGATCAACACGTGGCTGCTGAAGGGCTTCTTCGACACGATCCCGTCGGAGCTCGACGAGTCGGCGCGGGTCGACGGCGCGACGCCGGCCCAGATCTTCTGGGGCGTCGTGCTGCCGCTTGCGCTGCCGATCCTCTCGGTGATCGCGATCCTCTCGTTCGTCGGGATCTTCAACGAGTACATCCT
>JANMJY010000182.1:0-6503 GCA_031371615.1 Actinomycetes bacterium | reverse complement strand
CGGCAATCGTCCTCGCGGCCCAAGGCCGCCTTGAGGCGGCCGAGCCAAGGAAGCGCGCCCGCTGTGTCGAAGCGCTGGCCGAGCTCGTCGGCGAGCCGAACTGTTTCGCTCAGGTCGATCAGCGCGGCTGCCCAGTTGCCGGCCCGGTACTCGAGTACGCCACGTGATGCGAGCAGGTCCGGGACGAGGCCGCGCGCACCCGAGGCTCTGGCACCCTCCAGGATGCGGTTGAGCAGCGTTCGTGCGGCGTCGTGGCGTCCGTCGGCGACGAGGACTCCCAGCGGTCCGTACAGGAGCATCGGTGCGGCCTTGATCACGTCCCGCGTTTCGAAGAACCGCTCCGCAGCGGCGAGCATCGCGTCCACCGACGCCTGCTCGGAGCCGCGCAGGGTGGCGGTCAGTCCCGTCTGCAGCAGCCTGGCGAACTCGTCGTCCGGTGCCAGGGATGCGGCTCGCGCTGCTGTCTCGATCGCGGCGTCGGGGTCGAGACCGTACTCGAGCGGCGCAGCCATGAGCAGCAGCGACGCTGCCGCCGACCGCGACTGAGGCTCGAGCCGCTCCGCTTCGGACAGGAGCAGCTCGACGGCCGCTTCGACATTTCCGCGCCGCCATTCGATCGTCGCGCGCAGCCGTGTCGCGTCCGCGGCGTCCTTCGCGGACGAACTGGGCGGCAGCGAGGAGATCAGCCGCCCGGCGGCCTCGATGTCCCCCGCCCAGGCGAACGCTTCGGCGGCCTGAACTCGGAGTCTGCGCTGTCGCTTTCGATCGGACGTGAGACCGGCTGCACGCTCGAAGAGATGGGCGCCGACCGCGTATCCGCTTCGGCTCGTTGCGGTGACCGCCTCTTGGGCGATCGCATCGGCGACTGCCTCCGTCAGCTGCTCGGTCTTTTGCTCAACCCTAGGGTTTTCCCCGGCGATTGCCGCCTCACCCTCCGACTAGCTTCGGCGAGATCATGTCAGGTGCTCCCGAAGGGAAGTTGGCGGCGACCCAAAGGCGCGTCGCCGTGCTGGCTGCTGCGGGTTGGTCCAACCGCGAGATCGCGGCTCAGCTGCGGCTGAGCGTGAGGACGGTTGAGGGGCATCTGACGGGGGTCTTCCGGAAGGTCGGCATGGGCTCGCGCGAGCAGCTTCGTCGGCGAGTGCAAAACCGCGACCGGATTTCCCGGCTCCATCCCCACGACTGACGTACGACGACACGAAAGGGGAAGCGAAATGCATCACCTCGCAAAAGTCGCATTGATCGGTGCGGCGGCGGTTGCGCTGGCTGCTCCGCTTTCGGCCCTCGGGGCGGCGGAGAAGCCGTTCCGAGGCGCTGACAGCGGTACGTTCACGATCGAACCGATTAGTCCGACGGTCGTGCTGTCGAAAGACGTCGCAGTCGGTCATGCGACACGGCTTGGTGCCTACACGTTGATCGCGCAGGAGCGCATCGACCTGGTCACGCTGCAAATAAGTAGCGGCGGGTGGACGCTGGTGACGAAGCACGGAACGTTGTTCGGAACGTACGCTGGCCGGGCCGAGTTCACGGGGCCCAGCACGATCGCGTACCGCGTGAGCGGCCCGATCCTGGGCGGCACCGGCCGCTACGAAGGTGCGAGCGGCAGCGTTCACTTCGATGGAGCCGCCGACCTTGCGGCGGGAACCCTGAGCGACGAGCTCACCGGCGTACTGCTCAGCGGCGACGACTGAGCTTCGCATGCGCCGGTTCCGGCCGCTTTTCTGGGCGGGACCGGCGCCCGCCGTTTTGCTCTACCGTCCGATGGCGTCCGTACCGTCGGTTGCCCGATGCACGAAGGTACCTGGACGATCCAAGGTTGCGATTACGCCGAGGTGCAGGCGCTTGCCGACGCGCTCGAGCTCGAGGAGATCACTGCATCGATCCTCGTCCGGCGTGGCTATAGCGACCTCGAGGCGGCGCGAGCGTTCGTCGCGGGCGAGATCGAGCCGCACGACCCCCTCCTGCTCGGCGACATGGCCGTCGCGGTCGACCGGATTCGCGCGGCGATCACTGCCGGGAAGCGCATCTGCGTCCACGGTGACTACGACGTGGACGGCATCTGTGCCACCGCCCTCGCCGTGCTGACGCTGCGGAAGCTCGGCGCGGACGTCGAATGGCACCTGCCGAGCCGGTTCGAGGAGGGCTACGGCGTCTCGGACGTCACCATCTCCCGGCTGGCCGACGAGGGCTGCAGCCTCCTGCTCACCGTCGACTGCGGGATCACGGCCGTCGAGGAGGTCGCGGCCGCCAAGGCGCGCGGGCTCGACGTGATCGTCACCGATCACCACCGGCCCGGCGCAGTGCTGCCGGACTGTCCCGTCGTCGCGACGCGGCCATCTGCGTATCCGTTCCCAGAGCTCTGCGGCACCGGCGTCGTCTGCAAGCTCGCGCAGGCCCTCGGCGTCGACGTGACGCCGTACCTGGACCTCGTCGCGCTCGCGACCATCGCCGACGTCGTCCCCCTGCTCGACGAGAACCGCTCGCTGGCGATCGCCGGGCTCCGTGCGCTGGCGCGAACGCAGCGCCCGGGGCTCCAAGCGCTGATGCGCAATGCGCGCGTCGATCCCGCTGCCGTCGACGCGGCCGCGGTCGGGTTCCGGCTTGCGCCTCGGATCAACGCTGCCGGCCGGCTCGGCCGCCCCGACGCCGCCCTCGAGCTGCTGCTCACCACCGACAAGGACGAGGCGACGCGGCTCGCCGGCGAGCTCGAGACGCTGAACCAGGACCGCCAGGCTGTCGAGAACCGGATCCTGCGGGCAGCCATCGCCGAGGTGGAGTCATGGCCCGACGCGAGGCAGCGCCGGCGTGGCTACGTGATCTGGGGCGAGGACTGGCACGAAGGCGTGATCGGGATCGTGGCGTCGCGGCTCGTCGAGCGCTTCAACCGTCCGGTCGTCCTGATCGCCGGCACCGACAGGGAGTGGAAGGGCTCCGGCCGGTCTCTACCGGCGTTCGACCTGCACGGCGCGCTCGCCGCCTGCTCCGAGCACCTGCACCGCTTCGGGGGCCACAAGGCCGCCGCCGGGCTCTCGATCCGCCCGGAGAACCTCGAGGCGTTCGCCGCCGCATTCGCGGCCCACGCCGAAGCGCAGCTCGTCGACGAGGACCTCGCTCCGGTGACGCGCGTCGACGCGATCGTCCCCGGCTCCGCACTGACGCTTGGCCTCGCGACCGAGTTGGCGCGGCTCGCCCCGTTCGGGCTCGGCAACCCGGACGTGACGCTGCTCGTGCCGGCGTGCGAGGCGGTTCAGCCGGGAGTCGTCGGCGAGGGCAAGCATCTGCGCTTCCGCGTTCGCCAGGGCGGGCGCGACGCAGGCTCGGCAATCGCGTTCGGGCTCGGCGCCCAGCTCGACCGGATCCGCAGGCCGGTCCGTTACGACCTGGCCTGCCGGTTACAGGAGAACCGCTGGAACGGCACGATCGCGCCGCAGCTCGTGATCAGGTGCCTCTTCGACGCGCCCGACGGCTACGAGGAGCTGCGAGCGGGCCTCGCGGAGCTCTGGCAGGCCGGCGAGCACGCGTGGACGAGCGACGCTCGAGCGATCTTCGCCGAGCTCCAGCTCGCCGACGGTGCGAAGCGCCAGCTCTACGAGTCGGAGGCGTTCAGGGCGTTGCTGGCCGGAACCGCGCTCGAGCTACCCCGCGCTGCATAGGCGCCGGGCGCACGGCGCGAGCCGAGTCGTCGAGCGATACGAGCAGGCGCGCGAGCTTCAGCGCCTTGCGCTCGCGGCGTCGGCAGGAGAGGGCATCTGAGAAGGACACGGGCGGCACAGTTCTCTCTTGTAACGGCCACTCCTGCGGGGGAGATTCGCGCGCTGACCTCCTGAGTACACTTTGTGTATGGCTGTGGTTGACGTCGATCGGCATCACCAGGACCTCGTCGACGAGTTGATCGCCGCTGTCGAGGAGTACAACCCCGGGGTCGACAAGGAGCTCCTCGCGCGCGCATTTCGCTTCGCGGCGAACGCGCACGAAGGCCAGACGCGCAGCTCCGGCGAGCCCTTCGTGCACCATCCGTGGGCGGTCGCGAAGATCTGCGCCGAGCTCCATCTCGACGAGCAGTCGCTCGCTGCGGCCCTGCTCCACGACGTCGTCGAGGACACCGAGACCGAGCCCGACGACCTCCGCAACGAGTTCGGCGACGAGATCGCCCAGCTCGTCGAGGGTGTCACCAAGCTGACGCGCACGAGCTTCCAGACCCGCGAGCAGTCGGACGCGGAGAACTTCCGCAAGATGATCGTCGCGATGGCGCAGGACGTCCGCGTCATCCTGATCAAGCTCGCCGACCGGCTGCACAACATGCGCACGATCGAGTACCAGGGCAAGCAGGCCCAGGTGCGCAAGGCGAAGGAGACGATCGAGGTCTACGCGCCGCTCGCGCACCGGCTCGGGATCAACGCGATGAAGTGGGAGCTCGAGGACCTGTCCTTCGAGATCCTGCACCCGCGAAAGTACGCCGAGATCAAGGCGATGGTCGCCGACCGGCGCGCCGACCGGGAGGCTGCGGTCGAGAAGGCGAGCGCTGCGCTCGGCGCCGAGCTCACCAAGGTGGACATCCCAGCTGACATCGCGGGCCGCGCGAAGCACTTCTATTCGATCTACGACAAGATGGCCAAGAAGGGCCGTGAGTTCAACGAGATCTACGACCTGACCGCGATGCGCGTGACCGTCGAGCGCGCCGGGGACGAAGGAACGCGCGACTGCTACGGCGCACTCGGCCTGATCCATTCGCTCTGGAAGCCGATGCCGGGGCGGTTCAAGGACTTCATCGCGATGCCGAAGTTCAACCGCTACCGGTCGCTGCACACGACCGTGATCGGCCCCGAGGGGACGCCGCTCGAGATCCAGGTGCGCACGCGCGAGATGCACGAGGAGGCGGAGTACGGGATCGCCGCGCACTGGCTGTACAAGCGCGGCAAGGGCAAGACCGACGACGAGTGGCTGACGTGGGTCAAGTCGCTGATGGATTGGCAGCAGGACGAGGCCGATCCGCGTGAGTTCATGAAGACCTTCCGCACCGACCTCTTCGACGACGAGGTGTACGTCTTCACCCCCAAGGGCGAGGTGAAGACGCTGCCGCAGGGCGCGACGCCGATCGACTTCGCCTACGCCGTCCACACTGACGTCGGGCACAAGACCGTCGGTGCGAAGATCAACGGCCGCATCGTGCCGCTCCACTACCGGCTCAAGAACGGCGACTTCGTCGAGATCCTGACGTCGAAATCGGGTCGCGGGCCCTCGCGCGACTGGATGAGCCTCGCTGCGTCCTCGCGCGCGCGAAACAAGATCCGGCAGTGGTTCCAGCGCGAGACGCGGGGCGAGACGGAAGCCAAGGGACGCGAGCTGCTCGACCACGCGCTGAAGGGGCAGAACCTGCCCTACAAGAAGCTGCAGGGCTCGGCGGTCCTCGCCCAGGTGATCCGCGAGACCGGCTTCCGCAAGGCAGAGGACTTCTACATCGCGCTCGGCGCCAACAAGCTGCAGACGAACCAGATCGTCAACAAGGTTCTGCAGCGGCTGAAGACCGAGGAGGTCGCCGAGGAGGCGGTCATCCCGCTGAAGCCGTCGAAGTCGCGCTCGACGGTCGCCGGCGACAGCCTCGGGATCAAGGTTCAAGGGATCGAGGACGTGCTCGTGCGGATGGCGAAGTGCTGCACGCCGGTGCCGGGCGACGGGATCCTCGGCTACATCTCACTCGGCCGCGGGATCACGATTCACCGCGAGGACTGCCCCAACGTGAAGGCCTTGATGCGCAATCCGGAGCGGTTCACTCCGGTCGAGTGGGACGGCGGCTCGACGGCGAGCTTCCGCGTCCAGATCGCGGTCGACTCGTTCGACCGGCCGCGCCTGCTGGAGGACGTCGCTCGCAGCTTCGCCGAGCACGGCGCCAACATCGTCTCCTACGGCGGTGTCGTCGAGGATGGGATGGCGCGCAACTGGTACACGGCGGAGGTCGGCGACGTCAAGGAGCTGCGCGTCCTGATGGGCGTACTGCGCAATCTCGAGGGCGTCTTCGACGCCTACCGCATGACCCCCAGTTGAGTTTCCGGCTGAGGCTTCAGGGGCCGCGGCTGAGGCTCGCAGCGCTCAGTGCCGAGGAGCTGGAGCAGACCCGCTGGGAGCCGGAGGACGTGGGCGCGCAGACGATGTTCGTCGAACGCCTGCGAGAAGATCCGGCCGCGCGCGGGTGGTGGGTGTGGCTCGCGACGCGCACAGACGGGGAGCAGGTCGGCAATGGTGGCTTCGGGGGCCGCCCCGGTGCGAACCGCCGGCTCACCGTCGGCTACGCGGTTCACGAGGAGCATCGTGGCAGGGGCTACGCGACGGAGATCCTGACCCTGCTGACGGAGTGGGGGCTCGCCCGGCCCGAGGTCGACCTGGTACGCGTGACGATCTCCCCGGACAACCTCGCGTCGCTGCGTGTGGCAGAGAAGTCCGGCTTCAGCGCCACCGGCGAGTTCGAGCACGATGACGAGCACGGCGAACTGATCGTGCTCGAACGG
>JANMJY010000168.1:0-16213 GCA_031371615.1 Actinomycetes bacterium | reverse complement strand
GTGGGGGAAACATGGTTTCCCCCACGAGAGCGAGCCGAAGGCGAGCGACGCTCATCCCTTGAGCGCCCCTTCCTGGAGCCCGCGCATGTACCAGCGCTGGACGACGATGAACGCGATCAGGCCCGGCAGGATCGCGGCGATGTACATCGCCGCCATGGTCGGCCAGAGCCACTGGCCGAAGCCCGCGTTCGCCGAGGCGATCACGACCGTCAGCGGCCGCTTCTCTTGATCGTTCGTGAGCGTGTTTGCGAGCAGCCACTCACCCCACGCGGCGATGAAGTTCGTGATCAGGACGACGATGACGCCGTTGCGGACGAGCGGCAGCATGATCCGGCGCAGGATCATGAACGAGCGCGCGCCGTCGACCCGCGCCGACTCCGCGAGCTCGCGCGGGATCGTCTCGAAGACGCCGCGCATGATGAAGATGCTGACCGCGAGCGCCAGCGTCTGGTACGGCAGGATCAGCCCCCAGGTCGAGTTGATCAGCCCCAGCCGGTCCTGGATCTCCCAGATCGAGATCAGGCCGGTGACGCGGCTCGGCACGAAGAGCGAGCCGACGAGGATCGCGAGCACGATCCGCTTGCCCGGCGTCGGCAGGTGCACGAGCGCGTAGCCGGCGAGCACGGCAACCGTCGTCGTGATGAACATGGTCGCAAGCGTGAGAATGATGCTGTTCTCGATGTTCTGCGGCAGCGTGTCGATCGCCGTCAGCGCCGTTCGGTACGAGCCGAACTGGAAGTGGTCCGGCCAGATGTGGTTCGTGTACGCGTCCGGCAGCGACTTGATCGAGAGCAGGAACACCCAGAAGAGCGGGAAGAGGATCACCACGCAGCAGAACAGCAGGATCCCGTGCTTGACGATCGAGCCCCACGGGATGCGCACGCGGCGCTGCGGCGGCCTCCGGCGGGTGACGGCGATCGGCTCAGCCTCGACGCGGGTCGCCATCAGTCCTTGTTCCTGAAGGCGTAGAAGAGCCAGAGCACGACGGCGAGCATCCCGATCGTGCCGATCCAGCCGATCGACGCGGCGTAACCGCGGTTCTGGTCACCCACCTGGAAGGCGGTGTCCCACATGTAGACGGTCCAGGTGTAGGTCGGCTTCGAGCGGTCGAAGCCGCCGGTCAGGATGTACTCGTCGATGAGGGCGTACGCCGTGCCGAAGCGGAGTACGACGAGCACGAGCAGGATCGGCCGCAGCCGCGCGAACGTGATCCTCCAGAAGATCCGCCACTCGCTGGCGCCGTCGACACGCGCCGACTCGTACAGCTCCTTCGGGATCGTCGAGAGCCCGGCCAGATAGAACATCGTGTGGAAGCCGAGCCCCCACCACCACTCCATCAGCGCCAACGAGATGAAGGTCGTGTTCGTCGAGCCGAGCCAGGTCGGCTGGGTGGCCAGGTCGTAGACGTGGAGGACGTCGACGAGGACGTAGTTGATCGGCCCGATCCCGTTCGAGTACATCCACACCCAGAGGATGAAGATCAGCGGGCCCGGGATCATCGCCGGGATCAACAGGATCAGCCGGTATGTCGTCGCGAGCTTCTGGTTGCGCACGCGGTCGACGAGCACCGCGGTGACCATCGGCAGGAACACCATCCCCGGCAGGAAGATCGCGGTGAAGATCGCTGCATGCCAGAGGCCGGTACGCACGAGCGGGTCGTGCAGCGCGTCCGCGTAGTTCCTGAGCCCGATCCACTTCGCCGACTCCGGGGAATCGTCGAGCAGGAAGCTGAAGTTCGTGAACGAGATCCAGAGCGCCCGCACGATCGGCCAGAGCTGCCAGCCGACGAAGAAGACGAGCGCCGGGATCAGGTACGGCCACGTCCGCGCGAAACGCGTGGTCGAGCGCCAGAACGTATGAGCCCCGGACGGCGGCCGGACGGCGACAGCTCTGCTAGCCACCGCCCGGCCGCCTCTGGCTAGGAGGGAACACCGGCTCCGGGGATCGACTCAATTACCGCGACTTCTTCACCTCGGCTTGCACGAGCGCCTTCGCCTTTGCGAGCGCCTTCTTCGCGCTCTTCTCGTCACCCTTCAGATACGCCTCCCAGGCTGGCTTGCCGATCACGAACTGGGTGAGGCCGAACTTGTGCGTCTTGATCGCCTTGCTCGTGGCGAGCTCCTTCCGCACCGTGAACGCCCAGTCGGCGATCCAGGGCGGCGGGGACTTCGTCCACTTGGCCCAGTCGGACTTGTACGGGGAGAGCTGGCCGGAGGCGCCCCGGACGTCCTTGCCGAGCGCGTGCTGCCAGATGCGCACGTCCCGGGTCAGGAACTCCATGTAGTTGCCGGCCAGCTGCTTGTTCTGCCCGTACTTGAAGAGGGCCGCGCCCGTGTTCCAGAAGACGGTGCCGCCTCCGCTGCTCGCCTTCGGCAACCCGGCGATGTGCAGCACCGACGGGTCGGGCCAGGTGCCGGCGAAGCGCGTCGGCGCGTTCTGGTACTTGACGTAGTAGGCGGCCTGCCGCCCGGCGAACGCTTCCTCGTCCGGCGTCGTGTTGACACCGCCGTCGACCTTGCCCTCTTCGAGGATGTTCTTCGGAGCGACTTCCATCATCCGCTTCATCACCTCGAGGGCGTTCACGGCGGCATCGCTCGTGAAGTCAAAGAGGCCGGCGGGCGTGTACACGTTCGTGCTGAACGTGTGCGCGATCGGAGCCAGCGAGCGCCAGCCGTGGGCGTCGAACACGGCACCGTACGGCGCCGCCTTCGAGCTGACGACCTTCTTCGCGTTGGCGATGAACTCGTCCCACGTCTTCGGCTTCTTATTCGGGTCGAGTCCGGCCTTCTTCACGAGCTCGCCGTTCCAGGCCTGGATGATGATGTCGAGCAGGAACGGGAACGACCAGATGTGGCCCTGGTAGGTCGCCTCCGCCCGGATCGACGGGATCAGGTCGTTGAGCACCGACTTCGGGATGTATTTGTCCCACGGCTCGATCGTCCCCGACTGGATCAGGGCCGCCATCTCGACGAAGGGCGTCATGCCCACGTACACGTCCCAGGTGCTCTTCTTCTTCTTCGCCTCGGCGACAAAGCGATCGATCCCGAAGCCCTGCACCGGCGCGATCTTGGCGTCGAGCCTGTGCCGCTTGTTGTAGTCCTTGTTGATCTTGCTCGGGATGTCGGGATACAGCCCGTAGATCCACTGATAGAAGGTCGGCGTCAGCGCCCGCGCTTCGGTTCCCGCGAACGCGGTTCCCGAGCCCATGAGCGCCGAGAGGCCGTAGATCCCGGCGCCTGCGGCTGCGCTCCGCTTGAGCACGTCCGCACGCGACATTCCTCCTGCGAGCTCCTCTTCGAGGAGCCCTTCCAACTTGTCCCGGTCGTCCATGGTCATCCCCTGCTCCCTTCGTGAGGCCGGTAAGCGGGGCGAACGTAACATGGTCGGACGATGTAATGCAAGTATGTTGTAATGACAACTCCGGGGGTGCATACTCTCCCCTCGTGAGCACCACGACAGGCTCCCCCGCCTCCGTCACATTCGACCGCGTGACGAAGGTCTACGACAACGTCACCGCCCTCAACGACTTCTCGCTCGACGTCGCCGCAGGGGAGTTCATGGTCTTCGTCGGCCCGTCCGGCTGCGGCAAGACGACCGCTCTCCGGATGGTCGCCGGGCTCGAGGAGATCACCGCCGGGGTGATCGCGATCGGCGACGAGACGGTCAACGACCTCGACCCGCGCAAGCGCGACGTCGCGATGGTGTTCCAGAACTACGCGCTCTACCCGCACATGACCGTGTTCGACAACATCGCCTTCGGACTGCGGGCGCGCCGCGCGCCGAAGTCGGAGATCCGCCGGCGGGTCGAGAGCGCCGGCGCGGCGCTCGGCCTGGCCGAACTGCTGCAGCGCAAGCCCCGCCAGCTTTCCGGCGGCCAGCGCCAGCGCGTCGCGATGGGCCGCGCGATCGTGCGCGAGCCGCGGGTGTTCCTGATGGACGAGCCGCTGTCGAACCTCGACGCGCGCCTGCGCGTGCAGATGCGCGCGGAGGTCGCCCGCGTCCAGCGCGAGCTCGGCGTCACCACGATCTACGTCACCCACGACCAGGTCGAGGCGATGACCATGGGCGACCGCGTCGCCGTCATGCGCGGCGGCGTGCTGCAGCAGACCGGCGATCCACAGGTGGTGTTCGACCGCCCGGCGAACCTCTTCGTCGCGAGCTTCATCGGCAGCCCGCCGATGAACCTCGTGCAGGGCCAGCTCGCAGACAGCGGTGACGGCCTCTCCGTCCGTGTCGGCGAGCAGGTGGTCGCCGTCTCCGCCGAGATGCTGGCGGAGCGGCCCGGCCTGCGCGCGTACGCCGGGCACACCGTCGGCGTCGGGATCCGGCCCGAGCACCTGCGCGAGGCGAACGGCGACGGCCGCGAGCGGCTGCGCGGCACGGTCCGCGCGACTGAGGCTCTCGGCTCCGAGTTTCTCGTCCACGTCGAGGTCGCGGCGGAGCCGGTTCTCACCGACGAGGTACGCGAGGTCGCGGGCGACGTCGACGCTGCGGCTCTCCAGCGGCTGGAGTCGGAGGCGAAGGAGCGGCGCACGCTCCTGATCGCACGGCTCGAGACGCAACGCCGGCCGGCGATCGACGCGCCGATCGAGGTCGGCGTCGACACGCGCAAGCTCCACTTCTTCGACCTCGACAACGGGATCGCGATCTACGACCAGGCGTGAGCGTCCTCACGCTCGGTGAGTCGATGGCGCTCCTCGACCCGCTGGAGAACGGCGAGCTGCGGCTCGGAATGCCGCTGACGCTGCGCTTCGCCGGCGCCGAGTCGAACTTCGCGATCGGCCTCGCCCGGCTCGGGATCGAGGCGGCGTGGGTCTCGAGGCTCGGCCGCGATCCCTTCGGCGACCTGATCCTCGCCGCGGTCGAGGCCGAGGGCGTCGACACCCGCTGGGTGCTGCGCGACGACGCGCCCACCGGACTCTTCTGCAAGTGGCGCTCGCACGGACGGACGCAGGTCACCTACCGCCGCAAAGGGTCGGCGGCCTCGCGCATGCAAGTCGGGGACGTACCGGACGAGGCGCTGGGCGACGTCGAGGTCGTCCATCTGACCGGGATCACGATGGCGATCTCGGAGAGCGCCCGCGAGCTCGTTCTCGACGTCGCGCGGCGCGCCAAGGAGCGCGGCGCGACCGTCGTCTTCGACCCCAACTTCCGCCCCGCGCTCCCGGACACGCCTGAGGCGGCGGCGGCGCGACAGCTCGCGGTCCTCGAATTCGTCGACTGGTACCTCTGCGGCGAGGGCGAGGCCGAGCTCCTCTGGGCGGGCGCCGAGATCCCGGTTCCCTCGGTGATCCGGGTCGGCGCCAGAGGCGCGATCGTCGAAGGCGTCGAGGTGCCGCCGCCGAGGACGGCGTCGGTCGTCGACGAGGTCGGCGCGGGCGACGCGTTCGCAGCGGGCTTCGTCTACGGGCTGCTGCACGGCTGGAGCCCATCCGAGTGCGCGGGTGCCGGCAACGTCATCGCCGCCGGCGCGCTCGCCGGGACCGGAGACTGGGAGACGCTCCCCCGCCTCGCGGACGTGCAAGGCGACCTCGTCAGGAGCGGAAGCGCTCGATCGTCGCTCTGACGCCCTCGGCGAGAGACACCTGCGGCAGCGGGCCGACCAGCTCCTCGAGCGCGCGAGCCTCGAGCTCGGCCGGGAACGGCAACGCCGTCTCCTCCCACGTGATCCGGCCGACCGCGTCGGGAGCCGCAGCCTCGATCGCGGCGACGACGTCCGCCATCGAGGCTTTGACGCCCGGGAAGTTCGCCACGACCGCTCCGGAGGGTGCCGCGGCTGCGCGGACGAACGCGAGCCCGACGAGGGGCGCGTAGTCGTATTGCCCGACGCCGCCGTAACCGATCGCGAACGCTTCTCCCCTCGCGGCCGCCGCCATCGCCACCGTTGGCCCCGACGTCATGCCCTGGTCGCGGCCCGGCCCGTAGACGATGTAGGGCCTGATCCCGGTCGACGGGACGCCGCTCTCGTCGTGGTAGAGCCGCGCGGTGCCCTCGTTCGCCAGCTTGAAGACCCCGTAGAGCGTGGCGGGCGCGATGCCGCCGCTCTCGGGCGCCGGCGACGGATCAGCGGGGCCGTAGACGGCGGCCGAGCTGGCGTACGCGACGCCGGGGATGCGATCGAGCCGCGCCTTTACCGCCTCGAACACGTTGACGGTGCCGACCACGTTGACGCGCGCGCCGAGCACCGGGTCGGCGCGGCACAGGGGAACCTGCAACGCGGCGAGGTGGATGACGCGCGTGATCGCGTGCTCGTCGAGCGCGCGGCCGAGCGCTTCGAGGTCGGTGATGTCGCCCTGCACGAGCGTCACCCGCCGCAGCTCCTCCGGCGAGAGGACGAGCTCGAGCCGGTGCGCGCCCACGCCGAGGTCGTAGCCGACGGGCTCGTCGCCGTCGTCGAGAGCCGCTTTCACGGCCCAGGCGCCGACGCAGCCGAGCGCGCCGGTGACGAGGATGCGCTCAGTCATCGCACGCGCAGTCTCGCAGCATGCAAACATCGCCGGGTCGTTCTTCGAATCGGAAGGAGTGAACAGATGGCCGACAGCGTCTATCGGGTCACCGAGGTGATCGGGGTCAGCACGGAGTCATGGGAGGCCGCGGCGAAAACTGCGGTGGAGACAGCCGCGAAGACCGTTCGCGACCTGCGGGTCGCCGAGGTGAGCCGGCAGGATCTGACGATCGAGAACGGCAAGGTGACGAGCTACCGCGTGCGGCTCTCGATCTCCTTCAAGTACGACACAGGGGACTGACGGGCACTACGGCTCCACGCCATAGGCCTCCGTGAACGCCTCCTGCGCGTAGGCCAGCGAGGCGTACGCGAACCCGCGGTCGCCCCAGGTCGTCCCCCAGCTGTTGCGGACGATGAACGAGTCCGGCGTGTAGCCGACGAACGCGACCGCGTGGCCGCCGCGCGCCGTCTTCGGCTTGTAGACGTCGAGCACCCCCTTCGTCGCCGTGGCCTTGTCCCAGGTCGAGTCGACATTGAGCCTGGTCAGGATCGGGCCCTTCGTGGCGAGCCAGGTGCGCCAGCCGCTGATGTCGCGGCCAAGGTTGAAGTACATGCTGATCTTCAGCTGCGCCGCGATCGCGTAGAAGGTGGCGGCGCTGCCGCGGTAGCCAAGCGCGGAGGCGAACGGGAGCACCGTGTCCTTGACGGAACCGAACTTGCGCGCAACGTCGAGGGCGGCCTTCAGGCTCGTCCCCTCCCCCTCGACGAACGTGGTCGGACGCGAGTTGAGCTCGTCTGTCTCCTTTGCCGCCATCCACTGGAAGCGCGGCGAGATCAGCTCGCTCTGCCCGATCCGGTTCGTCTTGACGAAGTGCCAGCGGAGCACGGCGTCGGCGCTGGCCCAGCCGACGCACGAGCCGGTGGAGCCCTGATCGTTGATCCGCCACCAGGCCGCGCGCAGGTCTTTGCGTGGTGGAACCTGCGGCGCCGCCGCGACGAGGCCGGCGTCCTCGGCGGTGTCGATCCGCCAGTCGTCCTCGCGCTGGGGCGAGGGGACGCAGTTGAGGATCCGCTTGGGCTGCTGCTTGACCGGCTTTCGTGGTCTGGCCATCTCGTTCTCCTCCTCCGGGGCATGACGGGGTCGGTGTCCGGTCGATCGGACACGGGGCCGACACGTTCCGCAGGAGCCCGAAGGCACGTGCAACCGCGCGACCATGCTCTTACGGACGCCGGGCGCTGTCAAGCTGGACGGGATGGAGCGGCGCTTGCGGATCTCGGCGGTCGTCCTGATCCTGGGCTGGTTCTTCCTGCCCGGGCTGCAGGACTGGATCCCGCTCTGGGTGCCCTTTCTCGCCTTCGCCGCGCTCGAGCTCAACTTCCTCGTCGCCGGCCTGGGCGAGCGAGGAGCGCCGCCGACGAAGCGCGGGCGGCTGCCGCAGGAGAGCGACATCGACGAGCTCGGGGGCGAGGAATGGCTCGAGCCCGTGCTCGTGGAGGTCGACGGGCGCGACGTCTGGCTGCCGGAAGGCGCGGAGAGCGAAGAGGACGTCGAGGAGCCGCGGCCGCCTCGGTCCCGCGCCTCGCTGCTCGGCCGGCTCGAGGGCGTGGCGGTCGTCGCGGCGCTCGCATTCGTCCTGCTGGTGCTCGTTCCGCGCGGCGGCTGGGACGGGGTGAACGCCGACGACCGGTCCCGTACCGAGGCCCTCCTCTCCACGGAGGCGGCTCGGATCGCCGGCCACGAAGCGAGCATCCATTGCGATGCCCGCGGAGACGCCGTCGGAGTCGTCCAGCACGCGGACGGCATCGCGGAGGTCGGCGGCCGCAACGCCTACCTGACACCGGAGATCTGCTTCCGGCTCTACCGCATCGCCTTCAAGCACGACGAGGGCGCCTTCAGCCAGACCGCGCGCGCTATCGCCGTCCTCGCCCACGAGGCGTGGCACCTCCACGGCGAGAGCAACGAGGGAATCACCAACTGCTACGCCTTTCAGAGCGGCGTTGCGCTCGGCCAGCAGCTGGGACTCTCGGAAGGAACGGCGGCGCGGATGATGCGCCAGCAACTGGTCGACAACGCGACGTTCGCCCAGTCGGCGCCGGAGTACCTCGTGCCACACGAGTGCCGCAACGGCGGCCGCCTCGACCTCGACCCCGAAAGCGGCCGCTTTCCCTGAGGATTGCCTTGCCAGGCCGACTCTGAGAGCATCCGCCGCGATGCCGTTCAGCGCCCGAATCGTGGGTCTCGTACTCGTCTGCGCGCTCGCTGTCGGCGTCCCCGCCTCCGCTGGACCCGGCCCGACCTTCACCGCGCCGGTCCGGCTCGGCTTTCAGCACGGCGATGACTGGGAGCCGGCGATCGCCGCCGACCGCTCCGGCCATGTGTACGCAGCCTGGTCGCACTACGTCGGCTACGCAGGCGTCGCGAGTGGCGACCCGGATCCCAGCTGCCCGACCTGCGCGAGCCCGCACACGGTCCTCCAGGTGTCGGGCGACTCCGGCAAGACCTGGTCGGAGCCGCGGGCGCTCTGGCCCTCGACGGACCGGCAGGACGATCCGCAACTCGTCGTCGACGCGGCGGACGGGCGAACGGTGTACGCGGCGTTCATGCAGGACGACAAGTCGAGCGAGTACGTCGCCCGCTCGGACGACTTCGGCGCCACCTGGCGGGCGGTGCTCGTCGAACCGCTGCAGCGCGGAACCGACAAGGACATCCTGGCGGCCCGCAGCGGCCACATCTACCTCGTCTACCACACGCAGCAGAAGATCTTCGCGTCCGTGTCGCACGACGGCGGCAAAACCTGGTCGACGCACAACCTCGTCGGCACGACGAACTCGGAGCTCGGCGTCTCGCTCCCGAGCGGCGGCGCGATCGACTCGAAGGGCAACGCCTATTTCGCCTGGAACGGAGCCAACAAGCCCGGCCAGGCGAAAGGCCCCAAGAACCTCTACGTCACGCGCTCGACCGACGGCGGCATCACGTGGACGACGTCCCTCGTCGACGTCTCGGAGCCGGCCTTCCAGTGCAGCTGTCCCGGCTGGGACTACTGGGGCTCGCAGATGGCCCTCGGGGTCGACGGCAGGGACCGGGTCTACGTCCTCTGGACCGCCGCGCACACGAGCTCCGGAATCCAACGGGCCTACCTCGCGCGATCCGTCGATGCCGGCGTGACGTGGAGCCCGAGGCGTGAGGTCTCGCAGGCGCCCGCGGGTACGAACCAGCTCTTCCCCGCGCTCGCCGCTCGCGGCGACGGCGACGTCCGCATCGCCTGGATGGACGACCGGAACGGGCGAGACACGGGCGCCGAGGACCCAGCCGGACGCTGGAACGTCTACTCACGCTCGTCCACGGACGGCGGCGGGACGTGGTCGGGTGAGGCGAAGCTCTCCCAGTACGTCGCGGGCTACCCCTACAAGTACGCGGTACCGAAGGACGGCTTCGCCGAGCCCTACGGCGACTACTTCGAGCTGGACATCGACGGTGCCGGCGCGACGCACGCGATCTGGGGTGAAGGCCCCAGCTACGTCGGCCCGGGCAACGTCTGGTACGCGCACAGCCAGTAGCCGTTCGCTGCTAGCGCCTGCGCACGTCCTTGCTCGCAATCGCGGCGAGGACGACGTTCGCCGCCGAGATGCCTGTCGCGAGCATGGCTGCGCGACGCGGCAGCTGCTTCGACAACCCGGAGGCCGCTGCCGAGATCGTGTCCGAGACGTGGACGAGCAACGCCACCCGCAGCGCGTGCCTGCGCACGTCCGGATCCCGGCTGACCAGGTCGATCGCGATCAGCACCGTCCGGATCCCGAACATGCGGGAGATGTGCACCGCAGGCCCGTTCGCGTCGGCCTCGGTGCCGAGCCGGCGCACGAACGGCCCAGGGGCAGCAAGCGCCGCGCCGCCATTGAAGAGGCGGACACCGGCGAGAGCGAAGCGGGCGAAGTCGCGACCGGTCATCAGACAAACGCATCTTGAAGGATCCAGCCGCGCCGTGGTAGGTTCGGCGTGCCGTTCGTCAGAGGGACCCTCGATGCCGCTCGACCTGCCCGACCTGCTGAAGATGGAGAAGGAGGAGCTCGACGAGCTCTTCCGCCAGAGCCCTGCGGGCGAGCTCCCCGACGGCGACGCGGACGGGATCCTCCTCGTCAAGCCTGGCTCCGAGATCTCCGGGGTCGCGTCGAAGATCATCCACCTCGTCGCCTGGCGCGGCAAAGTCTTCCGGCGGGCGAAGGGCGACCTCAAGAACAAGATCCTGCCGCTCGGGATCAAGGCGGTGCGGGCCAAGGTCTACAAGGACCCGAGCTGGTTCGACGGCAAGGAGACGATCGTGCTCGACTACTCGAAGACCTCCTTCCTGGCGCGCAAGGTTCGCGACGAGATCCGCGAGGTCTCGCCCGGTGTCTACCTCGGGCTCGTCTTCTGGGGGCGCGACAAGATCGCCCTCTTCGCGCTCAAGTTCGCCCGGTAGCGCCCAAGCGGTGCCGTACCAGCGTGCGCTGACGATCGACGCGCCCGTCCGCGCCGGCGCGCGCGCCGAGCTCGAGAGCCTGCTCGCGACGATGGGCGACGGCGTCGCCAACGGATCCGTGCTGGACTTCGGAGGGCTCTCGGGCCTCCACTTCGCGCGGGTGGCAGTCGTCCCGGAGGACAACGGTCTCCCCGCGCACCTGATCATCCTGACCGACGTCGACGTCTCCGCCGCGAAGCACCTCGGCGAGCTCGCCGAGCAGGAGGGCCTCGACCGGCTCTTCTCCCACTGTGCTGGGTTCTCGGGCGACCGGCTCGACTACCTGCGCCGACACACCGTCAAGGAGCAGGCCCGGTACGTGAACACGACGGGCCGCACCTCGAGCCAGATCAAGCAGGAGGCCAAGCTGCGCGACGCGATCGAGGAGTTCCTCGACGCCGGCGACTGGAGCGGCCGAGATCCGGGCCAGGTCCGCCGCGCCGTGCGGCAGCACGTGCAGGGCGATCCCGAGCTTGCCTGGGCGCTAGAGGAAGCCGAGCGGCCGGGCGGCCTCGCGCGCCTCCGCGAGAAGCTCCATCTGATCGCGATCCCGCTCTTGCTACTGCCGCTGCTGCCACTGCTGCTGCTCGCGCTGCCGGTCTTCGCAATCGTCCTCCGCAGCCACGAGCGCCGCGACGGCACGCCTCCGCACGTCAAGCAGGAGCAGGATCGAATTCTCGAGCTCGCAGCCCTCGAGGATCACCTCGTCCAGAACCCGTTCATGGCTGTCGGCCACGTCAAGCCGGGGAAGTTCCGGCTGCTGACGCTGAGCGCGGTCCTCATCGGGCTCAACTTCACGACTCGCCACATCTTCAACCGGGGCAACCTCTCCGGCGTCAAGACGATCCACTTCGCGCGCTGGGTCTTCCTCGACGGCAAGCAGCGGATGTTCTTCGCGAGCAACTACGACGGCAGCATGGAGAGCTACATGGACGACTTCATCGACAAGGTCGCGTGGGGTCTCAATCTCGTCTTCTCGAACGGCGTCGGCTACCCGAAGACGCGCTGGCTCGTGTTCGGCGGCGCCAAGAACGAGCTCGCGTTCAAGGACTTCCTGCGCGTGCAGCAGGTGCCGACGCACGTCTGGTACTCGGCCTACGGCGACCTGACCGCTCTCAACATCGCGCAGAACGAGCGAATCCGTGCCGGCCTCCACGGCGACCCCGACGAGCGGGAGTGGGTGCAGTCGTTGTGAAGCTCGAGCTCGGCGACGTCCAGGGGCTCTTCGCCCGCGGCTACGGCGATCTGAAGTCGGCGGCTTTCCTCCTCTTGAAGGTCGAGGAAGCCGCGGCCGCGCGGCACTGGCTCGGAGAGGCACGCGTCACGAACGCCGATGATCGGCGCCCCGAGCACGCGGTCAACGTCGCGTTCACGAGCTCCGGGCTCGAGCGACTCGGGCTGCCTGCTGCGGCGCTGGCGCAATTCTCGAACGAGTTCGTCGCCGGGATGACGACCCCGCACCGAACACGGATCCTCGGCGACCTGGAGGAGAACGCCCCGGAGAGCTGGGATTGGGGCGGCCCCACCTCCCCCGTCGACGCCGTGCTGCTCCTCTACGCACGGGACGAGGCGAGCCTGGCCCCGCTGGAGCAGGTGCCGGCCGGCTTTTCCCTCGTCAGGCGGCTGGGAACGGCCGACCTCGACGGCTTCGAGCCGTTCGGCTTCCGCGACGGGATCTCGCAGCCCTACGTCGACGGGCTCGGCAAGACCGGCCCGCGCGAGCAGACCGTCAAGCCCGGCGAGTTCCTGCTCGGCTACGAGAACGAATACGGCCACACGACCGACGCGCCCCTGCTGCACAACGGCAGCTACCTGGTCTTCCGCCAGCTGCGCCAGGATGTGAGCGGGTTCTGGCGCTTCGCCGACGAGGCGACGCGCCGCTCCGACGGAAGCAGCGACCCGGACGCGCGCCTGCGGCTCGCCTCGAAGATGGTCGGGCGCTGGCCCAGCGGCGCCCCACTCGCGCTGGCGCCGGACGCGGACGATCCGAGCCTCGCCTTCGCGAACGACTTCGCCTACCACGCGGACGATCCGCGCGGCGCGCGCTGCCCCGTGGGCGCGCACATCCGCCGCTCGAACCCGCGCGACTCGCTCGACCCGAACCCCGGCAGCGCGGGCTCGTTCGAGATCAACCGTCGGCACCGGATCCTGCGGCGCGGCCGCGAATACGGGCCGCCGCTGCCGCTCGAACAGGCCCTCGAGCACGACGACGGAGGCGAGCGCGGCCTCCATTTCATCTGCCTGAACGCCAACATCGCGCGCCAGTTCGAGTTCGTTCACCACACGTGGCTGAACAACCGCAAGTTCGGCCAGCTCTACGACGACGCCGACCCGTTCTTCGCGCCGGGCTGCTTCACGATCCCCACCGACGGCGTCCGCGACCGCGTGGTCGACGTGCCGCGCTTCGTCTCCGTCCAGGGCGGCGCCTACTTCTTCCTCCCCGGCCTCGCCGCGCTGCGCTCCCTCGCAAGTGTCTAGAACGTCTCGTCGCCGGTCGGCTCGTAATGCTCCTCGGCGTTCATCTGCTGCCGTAGCCGCGAGAGCTCGTAGTACATCCGCTTCCGCGCCCGGCTCTGGTTGCCGAGTGGGCGGTGCTCGGCGATCGTGTGCCAGGGGTTGTAGGTGAGCTTCCGCGCGAACGCGAGCTGCTCCGGCGAGTCGAATGTCTGCTTCGGGATCCTGAGCACGGCGGCCGGCACGCGCGGCGACAGCCTCGTCGGCCAGAGGACGCCGTTGTTCTCGATCGGCATCTTGAAGGGGTCGGTCTGCACCTGGAGCAGGACGTCGAACTCGATGTCGCGCTCGGCGAGCGTGGCGACCATCGCGTCGCGAAGGTAGTTGTCGGGCGGTCGCAGCGGCAGCCTCGGCACCCGCGTCCTCGTCTCGAGCTTCGTCCGGAACGAGTACTGCATCGCCTGCCCCTCCCCCAGGAGGTACGGGACGCAGCTGAAGTAGTCGCCCTCGAGCGGGCTCGACTGCGTCTTCGTCCAGAGCAGCTGCATGACCGAGTCGAGGATGTGCGGGTCGCGGAAGTTGGCGAAGTGGAACATGGCCGCGTTCCGGTAGCTCCAGGACTGCAGGTGCGCGTTCGACTTCGTGTCCGCCGTGACGAAGGTCGGCGTCGAGACGCCGAACATGTCGAGTGTCTCCTGCTCGTCCTCCAGGAGCTTCGGCCCCGGCACGCCCAGAAGCTTGACGCTGATGCTCATGAAGCCGACGTCGTCGATGTCGGGCGTGATGTACGGCCCCGGGCCGGAGAAGCGCACCCAGGCGCGGTAGGTGCGCGGCTCGGCGTAGATGCCGCGGCGCAGGTGCTCGGGCAGGTCGTCGCGGACAACGAACTCGGCGCGCACGATCCCGTGCGTCTTCGTGTTCCCGCCGCGCTCGAAGTGGCCGGGGTTCCAGAGCCCGCGCAGCTGCGCCGTGAACTGGTCGATGATCGCCTGGAGGCTCGCCTCCTCGTCCGGCTGGAGCTTCTCCTCGGCCAGCCCGAGGCCCTCGTCCTTCCGTTTCAGGTTGATCAGGAACGTCGTCAGCGCCGTCACCGGGCCGCGGAGCAGCCGGTCGAGGAGCGGCCGGACGAACGGATCGAAGCGGCGCTCGAGCTGGATGAAGAAGAGCCCGACGCGCGCGATCAGATCGAGCAGAACGTTGCCCGTGTTCGGCGGCGGGAGCCCGAAGCCGGGCCCGGGATTCGAAGGCTGTCGTGTCGGCTTGCCCATGTCGCTCCGGTGGCGGCCGCCGCAAGCCGCCAGAGCATCGTATTACGGCGTCGTCGAGATGGAAACCTCGCTGCTCGACTCGCGACGCCGGCGGAGGAGCAGCACGCCGACCACGAGCAGCGCCGCCTCGACGAGCGTGATCGCCAGCCGGTTGATCACGATCGCACCGAGCGCGACGGCTTCGCCGACGACCGCGAGCAGCAGCCCGTACATCGACGCCTCGCGGACGCCGAGCCCGGAAGGCGCGAAGACCGCGAGCACGGCGACAATCGCGCCGACCGCGCTGATGCCGCCGAGAAACGGGATCGAGGAGATCGCCGGATCCCCACCGACCGCTCGCAGCATGAAGAAGAGCCCCGCACCGCCGAGCGGCCAGGTGAGCGCGTAGAAGCCGAGCAGCTCGAAGGCCGTGCGCGCCGGCAGCGGCGTCACGTCCTGCGCGCCGAACGGGCGCAGCAGCCGACCTGCGAACGCCGCGAAGACCGGCGGGTAGAGCAGGAACGCGACCAAGACACCGAAGGCTGCGAGCGGGACCAGCGGCACGTCGGCGCCGCCGATGATCACGAGCCCGACGAGGAAGACACCGACGCCGGCCACCGCCGACAGCCCGGCCTCGAGCAGGATCGTCGCCAGCACGACCGGCGTCTCCTTGACGCCGAAACGCCGCAGCGCGACGACACGCGCGGTCGGTGTCCAGACCCCGCCCGGCACGTACTTCGCGAGCATCGAGAGCATCTCGGCCTGCAGCGCGACGCGGTACGGAATCCGGATTCCGTACGCGGCGAGGATCCGGATCCAGCCGACGACGAAGGCGAGGTAGTAGGCGGCGACGATCGCGACCGCGAGCACCAGGTCGCTGATGTCGGCGTGCCGCAGCCGCGGCGCGGCGTCGCGCCACACGTCGCGCAGCGCCCAGCCGAGCGCGGCGAGCAGGACGGTGAGCCCGATCAGCTCGAGCGTCACGACGAGGCGGCGGTTGCGCAGCAACTCCCGCACGCGGTTCAGGATCCTGCGGCTCATTCCGTCAGCCTACGCGCGGGGCGGGATCTTCTCGGGCCGGCCGCTCTCGGCCGACCGGTAGAGCGCCGCGATGAACTCGACGGCGCGGGCGGCCACGTCGCCGGGCGCGTAGTTCTCGCCGCGGCCCGCGATCAGGTCGGCGAACGCCCGCGCGGGAGCGCGGCTCGCAAGCGGCTCCGACTTCCTCGTCGGCCCGACCGTCTGCTCGTCGCCGTTCGCGGAGACGAGCGTCACCTCGCCGGTGAGGATGTCCTGTACCACGTAGGCGTCCGAGCCGTAGTAGCGGAGCTCGTGCGTCTGCCGCTGTGGCGCGGCGATCGTGCCCGTGCCGGCGAGCGTGCCGAGCGTCCCGTCCTCCAGCGTGAAGACGGCGTCGACCGCGAGCTCGAGGTCGAGCCCGCGCGACTGCGTGCGCGCGTAGACCTCCGCCGGTGCGAGCCCGGTGACGTAGAGGAACATTCCGATCGTGTGCGTGAGCTGCGTCTGCGCGAACCCGCCACCGGCGCGCGCGCGGTCGGAGTACGTCCCCT
>JANMJY010000160.1:0-7959 GCA_031371615.1 Actinomycetes bacterium | reverse complement strand
CGGCGTGCGCTTTCGGGAACGAGTAGTCGGCGGCCTTCTCGACGTCCTCCCACAGTTGCTTCGCCGCGGCAGGCGTCACGTTGTGCTCGGCCGTGCCCTCCATGAAGCGGTCCTTGAGCGAGTCCATGAGCGCGCGGATCTTCTTGCCGATCGCCTTACGCAGGTCGTCGGCCTCCGTGATCGAGAAGCCGGCGAGCTCACGTGCGATGCGCATGTATTGCTCCTGGTACACGCAGATCCCGTACGTGTCCCTGAGGATCGGCTCGAGACGCTTGTCGACGTAGCTGACGCCTTCCTGCTTCGCCTTGCGCTTGCCGTAGGTCGGGATGTAGCTCATCGGCCCCGGCCGGTAGAGCGCGACGAGCGCGATCAGGTCCTCGAACACCGTCGGCTTCACCTGGCGCAGCGCCTCGCGCATCCCCGACGACTCGAACTGGAAGACACCCATCGCCTCACCGCGCGCGAGCATCGCGTAGGTCTTCTTGTCGTCGAGCGGGATCGTGGTCATGTCGATGCCGCCGACGAGGGCGACCGCCTTGTCGATCACGTCCAGGTTGCGCAGGCCGAGGAAGTCCATCTTCAGCAGGCCGAGCGCCGAGACCGTGTTCATCGAGAACTGGGTCACGACCTCCTGGTCGGCGCCCTTCTGCTGCAGCGGCACGACGTCGATCAGCGGCTGGGCGCCGATCACGACGCCTGCAGCGTGGATCGAGTCCTGGCGGATGAGGCCCTCGAGCGGCTTCGCGAGGTCGATGATCTCCTTCGCGGCTGGCTCGGTGTCGTAGGCGTTCTTGAGGTCGGAGCCCGTCTTGAGGCAGTCGGCGAGCGTCTGGCCCGGACCTTCCGGGATCAGCTTCGCGATCTTGTCGACGACGCCGTAGGGGATCTCGAGCACGCGGCCGGCGTCACGCACGGCGGCCCGGGCGGCCATAGTCCCGAAGGTGATGATCTGGGCGACGCGGTCGCGGCCGTACTTCTCGGACACGTAGTTGATCACCCGCTCGCGGCCGTCGACGGCGAAGTCGATGTCAATGTCCGGCATCTCCTTGCGGCCCGGGTTGAGGAAGCGCTCGAAGAGCAGGTCGTAGCGGATCGGGTCGATGTCGGTGATCTCGAGCGAGTAGGCGGCGAGCGACCCGGCGGCCGAGCCGCGCCCGGGACCGACGCCGATCCCGTTCACCTTGGCGAAGTGGATGAAGTCCCAGACGATCAGGAAGTAGTCCGCGAACCCCATCTCCTTGATCGTCTTCAGCTCGAACTGGAGCCGTTCGCGCAGCTCCGGCGTGACCTTCTCGTAGCGGCGCTCGAGGCCGCGCTCGCACAGCTCGACGAGGTAGTCGAACGCGTCCCGGTCGTCGGGCGTCGGGAACTTCGGCAGGTAGATGTTGTCGAGCGCGATCTCGAGCGAGCAGCGCCCGGCGATCTCGAGCGTGCGCCGCATCGCGTCCGCGTGACCGGGGAAGTCGAGCGCCATCTCCTCGGGCGTCTTGAAATAGAACTCGTTCGTGTCGAAGTGCCAGTGGTTCGGATTCTTGAGCGAGTCGCCGGACTGGATGCAGAGCAGCGCCTCGTGCGAGTAGGCGTCGGCGGCGGTGAGGTAGTGGACGTCGCCGGTCGCGACGAGCGGCAGCTTCGCCTCGGCGGCGAGCTTGACGAGCTCGGGATTGACGCGCTGCTGCACCTCGAGCCCTGCGTTCTGCAGCTCGACGTAGGTGCTCTCGCGCCCGAAGATCTGCGCCAGCCGGTCGAGATCGGTACGCGCGTCGGCCGGCCGGTTCTCCTCGAGCGCCTTGCAGACACGCCCCGAAAGACAGCCGGAGAGGGCGATCAGCCCCTTCGAATAGGTCTGCAGCAGCTCCCAGTCGACACGCGGCTTGGTGTAATAGCCCTCGAGGAAGCCGAGCGAGGAGAGCTTGATCAGGTTGGCGTAACCCTCGTTCGATTCAGCGAGCAGGGTCAGGTGCGCGTAGCCGCGCGTCCGCGCGTGGCGATCGTCGGCGACGTAGACCTCGCAGCCGACGATCGGCTTGATCCCTTCCTGCCGCGCCGCCTTGTACAGGTCGACCGCGCCGGCGAGGGAGCCGTGGTCGGTGAGCGCCACTGCGGGCATCTCGAGCTGCGCCGCCCGGGCCGCAAGCGCGGGGATCCTGCACGCCCCGTCGAGGATCGAGTACTCGCTGTGGACGTGCAGATGGACGAAGTCGGCAGGCACGGAAGGGCCATTGTACGGCGGCCCTCGGAGGTCACATTTTAGCTCTCGCGCGCAGGCGTTTTCGGCTCGAAGCGCCCTTGCGTGTCCTCGCGCGCGGCTCCTTCGTCAGTAGCGGCAGGGCCGCGAAGCGGCCCCTTCAGGGGTCTTAGCGCGAGCGGAAACCGCTTCCGCGGTTTCCGCTCTTGCGGAGAAAAATCAGTATCGACCCAGCTAAAGGACACGGCTGTACTCCATCTCCCAGAGGGACGTCCAGGTCTCGCCGTCGTCGTCGGAGCGCTGCCACGACCAGTCGAACGAGTCGCGCTCGATGTTCTCCCAGCGCATCCGGAAGCGCGCCGTGGCGCAGTCGACCTCGCCGCTTCGTCGGAGCTCCATGACGCCGTTCTCGAAGCTGCCGACGAAGTCGAGGTAGTTGCCGTCGCTGTCCACCCACGTCTGCTTCCAGCACCTCGCGTTCCGGTCGTAGACCGAAAAGCTGAGGCCCTGGAAGTCGAGCGAGGGCCGCCCGTCGAAGTTCTCGACGACGACCTTGCCGCCGAGATCGAGGTAGACGGAGTTGGTCGCGAGCTGGCGGTGATCGCCGTCGTCCCAGGAGCAGTCCCACTCGCCGAGCCAGAAGTCGAACTGCCGCCCCGCGTCGAGTTGGAGGGTGAGGGGCTCTGCCTGGACGACGCTCATGAGGACTAGAACGCCGAGCGTGCAAAGGAGTTAGGGAGTTAACGCCAGCGCAACAGTTGCGCAACCGAGCGTACCCCGAAATGCCCGCAAATCTTGATTGCAAGCGGGATTGCGACCTTCTGCAGCTACCCTGCTAGGTCGTGCTCGAGCTGGTCTGGCAACAGGACGCCACCGCGTCCCTTCTCACCCGCGCCTCCGACGGGGCGATCTCGAATGGCCGCAGCCTCGATGTCCGCGGGCTGCTCCGCCTCGCCGACACGCCTCCGGCGGACGCCGGCGAGAGCGTGGCGGCGGCCCTGGCCGTCGTCGAGCTGGCGCACCGCTCCGTCACCGAGGGCCTCGTCCATCCGTACCTCGAGCACGACGCCGGGTCGTGGCACGCGTTCTGGGGGGCGACCCTCGACGGGAGCGTCCAGGCGACCCTCGACGAGATCGCTTCCGCACTTCCCGCGGCTGCAGCGGCCGCGTTCGACGAAGACCGTGCCGCAACCGTGCAAGACCTTTACCCCGTTCTCGTCGACCAGATCGCGCGCGACCGGCTTCAGGCCGGGCGCGTCCAGCTGGCCGCAACGTTGCGGAACGGCCGGCCGACCGCCCTCGAGCTCTTCCTCGACGGGCTCAGCGCACCGGAGCCGGAGCTTCCGCGCCACGCCGGCTACGCGGCACTGAACCGGCGTCTCTCTCGCTGGCTTGACGACGGCCTCGGCCGCCGCTCCTCCGCTCCGTGGAAGCTCGGCCTCCACCTCGACGAGCGCGGGACGGGGCTCGTGCTCGAGGTGTGGCTGCACGCCGAGGACGATCCGACCCTCGGGTTGCCCGCCTCGCTGCTGCAGGAGCAGGGCGACGAGGTCTTCCGCTTCCTCCGCGCGAGCGACCCACACCGCGATCTCGCCAGGCAGCTGACGGAGATCGAGCCGCTGCTGGCCGAGCATGGCATCCGCTTCGACGGCGCCTCGCCTGCCGAGGCTGAGCTCGACCACGACGAGGTTGGGCTGTTCCTGCGCGAGGCGATACCGCTGCTCGAGGCGCGCGGTGTCCCGGTGCTGCTGCCGGGCGCCTGGCTCGGCGGGACGAGCAAGCTCCGCGTCAACCTGACGGCAACGAGCACCGGCGTCGCCGTCCGTTCGAGCGGGCTCCTCTCGACATCCGCGCTCGCGACCTTCGACTGGCGGCTCTCGGTCGGCGATGTCGTCCTCAGCGAACAGGAGCTTGCCGACCTGGCCGCGGCGAAGGAGCCGTTCGTCCGCATCGCCGGCCGCTGGCATGCCTTGCGCCGGTCCGACGTCGAGAAGGCGCTGCGCTTCCTCGAGCGCCGCCGGAGCGGTGCCGGCATCGTCGAGCTCGTCCGGGCGGTCAGTGGCCTGGAGACGGATGAAGCCGGGCTCGAGCTCGGCGAGGTGTCCCTCGACGCGCCGCTCGCCGACCTGCTCGAGGGCGGCGACCAGCGCTTCCGGCCGCTGCCGACGCCGGCCTCGATGCAATTCGCGCTGTTCCCATTCCAGGAGCGCGGCCACGGCTGGCTGCGGCTGCTCGGTGACCTGGGCGTGGGCGGGATCCTGGCCGACGACATGGGCCTCGGCAAGACCGTGCAGGCGATCGCGATGCTCGCTTCCGAGCGTGAGGAGCCGGGTGGTGACGCACTCGGGCCGACACTCGTCGTCTGCCCGATGAGCGTCGTCAAGCAGTGGTGCTCCGAGATCGCACGCTTCGCCCCCTCGCTGCGGGTGCATCAGCATCACGGCGGCCTGCGGCTCGCGGGTGTTGCGCTCGCAGAGGCAGCCCTCGCTTCAGACGTCGTCGTCACCTCGTACGACATCGCCACCCGCGACGTGGACTTCCTCGCCGCCATCCCCTGGGACCGGCTGCGGCTCGACGAGGCTCAGGACGTCAAGAACCCGAACACGAAGCGGGCTCGGGCGCTGCGCCGCCTGCCGGCAAGACGGCGCCTCGCGATGACAGGCACGCCGATCGAGAATCGCCTCAGCGAGCTGTGGGCGTTGATGGACATCGTCAACCCGGGCCTGCTCGGCTCGCGCGAGTGGTTCGAGCGCTCGTTCGCCAGGCCGATCGAGACCCACAGCCATGACGGCGCGCTGGAGCGGCTGCGCTCGATCGTGCAGCCGTTCATCCTCCGGCGCGCCAAGGACGCGCCCGAGGTCGAGCTGGAGCTGCCGCCGATCACGGTCGCCAAGGACTACTGCCGGCTGACGATCGAGCAGGCGAGCCTCTACCGGGCGACGGTCGACCACTGGCTGCCGCGGATCGAGGCGCACGGCGACCGGTTCGGGCGGCGCGGCGCCGTGCTGGCGATGCTCAGCCACCTCAAGCAGGTGTGCAACCACCCCGAGATGCTGGTCGCGACCGGGCAGCCGCTGGACGGCCGGTCGGGGAAGCTGGAGCGCCTGGTGGAGCTGCTCGAGCAGGTGCCCGAGAGCGACAAGGCGCTCGTCTTCACCCAGTACCCCGGCTTCGACCGCCTCGTGCCCCACTTGGCGGAACGGCTCGGCAGCAGCGTCGGCTTCTTCCACGGGCGACTCAACGCCAAGCAGCGCGAGCACCTGCTGGAGGAGTTCGCGACCGTGGGCGGGCCGAAGCTGCTCGTGATCTCGATCCGCGCGGGCGGCCGCGGCCTCAATCTGCCGGCCGCGAACCACGTCTTCCACTTCGACCGCTGGTGGAACCCTGCGGTCGAGCAGCAGCAGGCCACCGACCGCGCGCACCGGTTCGGGCAGCGCAAGCCGGTCTTCGTGCACAGCCTGATCTGCACCGGCACGCTCGAGGAGCGGATCGACACCCTGCTCGACTCGAAGCGCGAGCTCGCGGCGAAGGTGATCGCCGCCGGCTCGGAGGACTGGCTCGGCGAGCTCGACCTCGGCGCGCTGCGTGCGGCCGTCGAGCTCTCGACCGACGCCACGGAGGTGGCCGCATGACGGGCAAGGGGCCGTGGGCGCGCCTGTTCGCGACCGCCGTCGTTCCGGACGAGAGCTCGTCCGTCGCCGAGCACGGACGTCGGCTCGTCGACTCGGTCGAGAGCATGGTCGCGGAGGCCGGAACGCTCTCGGCATCTGTGGACGGGTGCGAGGTGACGATCGCCGCCGAGCCGGTGCCGCCGCGCATCTGGACTGCTCTGACACGCTCGGCGCAGAACAGCCCTGGCGTCGTGGCGGCGATCGAGGGACGCGCCCAGTCCGTGCACCTCGAGCATCTGATGACGCTCGACTGGGACCGGCCTCTCGTCCCACGAAAGCGCGAGCTGATCCGCCAGTGCTCGTGCGCGCGCGGCGGAGCGTGCGAGCACGTCGCTGCGCTCGCGTACGCATTCGCCGAGGAGATCGACCGCGATCCGTCGGCACTGCTGCGCTGGCGCGGCGTCGACGCGATCGAGGCGGAGGAACCGGTAACGGCCGCGGTTGTCGTCGAGACGGCGCCGCCGGAGGCTTGGGAGGCGGGCTCGCTGCCGGAGCTGCGACCGCTGCGGCCGTTGCCGCTCGGCGCGGTGCTGAAGCGCCTCGGCCCCAGCGGCCTGAAGGTGGGCGCGGACGACCTCGTCGACGTGCTGGAGCGCGCGTACGCAGAGTTCGCAAAGAGCTCGAGGCGACAATGACCGAGCCGGAGCGCGATGTCGACTCGCTCGCGGCCGAGACAGGGTTCTCCGGTGTGGTGCGTGTCGATCGTGGGGGCGTGATCGAGCTGGCGAAGGCGTACGGCCTTGCCCATCGCGGCCACGAGATCCCGAACAGCATCGACACGCAGTTCGCGATTGCAAGCGGCACGAAGGGCTTGACCGCGCTCGCCGCCGTCAGTCTCATCGAAGCGGGCTCGCTCGACCTCTCGACGACGGCACGCTCGGTGCTGGGACAGGATCTCCCGCTCATCGCCGACGACGTAACGGTCGAGCACCTCTTGGCGCACCGTTCGGGAATCGGCGACTACCTCGACGAAGCGGACGACCATGACCTCGCCGACTACGCGATGCCGGTACCCGTGCACGAGCTGTCGACGACCGAGGAGTACCTTGCCGTGCTCGGTGGGAGGTCCACCAAGTTCGCAGCCGGCGAGCGCTTCTCCTACAGCAACAGCGGCTACGTCGTTCTCGCACTGATTGCCGAGCGCGCGAGCGGCGTCCCGTTCCACGAGCTCGTGCGCCGTCGCGTGTGCGAGCCCGCGGGGATGCCCGACACCGCATTCCTGCGTTCCGACGAGCTGCCCGGCAGCGCAGCGCTCGGGTACCTGGAAGTCGACGGCGCCACGAGGACGAACGTCTTCCACCTGCCGGTACGAGGCACGGGAGACGGCGGCATCTACTCAACGGTTGCGGACTTCAGCTCCTTCTGGAGCTCTCTCTTCGCCGGCGCGATCGTGTCGGCGGAGTGGGTTACGGCGATGACGCGGCCCCGCAGCGACGTGCCCGAGGAGTCGAAGAGCTACGGCCTCGGCTTCTGGCTCCATGAGACGAGTGACACCGTGCTGCTGGAGGGATGCGATACGGGCGTGTCGTTCGTCAGCACCCACGACCCGGTGGGCGGCGCCACCTGGACGGTGATCTCGAACTCGACCGACGGCGCCTGGCCGGTCGCCCGGCTCCTGGCGCAGGCGCTCTAGACCGCGTCGGGCGCGACGGCCCTGGCGGTCAGCGCCTCGATCGGCACGAACTCGAGCGCGCTCACGTGCGTCGCGCCCAGCACGACCTCCGGCGCCATCCCCGCCTCGTGGGCCTCGAGCCACCGCGGTGCGCAGAGGCACCAGCGATCGCCCGGCTGTAGCCCTTCGAAGCCCCACTCCGGGCGGGGCGTCGAGAGGTCGTTTCCGGCCCGCCGGCTGAACTCGAGGAACTCCTCGGTCATCACCGCACAGACCGTGTGGCTGCCCACGTCCTCGGCTCCCGTCCCGCAGCAGCCGTCGCGGTAGAAGCCCGTCATCGGCTCGAGTGAGCACGGCAGCAGCTCACCACCGACGACATTGAGATCCGGATCGCGACTCATAGGCCGCGCCGCGGCCTATGAGCTTTAGGGGGTGTGGGGGAACTTGGCAATTCGGACCCGGAGGGCGTCACCTACCCGATCCCTGGC
>JANMJY010000146.1:0-12410 GCA_031371615.1 Actinomycetes bacterium | reverse complement strand
CTCCAGCACCTGGATGACGAACTTCTGCTGCGTCTTGGGCAGCGCGCTGATGCGCTCCATGTGGCGGGCCAGCACCGGCGCCGGGCCACGCTTGCCGCGTGCCTTGGCCGTGTTACCCAGTACGTCTTCGGGCCCGGCGGCATGCTCACGGTCGCCGGCGGCAAGCTGACCACCTACCGGCGGATCGCGCTCTCGGCGCTCGAGCGCCTCCGGCCGGAGCTCGGCGTGGCCCGGTTCGACCCGCGGGCGCTACCCCTCCCCGGTGCGGTCGGGCTCGAGGATGCCGGCCGCCGCATCGCGCAGCGCTTTCCCGAGCTCGACCCGGCTACGCGCTCGCACCTCCTGCACCTGTACGGCAGCCTCGCGGAGGAAGTGCTCGAGCCAGCGCTGCACGAGCCGTCGCTCCTCGAACCGATCCATCCCGACGCGCCCGACGTGCTCGCCCAGATCGCGTACGCCGGCGAGGAGGAGTGGGCGGTCAGCGTCGACGACGTCGTCTGGCGGCGGACGACGCTCGGCCACCGCGGCCTCGCCGAGGCAGCTGCCGCCCGGGTCGAGGACGGTCTCGGCTACCCGGAGGAAGCGGTCTCGTCGTAAGAGCCGTAGGCAGCTCGTGAGAGAATCCTTTCCGCCCGGCGCCTCGGAGCTCCGCATCGGGCTCGGCTGCATGCGCATGTCGACGGACGAGAGCAGCGACGAGGAGCTCTCGCTCGAGACGATCGCAGCCGCGGCCGGGGCGGGCGTGACCGTGTTCGACACCGCCCGCGGCCAGCGACGACTCTCGGCGCCCGCTACGTCGCGGTCACACCGTGACGACGACCTTGCCCCGGGCGTGACCCTCTCCGAGGTACCGAAACGCGTCCCGGGTCTCTGCGAGTGCGTAGCTCCTGTCGACGACCGGCTTGACCTTCGCGGCCTCGAGCAGCTCGCGCAGGACCTCCAGGTCCGCTCTGTTCGTCTTCGCGATGAAGAAGACAGCCTTCTGGCTGCCTCGTAGCAACGACGCCACTCGCAACCTGACGATGTGACCCAGCGGCCCGAGCACGCGACTGCCCTTCGGCGCTCCGACGATGACGACCTTCCCGTGCGGGTTCAAGACGCGCCTGCACTCGGACCACGATCGGCTGCCCGCGACGTCGAGCACCAGGTCGTAACTCCGGTTGCTACGCGTGAAGTCCTCGGCCGTGTAGTCGACGACGTGATCGGCGCCGAGCGAGCGCACGAGCTCGACGTTCCTCGTGCTGCACACGCCGGTGACCTCCGCTCCGAGTGCCTTCGCGATCTGGACTGCGAACGTGCCTACGCCGCCTGACGCGCCATTGATCAGGACCTTCTGACCCGCCTGGAGCTTCCCTTTGTCCCGGAGCCCTTGCAGGGCGGTGATCGCCGCCACCGGCACTGCCGCGGCCTCCTCGAACGTGATGTTCCCCGGCTTCCGGACGATTGCGTCGCGCACGGTCAGGTACTCGGCGAGAGCGCCGCTCCTGGCACCGAAGACCTCGTCGCCTGGTTGAACGTGGGTGACGTCCTTTCCGACTGCCTCCACCGTCCCCGCGAAGTCGATTCCGGTACGGCCGCTCTTCGGCTTGAGAAAGCCCGTCGAGGCGCGAGCGACGAGCAGACCGGTGACTCCGTACCAGTCCGCCGGGTTGATCGACGCTGCGCGCACGCGCACCAGGACGAGATCGTCCGCCAGTTCGGGTTTCTCGCTCTCCTCGAGCTCGAGCACGTCCGGGGAGCCATATCTGCTGTGCACGATCGCTTTCATCAGCGGTTCTCCCATTCGTTCGTATACATTGTAAGCGTACGCTGTAAGGTACAACGTACGCCGTAAGTTTGTCAAGCGTGGCCATGTCGAAGAGAACACCGCTGAACCGACAACTCGTGTTGCGAGCCGCCGTCGCTCTCGCCGACGCGGACGGCATCGGCGCGCTCAGCATGCGCCGGCTCGGCAACGAGCTCGGCGTCGAGGCGATGTCGCTGTACAACCATGTTGCCAACAAGGACGATCTCCTCAACGGCATCACCGACCTCATCCTGGGAGAGATCGAGCTGCCCTCGGATGCCGAATGGAAGGACGCCCTGCGCCGGCACGCGATCTCGGCCCACGACGTCCTCGTGGCCCATCCCTGGGCGAGCAGCCTCGCACTGTCGCCCGACCGGGCCTCACAGGTCTCCGTTCAGCGCGCGGACTGGATGCTTGGACAACTGCGTGAGGCAGGCTTCTCGGCCGACGTCACCTATCACGCCTACCACGCCCTTGACAGCCACATCCTGGGCTTCACCCTCTGGCAGCTCGGCCACGGGATCGTCGACCAGGAGCACATCGCAGACCTCGCCGCGAGCTTCTTCCGGATGTATCCCCCCGAGCAGTACCCGTACCTGTACGAGCACGCGCAGCAGCACCTGACGGGGTTCGGCCGCGGTGAGAAAGGCGCGTTCGAGCTGGTGCTCGACCTGATCCTCGACGGCCTCGAGCGGGAGCGCGACTCGGCCTGAGCGCTTCGGTCAGAGCAGCTCGGCGATCAGCGCTGCCGCTCTCGCCGCGCCGTCAGTCTCGACCGGCCGGTAGTCGACCTCACGCCCGATCTCCTCGGCGATCGCCCGCGCGATCGTCTCCGGTGTCGCCGTCTCGAAGTCCAGGCAGCGGCCGGCACCGTAGCGCTCGAGCCGGTGGCGCACGTGGAAGTTCTGCTCGAAATGGTGGCGCAGGGGGAAGTAGATGAACGGCCGGCGGTTCGCCGTCAGCTCCATCGACGTCGTCAACCCGCCCTGCACGACCGCGAGGTCGCACGCCGCGAGATGGCGATAGAGATCGTGCACGTACGGGCGGATCTCGAGCCCTTCCGTATTCGGGAGCGTCGCCGGGTCGATCCGCGGCCCGGCCACGACGATCATCCGCAGCGCCGGCACGTGTTCCTTCGCCTGCGGGAACGCGTCGATCACGCGCCGCAGCAGATGGGCGCCGACGCCCGAGCCGCCGACCGTGACGATGCAGACCTGCTCGTTCGCGGTGTAGCCGAGCTCCGCGCGGAGCGCTTCGCGGTCGGCGACGTGCGCGGGGTCGAAGCCGGTCACGTACCCCGTCAGGTCGAAGTGCTCCTCGGTCCAGTCGCGGATCAGCGGTAGGCCCGCGCCGAACGCGTCGGGGACGATGTCGTCGGCGTTGCCGACGTAGAGCGCTCGGTCTCGGAGGCGCGGGAAGCGCGCGATGTGCTCGATCATCTCCGCGTTGTAGTCCTTGGTCAGGAATGCCTCGTGCTCTCCACCGTCCTGCATCGGCAGCCAGCCGACGAAGTCGGTCAGCCAGACGTAGGCGGCCCGTTTCTGCTCGGGGTTCTCGTGGAGGTAGTAGTCGAGCTCCCAGGCCTCGTCGCCGATCCAGAGGTCGTAGTGGTCGTCGCGGGCGATGTCGTGGAAGACCATGAAGTTCGCGAGCAGGATCTCGTCCATGCGGCGGATCGCCTGGAAGCAGTGCAGGTCGTGCTCGGCCGACTCGCTCTCGATGTGGCCGGATTCGCTGGCGAGGTCGGCGCTCCCTGGATGGATGTGCTCCCCTCGTGCCTCGAGCACCGCCGTCACCGGATGCTGGGCCAACCAGTCGATCTCGAGGTCGGGATGGAGCTTCCGCAGCTCGTCGGCGATCGCGGCGTCGCGCTGCGCGTGGCCGAGCCCGATCGGCGAGGAGACGAAGAGCGCTCGCCTGCGCCGTGACTTGCCGCGCACCCAGCGGCGCGCGGGCGGGGACGGCGCGACGAAGTCGCGGATCAGGAGGTTCGTCTTGACCGGCTCGCGCGCGTGCACGAAGTGGCCGCCTCCCTCGATCGTCACGAGCTCGCCGCCGGTCGCACCGGCAAGCGCGACGCCGCGTGCATGCGGAGTGATCGCGTCCTGATCGCCGTGGATCACGAGCACCGGGCACTGCACGTTCGCGCAGAGCTCCCGCATCACGTCCTCGCCGAGGAACCGTCCGGTGGAGAGGGTGATCATCGTCTCGGCGTCGGTCTCCAGCCCCCAGCCGACTGCGTCTTCGATCTGCTTCGTCGAGTGCGGCTCTGTCAAGCACTGCGACATGAAGAACTCGACGAAGCCGGCGTAATCGCGCCGCCAGTACTCGGCGTTGAACTTTGCCCAGCCCTCGTCGGTGTCGAGCGGTTCGTCGAACGGGATGTTGCGATAGCCATGGCCGGGTGCGATCGGCAGCGACGGCGCGATGAACACGATGCCGTGAACCCGTTCGGGGTGCTCCGCTGCGAGCATGAGCGTCCGCTGGGCGCCGAGTGAGAGCGTGACCAGAAATGCCTTCTCGGTCCCGGTCGCGTCGAGCACCGCCAGCGCGTCGGCGGCGAGCTCGGACTCGGCATACGCCTCGCTCGTCTCCGGCCGGTCGGACTTGCCGTTCCCACGCGGGTCGAACGCGAGCACGCGGTGATGCCGTGCGAAGTACGGAAGCTGCAGCTTCCAGCAGCGCGAGTGGACGAGCGCCCACGGGGGCACGAAGAGAATCGGCGGCTCGCCTTCGCCGTAGACCTCGTAGAACACGCGCACGCCGTCGCGCTCGACGTAGCCCTCCGCGTCGGGGTAGCGCGCCCGCGTCTGCTCGCGCGCGGCGGCGGTCAGCTCGACAGCCATCCGTCGATCCAGTCCAGAAGCTGCTGGTGTCCTTCGGTGACCCCGGATAGACGCTCGACCATGATCCCGACGTTGAACGTCATGACGAGTGAAACGAGTGCCTCGAGCGGCATCTCGATTCCGAGTTGCTCGCGCGGCTCGGCGAAGGACTCAAGCAGCACCGCGCGCCACTCGTCGTTCACCCGATCGACTCGCTCCCGGAAATCCGGCTGGTTCCAGGCGAGCGCCTGGAGCTCGAGCCAGATCTTCTCGTAGGCCAGGTCCTCGCTCATCAGGTAGCGCATCGCCGTCCGCCACTTCTCCAGGAAGGGCGTGTGGGCGGCGTACATCTCGCGCTGCCTCGCGATCAGCCGCTCGGTGAACCGTTCCAGCATGCGCACGAGCAGGTTCTCGACCGAGCCGAAGTAGTAGTGGACGAGGCCGTGGTTGACGCCGGCCTCCTCGGCCAGGCGCCGCGTGGTGATGCCCGCGTACCCGGCTTCGACGAGCACCCGCTCGGCCGCGTCGAGGAGAGCCTCCTCCGCGGCCGAGCGCGCTATCGAGACCTTGGCTACGTCAGCTCCCAGAGCGTGTTTACGATCTTCCAGCCCTCTGCTGTCCGGGCCAGCTGAACGTACTCCCTGTACACCGCGGAGCGAACGATCGCCGTCGCGATCGTGCCGTAGACGTCCGCGACCTCCACCTCGATCCGTCGGTCGCCGGGATCGCGGTCACGCCCGACTCCTCTCGCCGTCGCGTCGATCATCCACTCGGCGGTCGTCTCGTTCAGTGTCCGGCCATCCTGCTCGAGCGCACGCTTGGCGAGCTCGGGATGGAGCGCGGCCTCCATCCGCGCCGCGTCGCCGTCGAACCAGCCTTCGAAGTAGTCGAGCACGACGCCGACGATGGCTGCTTCGGCGGTCGTTTGCCCGTCGACGGTCATCGCCGCCGCCTCAGCCGGTCGACCAGGCTATTGAACCGCGTCCGCCAGACCAGGAGCAGCACCGAGACCACGCTCCCGCCTCCGGCGACCAGGGTGGGGAGGAGGTCTTCGCCCATGTGGTGCGCCAGGATCACGGGAAGATCTCCGTCGTGCAGTCGCCGCCCTGCAGCCGCACCTCGTGCGCCCGCGCCGGTCCACCCGGCCGGTCGTGCAGGTCGAGGAAGAAGTCGCGGTCGACCTCCATCCCGCCGTTGGGATCGCAATTTACGCGCAGCAGCCACGACTCGAGCCCGGGGTAGAACTGGTTGTCCCAGGTCGAGTAGAGCGAGTTGCTGACGTAGAGCCTCCGCCCGTCGAACGAGAGCTGGAGCATCTGCGGCCCGCCGTTCAGCTCGCGGCCCGCGTCGTTCGGCTTGCCGAGCAAACCGCCGAGCCAGAGCTGCCCGGTCAGCTTCGGGTTCGCCGGATCGGAGACGTCGTACTGGCGCAGGTCGCCGTGCAGCCAGTTCGAGAAGTAGAGGAAACGGTCGTCCATCGAGAGCACGAGGTCGGTGATCAGGCCCGGCACGGGGAACGGCCAGCCCTCGAGCTCGACGCTCTCGACCGCGATCACCTGGTCGGCGCCCCAGCCCCCGTTGTCACGGCGGAAGCGCCACATCGTGCTCGAGAGCGCGGCCCCGACGAAGCCCTCTTCCGCCTCGGGGTCGTGCAGCCAGCGCACCTCGAGCGGGACGAGGCCGGTCTCACCGAGCTCGACCGTCTGCTCGACGCTGCGCTCGGCGAGGTTCCAGAAGTGGAGCCGGCTGCCGTAGTGGCCTGCCGCCACGTCTGCGAGGTCGAACCCCTTCTCGTACGCCTTCGGCTCCCCGAACTCCGATGAGACCAGGGTGTTCTTGCGCGGCTGGTACCAGAAGTCGTAGTTGAGCTGAGGCGTCGCGCCGCCGTTCTCCCAGCGCCCCTTGACGTCGAAGGTCTTCGCGTCGATGACGGCAAACCCGCCGACGCCGTTCCCCTCGGCGTCGCCGAGCATGCTGACGACGATGTTGTCGCCCGGCATGCAGTGCACTGTGTGCGGGCGCGTATAGCCGGTCTTCGCGAGCAACTCCTCCGGCTCGATCACCTTCTCGATCCGCGGCCGGCGCGGGTCGTCCTCGACGTTGACGATGTGAATCCGCGACGAGCGGAAGCCCGGCACGATCAGGTGCGAGCGATCCGGCCCGTGGCAGGCGGAGCTGCAGCGGTTCCACCCGAAGTGGTGGAGCTCGTCGCCGACGTTCGGCATCGGCAGCTCGTGCACGATCTGGCCCGAGTCGGCGTCGACGACCGCGAGAAAGTCCGGTGCAGCGACGCCCGTGCCTTCGTGGAGACACGCGAGGTAGAGGAACTCCTCGGCTGGTGCTGTGAGCGCCTCCTGGGGTGAGGCGTGGAACGACGGGGTGCTGTGCGCATGCATGGTGGCCTCCTTTGTGCATGCCTAAGTCATTTGACTAAGACATCCAACTCGATCGGGAGCGTCATGTCAAGTCGCTGCTACCGGCGGGTCGCGCGGAGGAGCGAGACGACGACGATCGCGGGCACTGCCGCCGGCAACAGCCACCAGGGATCGGCACCGAGACGATCCAGCGCCGCGGTGAGGCCGATCGCGGAGGCGACGCCGACCGCCACCCAGACGTCGTCGCCGACGATGAAGTCGACGATTGCGTCGATCACCCGCCTCATGTCGCCGACTCCGGCGCAGGAGCCCGGCGTTGCCGGAGCACGACGACGAACGCCAGAGCCCAGGCGGCGGTCACCGCGATCAGCCCGAGCAGCGCCGAGTCGCCGCCGGGCCAGTCGGCTCCCGCGCCCTCGCCCGCCCAGAAGATCCCGAAGGCGGTGAGCATCACCCCGACCGCGAAGGCGAGCTGGTTTTCGGGCACGCGAGACAAAGGCCGCCGAACGACGACCGCCACCGCCACGACGCCGACCACGCCGATCAGCGCGCCGACGGCCGCGAGCAAGGTCGAGCCCTGGCTGGCGCCGAGCGTGAGCACGATGAAAGCGATTTCGAGCCCCTCCAGCAGCACGCTCTTGAACGAGATCGCGAACGCGTAGCCATCGACACGGCCCGCCGATCGGCCCGCCTCGCGCGCCTGCGCCACCTCCTCCGCGTAGATCTTGTCCTCGTCGTGCACGGCCTTGAATCCGCTCGCGCGCAGGATCGCCTTCCGCAGCCACTGCAGGCCGAACACGAGCAGCAGCGAGCCCACGACGAGACGCAGCGTGTCGATCGGGATCAGCGCGAGAGCCGGTCCGAGGGCCGCGACGATGGCGGCGAGTGTGGCAACGGCTGCTCCGGCTCCGAGCAGGGGAGAGCGCCAGCCGCGCGTCACGCCCAGCGCCAGCACGATCGTCACCGCCTCGACGGTTTCCACGGCGCTCGCCGCGAGCGCACCGAGCACGAGCACCAGGTCGTGAGTCATCGCGCGCGACAGTACTGAAAGCCGGCGATCTGAACGGAACCTGAACGCGCTGCTCGACGGCTGCTCCACGCCACTACGCTGGGGGCAGCGTGGACTATCGCCTTTATCACTCGGTCAACGAGCTCGCGCAGCACCACCGCTGGCTCGGGCACGCAGCGGCGACGCTCGAGACCTGGTCGATCCCCCTCTTCGTCGTGGCGACGTTCGCGCTGTGGCTGTTCGCGCGCCCTGGTCCCGCGCGCAAGTGGAAGCTCGCGTGCGGATCGGCGCTCGCCTCAGCGGCGCTCGCGCTGCTCGCAAACCAGGCGGTCGCCCTCGTCTGGAACAGGGACCGCCCCTACGCCACGCACCCGGACGCAACGCTTTTCGGCGCGAGGTCGCACGACCCGTCGTTCCCGAGCGACCACGCGTCGGCCGCCTTCGCGATCGCCGTCGCCGTCTTCCTCTATGACCGCCTCGTGGGCGGGATCTTCATCGCCGCCGCGGCCGCCATTGCAATCGGCCGTGTCGTCACCGGCGTCCACTATCCGGCCGACGTCGTCGCCGGTGCCCTCGTCGGCGCCGCGGTGGCATTCCTCGTCGTCCGCCTGGCCCAGCCCGCGGTCGAGCGGATCGTCCGTGCCGTCGAGCGCCTGACCGACCCTGTCGTGGCGCTCGTCTGGCGGTTCGCGGCGCGCGGGCCCAAGCCTGCGACGGACTAGCTGTCCGTTCAGGCGCCCTTCATGTCCGCGCTCGTAGCGTCGGCCGTGATGAGGATCGGGATCGCGAGCGACTACTACTACCCACAGCTGGGCGGGATCACGGAACACGTCCACGGGCAGGCCACGGAGCTCACCCGCCGCGGGCACGAGGTCACCGTTCTCACCCCGCGGCTCGCGGTCCGTCCCAGGACCGTCGACGGCGACGATCTTCCGGAGCGCAGCTTCGACGTCGTCAACGTCGGTCGGGCGTTCCCGTTCTATGCGAACGGCGCCGAGACCCTCGTCACCGTCGCCGCCGGGCTCACGCTCGCGCTCGACCGTGTCTATCGACGTCACCGCTTCGACGTCGTGCACGTGCACAACCCGTTCGGGGCGATGCTGCCGATCGCGGCGACCCTGCGTTCCCCGGCCCCCGTGACGGTCGGTACCTTCCACAGCGTTGTCCCCGAGCGCTATCGCCCTCTGCTCGCCTTTCGCCGGCCCCTGCAGCGCATCTTCAGCCGACTCGACGCGCGCATCAGCGTCTCCGACGCAGTGATCGATTCCCTGCAGCCATACTTCCCTGCCCTGCCCTTCACGACGAGCCCAAACGGGATCGACACGGACTTCTTCACGCCGGACGCGCAGCCGCTCGACCAGGTGAGCGGCAAGCGCACGATCGTCTTCGTCGGCCGCTTCGACCCCCGCAACGGGGTCAAGCACATGATCGGGGCGTTCATCGCCCTGCGGCGCCGCCGCGACGACGTCCAGCTGGTGATTGTCGGCGACGGGCCACTCCGCCCGGTGATCGAGCGGATGGTGCCCCTCGAGCTCCGCGACGACGTCGTGTTCGCCGGCCGCGTGAACCGGCTGCGTCCGCGTTATCTCGCGAGCGCCGAGATCCTCTGCACTCCGTGCAGCCTGGCGTCGTTCGGGATGGTGCTCCTGGAGGGGATGAGCGCCGGGCTGCCGGTGGTGGCGAGCCGCCTGCCGGGTTTCGAGTTCGTGATGCGCGACGGCGTCGACGGCGTGATGGTCGATCGGGCCGACGACGAGACGGGTTTCGCAGCGGCGATCGACCGATTGCTCGACGATCCGGCGCTGGCGCGGCGCCTGGGTGCGGCCGGACGGGAACGGGCCGTCGCGGCGTTCTCCTGGCCGGTCGTCGTCGACCAGCTGGAGGCGCTCTACGAGGAGCTGCGCGCCGGCGAGCGCCGATGGCAGCCGCTGCTGAGGGTGGCCTGATGGACAAGCACGGCACCTGGGCGGCTGCTGGTGGCGTCGCCGTCGGCCTCGCCGGACTGGGTCGTTCGCTCGATCGCCGCACGGGAACGCAGCCGTTCGCAACCGCGACGGCAGCGGTGGCCGGAGGTCTCTACCTCGTCGGCACGTTCGCCCCTAAGGCGCGGTTCTTTGGGCCAACGGCGACTCTCCCGGTGAGCGCTGCCTCGTTTGCGCTGACGTTCGACGACGGGCCCGATCCCCGCTTCACGCCGGCGATCAGCCGCCTGCTCGCCGAGCGCGGCCACAGGGCGACGTTCTTCGTTCTCGGCCGCTCGGTCCGGGCTCACCCCGAGGTCGCCGCCGCGGTTCTCGAGGACGGGCACCAGCTGGCCTGCCACGGCGAAGATCACCGGCTGCTCGCTTTCGCGTCCCCGGCAGAGATTCGCCGCCAGATCACGGCGACCGAGAACGCAGTGCGCGAGGCGATAGGCGCGCTCCCCGTCCCGTTGTTCCGCCCGCCACACGGCGTTCGCAGCCCCTGGCTGACCCGAGTGGTCGAGCAGTGCGGCTACCGCGTGTGCGCCTGGGACGGAGCGGTCTTCGACACGGCCGAGCCCGGCGTCGAGACGATCGTGGCGCGGGTCGCATCGCTGCTCGAACCGGGCGCGGTGATCCTGCTCCACGACGGGGACGGCTCCGGCCGTGAAGCCTCGCGACAGCAGACGGTCGACGCTCTCCCGTGGGTTCTCGACGCGGCCGAGAGCAAAGGACTCCTCTCGATCGGAGCGTCGGCCGGCTCGTGATCAGCCTCCAGCGCCATCCGCTCGGCCCGCGCGTCTTCGTGCTCGGCCGCCGCGTGCACGAGTACCTGCTCGGCTTCGCCGTCGAGGCGGGCCTCCTGGCCGGGTTGCTCGCCGGCCTCATCCATCCCGGGATCGCCTTCTGGGCGATCGCGGCCGTCGGCGTCTGGCTGATCGCGAAGGACTGGCAGGACCTCGTCCCGCGCCGCCGCGACACGGCCAGCTGGAGCGTCGGCCTGCATCGCAGAAAGCAGTCGCTGCGCGAGTCGCGGCGCAGCGACGGTCTCGCTCAGGTGGCGGCGCTGGCCACGTTCGCGGTCGCGCTCGTCAACATCGGTTCGGCCCTGACGCCCGCCATCCCATGGCGCCTGCGACTGCTCCTGCACGTCGAGCCCGTGGCGGCGCTGCCGATCTTCCAGGCCGCGGCGCTTCCCACCGGGATCGCGCTCGCGATCGTCGCCTTCTATCTCCTGCGGCGTCGCCGGCGCGCTCTGCACGCCGCCCTCGTCCTCCTCGTCGTCGCCGGCGCGGTCGATCTCGTCAAGGGCCTCGACTTCGAGGAGGCCGCTCTTGGCTGGGCGGTTGCCGGCTTGCTCTGGTGGGGCCGGGGCGCGTTCTATGTCCAGCACGAGCGGCTCCGTCGGGGCTCAGTGCTCTGGCGCGTCCCGCTGGTCGCCGTCGGGGCGGCGGCGGTGGCGGCTGCGTCGGTGTGGGCAGCGACGGCTCCCCACCGTGCCCCGGTGACGATCGGCCGGGAGATGGTGGCGCTCCTGACGTGGAGCCGCGGGCCGATGGCCTTCCAGGAACTGTTCGCGTGGGTTCCGCTTGCCGTCGGAGCCGCCAGCGTGGCGTCGGTGCTCGTTGTCGCGTACCTCTTCTTCAGACCGCTTGCCGTCCCGCGCACGCTGCCGGACGAAGAGGCGCGCAGGACCGCGCTCGACCTCGTTCGCGCGCACGGGACCGACACGCTCTCCTTTTTCAAGTTGCGGGCCGACACGCACTACTTCTTCTCGGCCGATCGTCTCGCGTTCGTCGGCTACCGGATCGAGAGCGGCGTCCTGCTCATCTCGGGCGACCCGGTCGGGCGGCCGGACGCTTTCGGTGGGCTGCTCAGGGACGTCTGCGGCTTCGCCGAGCTGCGGGGGCTCAAGGTGGGGGCCGTCGGTGCAGGCGAGGTGCTTCTCCCTCTCTACGAGCAGGCCGGTCTCCGCGCGCTCTACATCGGAGACGAGGCTGTTGTCGACACGCGAAGCTTCTCGCTCGAGGGGCGCGCCGTCCGCAAGGTGCGGCAGTCGGTGAACCGGCTGACGTCGGCGGGGTACGGCGCAAGCCTCCTTCGCTTCGAGGAGCTCGACGAAAGCACGCGCGCGGAGCTCGACCGCGTCTCCGAGGTCTGGCGCCGCGGCGAGCCCGAGCGTGGTTTCTCGATGGCGATGGACTCACTCGAGGGCGACCACCAGGCCGACGGCGCAATCGTCGTCGCGCGTGACCCTCAGGGCACGATCCGCGGCTTTCTCCACTTCGTGCCGTCCTACGGCCGGCCCGCCATGTCGCTCTCGTTCATGCGCCGTGATCCCGAGACGCCGAACGGCCTCACCGAGTTCCTCGTCGTCGCCGCGATCGCGTTGCTCCGCGACCGCGGGATCGAGGAGCTCTCGCTCAACTTCGCCGCCATGGCCCGCCTGCTGCG
>JANMJY010000142.1:0-3032 GCA_031371615.1 Actinomycetes bacterium | reverse complement strand
CCCGCGGCTCGTCAGCCGGGAGCTGCTCACGCGCGAGAAGTTCACGCCCGCGACGATCGTCAACGTACTCGCCGGCGCCTGGCTCCAGTTCGAGGTGCACGACTGGTTCAGCCACGGCAAGAACGTCCCGGAGGAGCCGTTTGAGCTCGAGCTGGCCGACGAGGACCCCTGGGCCGACCGGCCGATGAAGATCGAGCGGACGCGCAGCGATCCCACACCCGACGCGAAGGCGGCACCGCCGACCTACGTCACGGCCGACTCACACTGGTGGGACGGCTCGCAGATCTACGGCAGCGACCCCGCCCTGTCGGCCGCTCTGCGCTCGAACGAAGGCGGCAAGCTGCGCCTCGACCCGGACGGCCAGCTGCCGCGCGACCTCGAGCAGCACGTCGACCTCACGGGCGTGGCCGGCAACTTCTGGCTCGGCCTCGCTCTGCTGCACACGCTCTTCACGCACGAGCACAACTCGATCTGCGACCGCCTCCGCTCGGAGTATCCACGCTGGTCGGACGACGAGCTCTACAACCGGGCTCGCCTGATCAACGCCGCGCTGATGGCCAAGATCCACACCGTCGAGTGGACGCCGGCGATCATCGCGCACCCGACGACAAAGTACGCGATGCGCGCCAACTGGTACGGGATCCTCGGCAAGAACCTGGGCAAGCGGAGCAAGAACGAGGTGCTCGGCGGCATCCCCGGCTCGCCGACCGACCACCACGGCGTTCCCTATTCGCTGACCGAGGAGTTCGTCGCCGTCTACCGCATGCACCCGCTCCTCCCGGACGACTTCACCTTCCGCTCGATCGAGACCGACGAGGTGCTCCAGGAGCGAACGTTCCGCGAGCTCGGGGCGCTCGACGCGCGCGCCCGGCTGGACGAGATCGGTCTCGTCGACTGCTTCTACTCGCTTGGGATCGCGAATCCCGGGGCGATCACCCTGCACAACTACCCGCGCTTCCTGCAGGAGTTCCGCAAGCCCGACGGCACCGTCGTCGACCTGGCCGCGACCGACGTGCTGCGCATCCGTGAGCGCGGGGTGCCCCGCTACAACGAGTTCAGGCGCCTCTTCCACCTGAAGCCGGCCGAGACGTTCGAGGAGCTGACCGACAACCCGGCCTGGGCCAAGGAGCTGCAACGGGTCTACGACGACGTCGAGCGCGTCGACCTGATGATCGGGTTGTACGCGGAGCCGCTGCCCAAGGGCTTCGGCTTCAGCGACACGGCGTTCCGGGTCTTCATCCTGATGGCGTCGCGACGGCTGAAGAGCGATCGCTTCTTCACCCGCGACTACAACGCGAAGACCTACACGCAGGCCGGCCTCGACTGGATCGACGACACGACCATGATCGGCGTGCTGAAGCGGCACTATCCGGACCTCGCGCCGGCGCTGCGCGGCGTCGACAACGCCTTCGCGCCGTGGAGGCGTACGGGGGCCTCAGCCTAGGTCGTTCGCTCTGAGCCTCGGCAGAGGCGGGAGGCCGCCGTCGCGGCCTCCCGCCTGCCGGTCTTCTGAGAGATCTAGACGAAGACCTTGGTGAAGACCTCGACCTCTTCGGCCGGGAAGGTCTCGGTCTGCACGACCTCGAGCAGCCCAATCTTGGCGAGCACACGGAACGCGGTCTCGTTGTCGGGGTACTTGACAATCGAGAGGAAGTCCCACGGCCCCATGAAGGCGTAGGTCTTCTCGAGCGTTCCGCCCTCTTCCTCGATGATCTTGCGGATCTTCTCGAGATAGTCGGGCGTGTGGGCTAGGTTTTCCCTGCCCGCGGGCGTCAACTTGATGAGCCCGATGTACGTGAACATCTCGTACCTCCTACTGGTTATGGTTCACAGCGAGCCTCTCGGGCGCATCGCCCGCTGCCATCGGGGAATGCCCTGATCGCAGTTGCTCGAAAGTCCTGAGCGTGCAGTCTCAGGCCTCCGGGATGCGGGCCGCATCGAGGACGCCGACAACCCGATGAGCTACGGCATGGCCGCGCGCGAAGGGAACGTCAACGCAGAAGGCGTCGGCATCGGCGGCGGGATCGCCGGCGGCTACGAGGGCGTCGAAGGCACGTGACCTTCTACATCGAGGTGCCCGTCGTCAAGACCGTTTCGCACGAGGTCTAAGCCTGGGGGATCCGCGCTTCGAGCGCGGCGCCCAGGGCTTCGCGGACCGGCTCGAGCTCGATCCGGTCGAGCACGTCCTGGAAGAAGCCGCGCACGATCAGGCGCTCGGCCTCGGCGTGGGAGAGGCCGCGGGCCATCAGGTAGAAGAGCTGCTCCCGGTCGACCTGGCCCAGTGTGGCGCCGTGGGTACAGCGGACGTCGTTGGCGAGGATCTCGAGGCCGGGGATCGAGTCGGCGTGCGCCAGCTTGGAGAGCAGCAGGTTGCGGTTCTCCTGGTAAGCATTCGTCTTCTGCGCGTCTTCCTCGACGCGGATCATCCCGCGCCAGACGGCGGTCGACTCGTCGCGTAGCGCGCCCTTGAACGCGAAGTCCGAGGTGGTGTTCGGAGCGATGTGCTCCTGGAAGGTGTCGTAGTCCAGGTGCTGGACGCCGTCGGCGAAGTAGGCGCCGGTGACACGCGAGGTCGCGCCCTGGCCGGCCAGGTCGTTCTGGATCCGGATCTTGCCTTTCTTGGAGCCGAAGCCCGCCGCAACCCAGTCGAGCTCGGCGTCGCGCCCGATCCGCGCGTGGTGGCTGCCGAAGTGCCACGTCTCGCGGGAGACGTTCTGGACGGAGACGTATTCGACCTTGGCGCCGTCCTCGACGAAGACCTCGACGGCCGCGTTCAAGTAGCCGGAGAGCCCCGGCGTCGTCGAGGCGTACTCCTCGATCACCGAGACGCGGCTGCCCGGCTCGGCGACGATCAGGAGGCGCCAGAAGAGCGAGCCCCCCTCGACCGAGTTGACGATCCGAATCAGCAGCGGCTGCTCGAGCACCACGTCCTTGGGGACGTGGACGAGCAGGCCGTGCTGCCACTTGGCTGCGTTGTGCGCCGCGAACTTCTCGTCCGAGCCGACGAGCTCGTACAGGCGGGGATGATCGGC
>JANMJY010000122.1:0-24207 GCA_031371615.1 Actinomycetes bacterium | reverse complement strand
TCCTCTCCTTCCTTGACGCGGTCGACGAAGGCACTCAGGTTGGCGCGTAGCTCGCGAATTCCGACTTCCACGGTCATGAGCGTAGTGTACTCCCGACGCGGGTGAAAGTGTCCACAACGGACTAGCCGAAGAGCGTCAGCTTCGGCTCGCGCTCGCCGCGCAGCACGGCGAGGTCGACCTCGACGCAGCGGAGCCCGCGCGACTCGGCGAGCGTGACCGCCTGCGGCTTGAAGCTCTGCGCCGCGAGGATGCCGCGGCAACGCTCCTTGGCCGGGTCGACGCGGATGAAGCCGAGGTAGCGCGTCAGCTGCTCGACCGCCTCGATCGTTCCGACACGCTTGATCTCGACCGCGACCCAGCCGTCGTCGCAATCGCGGCACATCAGGTCGACGGGCCCGATCTCCGTCATCCACTCGCGCCGGTCGAGCCGGAGCTCCTCCTCGAGGTAGCCTGGCCTGTCCGCGAGCGCCTCCTGCAGGTGCTTCTCGACGCCGTCCTTCTCGAGGCCTGCGACCTCGTCCATCTCGTGCTCCTGGTCGGTCAGGACCTCGGCGATGCGGATCTCCAGCTGGTCCTCCGTCTTTCCTGCCCGCTTGCGGACGACGATCAGGCCGTCTCTCTCCTCGATCACGGTGGGCGGGGTCATCCAGTTGCTCGGCCGGTAGCCGCCGCTGTCGGCATGGACGAGCACCGAGCCGTCGGACTTGATCATCAGCAGCCGCACGGCCTCCGGCAGGAAGGCGGTCAGGCGGCCGGTGTAGGAGACCTCACAGCGGGCGACGAGCAGGCGCATCGCCGCAACCTACTGTCCCTTTCGGACAGGTCGCTCAGCGGCGGCGGACCAGGGTGACGCCGTCGCGCACCGTCAACTGGACGGCGACGACGCGGTCGTCCGCGGCGATCTTGTCGTTCAGCTCGGCGATCCTTCTCGTGCTCTCGTCCTGGGGATCGAGCACCCTCCCGCTCCAGAGCGTGTTGTCGATCGCGATCAATCCGCGTTCGGAGAGGCGCGGCAGGACGGCTTCGTAGTACGCGTCGTAGCCCTCCTTGTCCGCGTCGATGAAGACGAGGTCGAACTCACCCTCGAGCTCCCCGATCGTCTCTGTCGCCGGACCGAGGTGGAGCGTGATCTTCGAGCCGTCCGGGCTCCGGTCGAAGTAGCGCTGCGCCACCTCGGCGTGCCTGGGCTCGATGTCGAGCGTGTCGATGTGACCGCCTTCGGGCAACGCCGCGGCCATCGAGAGCGCGGAATAGCCGGTAAAGGTTCCGATCTCGAGCACCCGCTTCGCGCCGGCGGCGTGGACGAGCAGCTCGAGAAACCGTCCTTCGATGGGGCCGGTGAGCATCTGCGGCGAGCTCATCGTCGCCCTGGTCTCCTCGGCGAGCTCCGCGAGCAGCGGGTCGGGCGGCGTCGAGTGATGGGCGGCGTACTCCTCGACTTTCTCGTCGACGATGAAGCTCATCGCTCTACCCGGGACCCGCCGATAATCGCCTCGCGCCCGTCGGCGAAGCGCACCATTGCCTTGCCCTTGCCGTCGTAGTCGGGAGACCAGACGACGAGCGTCGCCTCCTCGCCGCCCACGCGGACGGCCTCGTCGATCGACTCCGCCTCGCCGCGCCAGTAGGTGACGAAGGGGTTCTCGTCCCACTCGCGCGCGATCGTCGTCTCCTCCGTGTGACCCGGCAGCAGGCGTGTCTCGGGCGGCAGAGTCATCAGCACCTCCATCACCGAGTGCCTGATCGGCGTCGCGTCCGGGCCACCGCCGACAGCGTCCTTGAAGAGGATGTCGGCCGTGAAGCACACCGTGTCGACGAGGAAGGCGAGATGGTCGGCCGCGTGCCCGGGCGTCGGCAGCGCCTGGATGCGCAGGCCGCCGGTCTCCAGCGGCCCTTTCACGATCTCGACCCCGTAGCGCTCGACCAGCTCGTCGTCGCCGGCGACGTGGTCCGGATGCGAATGCGTGGTGAGCAGGTGGGTGACCGTCAGCCCTTCGCGCTCGACGACCTCGTGCAGCGGAGCAAGTGGCGCGCCGCTGTCGACGAAGACGGCGGTTCCGCCCGGCTCGTCGGCGAGCAGGTAGGCGTTCGAGAGCCAGTCCGGATGCATGCTCCGTTCGATCAGCACCCCGGGACCGTACCGGGTGAGAAAGGATCGCGGCCGGGAGGTACTCCTTTCTCTACAGGAGCGCACCCCGGTCGTCGGTCCGCGAGGAACGGATCGAAGGCGGAACGGATGCGACTCAACCTCTCGGTTACGGCACGGGCGGCAACGTGTCGAGAGGTAGCGCCGGCAGCGGCGGCCCGTCAGCCCCAGCGGCGGCCGCCGCGCCAGCCTGCTCGAGCGGCGTCGACGCCGGCCGCTGCGAGGTCTGAGCGGAGATCGCGGTGGCAGCCGGCACGGCCTTCAGCGCAGCTTCGACCACCCGCACCGGCGGCAGCCGGCGCGGTCGCACCACACCCGCCGGACCCGGGCGGGCTTCGGTTCGAGCCGCAGGCGCCGGTGGGGCGGTCGCAACAGGTGCCGCGACAGGCGACAGTCGCGGGGCGAGCGCAGCCGGAACGGCTCGTCCGGGCGGTCTCGAATCGGGGCGAGCCGGCAGGGCGAGCGGCTGTGCGCCGACGGCCGCTGCGTGGGCCCGTGGCGCGGGCGCTGAAACCGCCAGAGCGGCGCCGTTGGCGATCCGAGGAGAAGTCTGGTCCGGCGGCGCCGTGGCGCGCCCCGCCGTCACTCCCGTGGCGGCGAGCACGGCGGCGCCGAGAACACCGGCCACGCGCGGCGACAGAACGAGGGAGTCGCTTCGTGCAGCCAGGCCGGTGAGCCAGACGGGGATGGGCAGGACGGCGTCCAGGCGCCGGGCGACCGGAGGCGGCTCGAGCTCGGTCCGCAGTGTCTGACGGGCCCGGAAGAGGAGCATCTGGACGGCTCCGACGGTCGAGCCGACGTCCTCAGCGATCTCGTCGTACGACAGACCGGCGATCTCACGCAGGAGGAAGACATCGCGTTGCTGGGGCGGCAAGGCCGCGAGTGCGCTCCGGAGCGCATTGGCCTGCTCGTACGTCGGCTCGGCTGCGGAGGCCGCCTCGGCAGCCAGCGGCTCCTCGCGGGGCCGGCGCAGTGCGGTGCGAAACCGTCGCCGCCGGACGTTCTCGGCGATTGCGAGCAGCCACGCACGCGGCGCCTCCGGCCGCGAGCCGCGAAGGACGGCCCGGTACGCGTCGATGAACGCGGCTTGCGTGACGTCCTCGGCGTCGTGGACGTTCCCCAGTTCGCGGAGCGCGGCGCGGAAGACGTCGGCGCGATGCCCAGCGTAGAGACGCTCGAAATCGAGGTCCGCGTCTTTCCTTGCCGCGTCGGCTCGCCGTGGCGCCATCTGTCAAAGAACGGTCGAACGCCGCGAAAGGATGCGCCCTCAGGTGGCTTCGGCCCGGCGTCTGGCCGCCCTGAGCCAGCTGCGCCGGACGAGGCCGCTGAATGGGCGGACCACGAGCCAGTAGGCGCCAAACCGTCGCCGGGCGGCGGCGTCGGTCAGGTAGATGCGCGTCTCGGTCTCGAGACGCGAACCGCCGGCGTCGGGCAGCGCGCGCAGATCCATCGCCACTTTCGCGAAGCCCGGCTCGGCGAACGCGACGAAGTCGTCCACCGTGCGCAGCTTGCCTCCGCGCGACCAGGGCTTGCCGATCAGGACGACCGTATCGGCGCCGAAGGCCTGGAAGCCCTGTGCGAGGAGCGCGTCCCAGAGCGGGCCGCGCGAAGCGGCGCGCAACCCGCGCAGCCTGAAGAGCAACGCGACGAGCGGCACGTCGTCGAGCCGAGCCTCCCGGGCTGCCGCGAGCGCCCGCTCGGGAGTCGCCGACACGCGGATCGAGTGCCGCTCGTTGTGGTGGTAGACAGGGAGCGCGTCGGAGAGGCTCAACACCACGATCGTCGCAGACGGGAGAATCGCTGCGATGCGAGCTGTCCTTCTCGCCGCCCTCGTCCTGGCGGCTTCACCGCCGCAGGCCGGCGCAGCGATCGGATTCGTCACCGAGCACGGGCGGCGCCTGCCTGTCGAGCTGCCTGGCGCGCCCGGGCTGCTGACCTCGGACTCGACCCGGATCGACGGCTTGGTGACGACGACGGATGTCTCGGCCGGAAGGCTCCGCGTCGTTCCCAACGCCGATCCGCAAGCAGCGCTACGCACGCTGGACAGGCGGATCGAATGGAACGACCGGTGGCGCCTGCCGCTGACGATCGCTCTCGCGGCACTACTGATCGCCCTCGCCCTCTTCCGTCCGCAGCCGGCGCTGCGCCTGCTCCTCGTCGCACTCGCCGCGAACCTCTGGCTGAGCCCGGCGCTCGCACTCGTGGCCGGGGTCGCCGTGCTCGTGCTGCCGCTGGGGCTTGCGTGCGGCGCCATCCTTGCGGCCTACCTCGTCTCGATGGGGCTCGATGCCGAGACGGTCGCGCTCTCGCCGTTCGGCCCGTCTCAGTCGGGCCGCTTCTACGGCGTCAACAACCTGCTCGAGACGATGCTGCTCGCGCCGTCCCTCGCCGGAGCCGCCCTGCTCGGCCGCCGGGGGTTCGGCGTCGCCGCGCTCGCGCTCGTGACGATCGGCGGGAACCGCTTCGGCGCCGACGGTGGCGGGATGGTCGTCGTCGCCGCCGCCTACCTGGTCCTGCTGCTCCGACTCCGGGGGCACGTGCCGAGGCTGCGGCTGGCCGCGCCCGTCGCCGTCGGGGCGATCGCACTTGCACTGCTCCTGCTCGGGATCGACGCGGCGACCGGTGGCTCGAGTCACGTCACCGACGCCGTCGGTGACGGCCCCTTCGCGCTTGCACGGGACATCGCAGATCGGATCGAGCTGTCGGTGCGGCGCACGGCCGCCAGTGCCGGCGCCATCGCCGTCGTCCTCGGCTCAATGGGAATCCTGACGGCGATTGCGTTCCGAGCCCGCCGCGCGCCCGTGCTCGACGCGTTCCTCGCCGGCCTCGCAGTCTCGCTCCTCGCCAACGACACGCCCGGTGACGTACTCGGGATCGGCGCAGCGATCGCGATCGCGCTATGGCGCTCCCCGCCCCAGCGCCTCCCGTTAAGCTTGCCGACGATGCGCCGCGCCACCACCTTGCTCGCGTTGCTGGCCCTACTGATCGGCGTTGCCGGTTGCGGCGGCGGCGAAGAAGTGTCGCCCCTTCCGGAGACCGTCGAGGGCACCGTCCCGGCGGCCACGACAGCGGCGACAACGACGAGCGGGGAGCCGACCACGTCGGCCAAGGGAGACGCGGCCAACGGCAACAAGGTCTTTGCCTCGGCAGGCTGCGGCGGCTGCCACACGCTCAAGGCGGCTGGCTCGTCCGGCAATGTCGGCCCGAATCTCGACGACGCCAAGCCCGACGTCGCGCTCGTCGTCGACCGGGCCACGAACGGCAAGGGCGTGATGCCGTCGTTCAAGGGTCAGCTGAGCGATCAGGAAATCGCCGACGTCGCTCAGTACGTCTTCGATTCGACCCACTGATCCTTCCCTCCGGGTTTCCGGGCGACGTTGCCGCGATCGCGTGCGACCTCGACCGCACCCTGATCGGACAGGGCGGCGTGCTGCCGCCGCGCACGATCGCGGCGATCGGCGCCGCCCGCGAGGCCGGCATCCACGTGCTGATCGCGACCGGGCGCATGTTCCGCTCCGCCCTGCCGTACGCCCGGGCGGCCGGAATCACCGAGCCCCTGGTCTGCTACCAGGGCGCTGCTGTGGTCGAGCCTGCTACCGGCACGTTCCTGCTGCACGAGCCGATTCCGCTCGAGCTCGCACGTGAGGCGATCGCGGCGGTGCAGGACGCGGGGTTCGGCCTCAACTGCTACGTCGACGACGAGCTCTACGTCGCAACGGTGACGGAGAACGCCCGCGCCTATGCAGGCTTCCAGGAGATCCCGATCACGGAGGTGCACGACCTGCTCGCGTGGCTCGAGCGCCCGCCGACGAAGCTCGTCATAGTCTCGGATCCAGAAGAGCTCGACGCGCTGCGACCGAAGCTCGTTGCCCGGTTCGGGGAGCGCCTGTTCATCGCCAAGTCGCTGCCGCACTTCCTCGAGCTCGCCAGCCCCACGATCTCGAAGGGCAGCGGACTGGCCTTCGTCGCCGAGCACGTCGGCTTCACGGCAGCCCAGACGCTGGCGTTCGGGGACGGCGAAAACGACCGGGAGCTGCTCGCGTGGGCGGGCTACGGCGTCAGCGTCGAGAACGGGGACGACCGCCTGAAGGAGCTCGCTGACTGGATCTGCCCCGGCGTGGAGGACGAGGGAGTCGCGCAGACGATCGAGGCCTACCTAGACTCTCGCGCATGATCGACCTCAAGGCCGCGCGCCACGATCCGGACGGCTACCGCGCTGCGCTGGCTCGCAAGGGCGCCGGCGTGGCCTTCGATCAACTCATGGCCGCAGACAAACAGTGGCGTGACCTCATTCCGCGTGTGGATGAACTTCGCGGGAAAACGAAGCTCAAAGGAAAGCCCACGCCCGATCAGGTACACGAGATTCAGGAGGTCAAGCGCCAGTTGCTCGCAACTGAACAGGACTTTGCGATCGCGCAGGCCGCACTCGATAAGGCGTTGTCCCTCGTCCCTAACCCACCGCACGAGTCGGTCCCTGATGGCATGGAGGAAGGCGATGCCGTCGAGATCAGCCGCTCGGGCGAGCCGCCCTCGCTCGCGGAGGCGCGTGAGCACACGGAGATCGGGCGCTTCGAGATGGAGCGCGCCGCGAAGCTGTCCGGCTCGCGCTTCGGCTACATGATCGGCGATACGGCGTTGCTCGCGTTCGCTCTCTATCGGGCTGCCCTCGACCACCTGGCGCAGAGCGGCTTCACGCCTGTGCTGCCGCCCGTGCTCGTGCGCGAGGAGGCGATGACCGGCACCGGTTTCTTCCCGACCGAGCGCTCGAACATCTACGCGCTCGCCGACGACGACCTCTACCTGACGGGCACCTCAGAGGTCGCGCTCGCCGGCCTGCACATGGGCGAGATCATTCCTGCCGAGGAGCTGCCGCTCCGGTACGCCGGCTTCTCGACCAACTTCCGCCGCGAAGCCGGCGCCGCGGGCAAGGACACGCGAGGCATGTTCCGCGTGCACCAGTTCAACAAGGTGGAGATGTTCGTCTACACGACCCCGGAGGAGTCGTGGGCCGAGCACGAGCGGATGATCGCCCTCGAAGAGGCGTTCGTGCAGAAGCTCGGGCTGCCGTACCGGGTCGTCAACGTGGCGGCGGGCGACCTGGGCGCGCCGGCCGCGAAGAAGATCGACATCGAGGCGTGGTTTCCGTCGCAGGAGCGCTACCGCGAGATCACGTCCTGCTCGAACACGACCGATTTCCAGGCGCGCCGGCTCGGGATCCGCTACCGCGCCGAAGGCGGTCTGCAGCCGCTGCACACGCTCAACGGCACGATGGTCACCGACCGCGCTCTGCTCGCGATCCTGGAGAACTTCCAGGGCGAGGTGCCGGACGCGCTGCGCGCATACGGCGCGCCCGAGCGCGTCACGCGCTAGGCCTCGGCGGTCACGACCGGCTCGTGCAGCTTGAAGCGCTCGTGCACGGCCTGCACGGCCCGCTCGACCTGTCCGGCCGGGACCACGCACGAGATCCGCACCGACGACGTGGAGATGATCCCGATGTTGATCCCGGCCTCGGCGAGCGCGTCGAACATGTCGGCGGCGACGCCCGGGTGCGTCCGCATCCCGGCGCCGACGAGCGAGATCTTCGCGATCTCCGGGTCGTGCGCGAGGCCGCGCGCCCCGATCTCGGCCGCGAGCGGCTCCAGCACCTCCACTGCGCGGCGCATCTCCGTCTTCGGGAGCGTGAACGAGATGTCCGTGTGCCCTTCTGCCGAGACGTTCTGGACGATCATGTCCACGTTCACGCTCACGTCGGCGAGCGTGCGGAAGACCCTGGCGGCGATTCCGGGCCGGTCGGGCACCCCGAGGATCGTCACCTCGGCCTCCGAGGTGTCGTGCGCGATCCCCGAGATGATTGCCTGCTCCATCAACTCCTCCTGACTGACGACCCATGTCCCCTCGTTCGCCGAGAGCGAGGAGCGGACGTGGATGCGGACTCCATGGTTACGCGCGAACTCGACCGAGCGCAGCATCAGCACCCTGGCTCCACCTGCGGCGAGCTCGAGCATCTCCTCGTATGAGACGGCGTCGAGCTTGCGGGCGTGCGGGACGACGCGCGGGTCGGCGGAAAAGACCCCCTCGACGTCGGTGTAGATCTCGCAGGCGTCCGCTCCGAGCGCGGCCGCGAGCGCGACAGCGGTGGCGTCCGACCCGCCCCGGCCGAGCGTCGTCACCTCGAAGTCCGTTGAGACACCCTGGAAGCCGGCGACGAGCACGATCGCGCCCTGCGCGAGCGCATCGTGGATCCGCCGCGGGCGGATCTCGAGCACCTTCGCGCGCGTATGGTCGGTGTCGGTGACGACGCCCGCCTGCGAGCCGGTGAGCGAGATCGCGGTGTGGCCGAGGTCGTGGATCGCCATCGCGGCGAGCGCGCACGAGATCCGCTCCCCGACCGACAGCAGCATGTCCAGCTCACGGGGATGCGGCGTGGCCGAAACCTGGTGCGCGAGATCGACGAGCTCGTCGGTGGCGCCGCCCATCGCAGAGAGAACGCCGACGACGTCGTTCCCGGCGTCCCGCGCAGCGACGAGCCGGCGGGCAACCGCCTTCAGCCTCTCCGGCCCCTCGACGGACGTGCCGCCGAACTTCTGGACGAGGAGACCCATGGCGAGAAGCTACACGCCCTTCTGAATCGCGAGGCGCTCTCCTAGGCTTGCCGGCTGAGCAAGACCATCCGCCACGCCTGCTGGATGTCCGCAAGCTCCGTCACGGCGAAAACGACCGGCTGGGCGATCGCAGCCTGCACCTCTGCAAGAGCCGCGCTGGTCGGATCCGCGACCGCGACCAGCAGGTCGCCGTCGCCGCGAAAGCGAACCGGGACGGCGGAGAGCCGCATGCCGGTGTCAGGGTCGAGACAGGCTGCAGCACGAAGGTCGACCGAGACGTGCTGGATGTTGACGTAGTCGATCCCGTGCTGCGCTGCGAGGCCGCGGGCGAGATCCTGGGGGAAGAGCCAGCCGCGCTCGATGAGAATCTCGCCGAGCCGCTGCCCGCTGCCCGCCTGCTGAGCCAGCGCATCATCGAGCTGCTCCGGCTGCAGCAACCGGCTCTTGAGCAGGACCGCGCCGAGGTGCGGCCGCAGCTCGTCGTCGAAGAACGAGTGGTCGAGGCGAGGCAGGTACCGCTCAGTTGCATCTGGCATCACGCGACCGGCTCCTTCATGGCATCCGTATAAGACTGACTTGACCAAGGAAGAATCGGCTTTCCGCGGGTCTAACCGATCCCCCAACCGGGTTACACGACGGCGCCTACCCGCAACCGCGCTGGCTAGGGTAGGCGCCAACGGGCGGGGTGCGAGAGCGGTCGAATCGGGCGGTCTTGAAAACCGCTGGGCGCGCAAGCGTCCCCTGGGTTCGAATCCCAGCCCCGCCGTCAAATCCCGCATGGCTGCAACGATTGCGGCTCCGCCGAATCGAAGCCCACCTTCCACCCAAGACCGCTCCACGATGGCGCGCACTGGCGCACTTCTGGCGCGCAGCTATTCGGATCCGCTCTGCGACGCCTAGCTCGTCGAGGCGCTCGATCTCGATCGGGTACCGCGGCCGCTCGACCGCGTCCTCGCCCACGTTTGAGCCTCACCGGCTGCGCTGCCGTCGCCTGACGCGGACGCCCAGCGCCAGCAGCGCGATCGCGCCCGGGATGCTCAGCGCGACCGGCAGGATCCCGCCCGAGTTGAGCGTCTTGCGCGACGCCACGTCGAAGCGAAGCGCAGGGCTCGTCTCGGGAGTCCCTGTGCCTCCCTGGGAGACGACGGTGACGTAGGCGGCCAGCGAGCCCCCGTTGACCGCCGTCACGCGCCAGCGCACAGCGCGGGTGCCGCCGGGCGCGATCGGATCGAGATAGTGCGTCCGCGAGGACGACCAATCCTCGGGGTCGACGTACACCCCCCGCTTCAGGCTGAGGACGTTCAGGTGCGCGACGAGCGTGCCGGTGGTCGTCGTGCCCCGGTTCGCGACCGTGGTCGTGAACGCGAAGCTCCGGCCGAGCGACGCCGAGACGTGAGTGCGGTCGATGCGGACGACCACCTCGTGCGACTTCGCGCCTGCGGGCGGCACGAGGACGAGGGAGACGAGCGCGATCAGGACCAGCCTCCTCACGAGCTGGATCCCCCGCGCAGCGAGATCGACCGTGCCGCACCGATCGCGGCCAGGGCGAAGACGGCTGCGCCGCCCACCGGCGAGAGCAGCCACGACGCGTCGTGGCTCCACGAGTGCGCATCGACGACGATCTTGCCGATGTAGTGCTCACCCGCTGTGACCGGGTTGACGCGGAGCAACAGGTCGCCGGCCCAGCCCTGCTTCGCGCTGGTCGGGAACTGCGTCGGCGCGAAGAGCGCCAGCAGGAGCACGAGGCTGACGGAAAGGCTGACGCGGTTCGAGCGCGAGAACGTGCTGATCACGACCCCGAGCGAGGCGAGGAACACCGCGATCAGCGTGCCGACGAGCAGGCCGGCCGCGAGCGCCTCGCCGACGACGCCGATCCCGCGGCCGAGGTACCAGACGTACGGGATCGTGACGAGGAACGCGCCCGCCCAGAGCGACAGCGCGGCGGCGAGCTTCCCGGCGGAGAGCTGTTCCCGCGAGATCGGCGTGACGAGAAGGCTCTCGAGGGTGCCGCGCTCGCGCTCGCCGCTGATCGTGTCGGCGGCGGCGAGCAACGCCAGGAGCGCGCCGACGGCGACGGCGACCTGAAGCGTCAGGTTCACCGACTCGCGCTGCTCGAGGTAGTTGAGCGCCTGGTTCGTGGCGACGAGGTACGAGACGACGCTGAGCACCAGGCTGAGCGCGAACGTGAGCAGCAGGGCTCGTCCGCCGAGCCAGAGATCGCGGAGCTCCTGGCCGGCGACGACCATCAGGCGGCTCCGGTCATGGCGAGGAAGGCATCGCTGAGGCGTGCCCCTTCGAGCTCGAACGCGAGCAGGGGAACCGCCGCCTCGGCGAGCGCGCGCACGGCTGCCGTACCCGACTCCTCACCCGCGCTCGCGAACGTGACGACGAGCCCACCGGGCTGTCCGTCCGCGTGCTCGACACTCTCGACGCCGGCGGCGCCGACCAGAGCGCCGCGCGCATCCTCGACCCGCTCGGCCGGGACCCGGACGCGGGCGCTCCGTGGCGCTGCGGCCGTACGTGCGATCTCCGAGACGGTCCCCTCGGCGGCGACCCGGCCGCGGTTGAGGATGAGGACACGCGTGCAAAGCTCTTCCACCTCCGCGAGGAGATGAGTGCTGAGCAGCACCGTGGCGCCTCGCTCGCGGGCGAGGCCACGAACGAGCGCGAGCACCTGCCGCTGCCCGGCCGGGTCGAGCCCGAGCGTCGGCTCGTCGAGAAAGACGACGGCGGGATCGTTCACGAGCGCGCGTGCGATCCCAAGCCGCTGCCGCATCCCACGGCTGTAGGTCGCCACGAGCGAGCGGGCACGCTCTGCGAGGCCGACCTCGGCGAGCAGGGCGGTCGCGACCGCCGCCGCGCTCGTCCGGGAGCGACCGTAGAGGCGGGCGTAGTAGCGGAGGAACTCCTCCCCGGTCTGCTGCTCCGGGTAGCCCGCGCTCTCGGGCAGCACGCCGATCCCGGCCCGGATCGCGGCGGGCCGCGTGTGCGGCACGCCCGCCACCTGGAACGTTCCCCGCGTGGGCGACAGGATGGTCGTCAGGACGCGGATCGCCGTGGTCTTGCCGGCCCCGTTCGGACCGAGCACGCCGAGGATCTCGCCGGCCCCGACCGCGAAGCTCAGATCCTCGACGGCGACGAGCGAGCCGTACGTCATCCGGATGCCGTGTGCCTCGACCGCAGCGCTCATGCCCGGCACCCTAGGGAACGCAGATGAACGGCCGATGAGTGGCTCCTACTCATAGCGCAGCGCCGCGATCGGATCGAGCCGCGCTGCCCGGCGCGCCGGGTAGAAGCCGAAGAAGAGGCCGACGGAGACGGCGACGGCGAACGCCAGCACCAGGGATCGCGGCGCGACCAGCGTTTGCCAGTGGGCAAACGTGCCGATCAGCCGCGTCGTCACGATCCCGGCGAGCAGTCCCGCGATGCCCCCGGCGGTGCTGAGCACGATCGCCTCGATCAGGAACTGCGTCTGCACTGCGCGCGGATCGGCGCCGACCGACTTGCGGATCCCGATCTCGCGCGTCCGCTCACGAACCGAGACGAGCATCATGTTCATGATCCCGATCCCACCCACGAGCAGGGCGATCCCGCCGAGGGCGAACGTGAGCAGGCGAAACGTCCCGCTCGCCTTCTGAGCCTCTTTCACGAACTGCGCCTGATCCTCGGTGGAGAAGTCGTCGGCGTAGGACGCGGGCAAGTTGTGCTGGCGCCGGAGCAGCTCGGTGATCGCGTCCATCGTCGTCTCGATGTCCTGCTCGCTGTGGACGCGGACGCCGACGCTCTTCGTCGTCGTGCCGCCGAGCAGGACTCGCAGAACGATCGGAAGTGGGACGAAGATGCGGTTGTCGAGGCTCTCGCCGCTCAGCTTCCCCTTGCGCGCCTGGACACCGATCACCTCGAACTCGTGGCTGCCGACGCGGACGGTCTTGCCGATCGGATTCTGGCCGGGAAAGAGCTTCGCCGCCGGACCGGTGCCGAGCACCATGACGGTGCGGCCGAAGTCGACGTCGGCCGCGGAGAGCAGGCGCCCACTTCCTGCGGCCTGGTTGTAGATGTCGGCGTAGGGCGTCGTGATCCCGAAGAGCCGTGTGACGGTGTGGTTGCGGCCCGCCGAGACCGTGAGGCTCTCGATGTCCTGATGCTGGGCGACCGCGGTAACCGTAGGCAGCTTTGCGATCGCCGCAACGTCCTCCGGCGTGATCGTCCGCTCGGTGGCCGACTGGCCCGTGCCGATCGTGATGAACTCGCCGTCGACGAGCACGACGTTGGCGCCGAGTCGGCGGATGCTGTCCCCGACCTCCTTCTGCGCACCCGCGCTGACGGCGGTGACGGCGACGAGCGAGGCGACGCCGATCACGACTCCGAGCGCCGTCAGCATCGCCCGGAACCAGTTCGCGCGCAGCGCCTCGAGGGCGATCCGGAACTGTTCGAGCGTCGCCGTCATCGCACCGCGAGCAGCTCGTCGGCGACCAGCAGCCCGTCCGCCACCCGCAGGATCCGTGACGCGCGCTGCGCGACCTCCTGGGAATGCGTGACCATCACGATCGTGCTTCCTTCGGCGTGGACGTGCTCGAGCAGGACGAGCACCTCCTCCGCGCTCGCGGAGTCGAGGTTCCCGGTCGGCTCGTCGGTCAGGAGGACGCTGGGCCGGCTGACGAGCGCTCGGGCGATCGCGACGCGCTGCTGCTGGCCGCCGGAGAGTTGGTTCGGCCGGTGGCCGGCCCGGTCTGCGAGGCCGACCGCGGCGAGCGCTTCGAGCACGCGCTCCCTCCGCTCGCGCGCGGGCAGGCCGGCATAGATGAGCGGCAGCTCGACGTTCTTGGCGGCGGTCGCGCGCGGCAGCAGGTTGTAGGCCTGGAAGACGAACCCGATCCGCAGGCCGCGCACCTTGGCCCGGTGGGCTTCGGACAGGTGCGTCATGTCCTCGCCGACGAGGCGGTAGAAGCCGGTCGTGGGCCGATCGAGACAGCCGAGGATCCCGAGCAGCGTCGTCTTGCCTGAGCCTGACTCGCCCATGATCGCCACGAACTCGCCCTCCGTCACGTCGAAGCTGACGCCGCGCAGCGCCTGGACGAGCACGTCGCCGGTGCGGTAGGACTTCGTTACGTCCTCGAGCTCGAGGACGCTCACGGTCCCCCGCCGCCGCCGAGCAGCACGCGCTCGCCCGCCTTCAGGCCGCTGCGGATCTCGATGATCTTGTTGTCGGCCAGGCCGAGCTTGACGGTGTGAACCGACCGCGCGCCGCCCGCACCCAGAACCGTCACGGTCGGCTGCTCGCCGTCCTGCGCGACCGCCTCGAGCGGGACGTGGACGACGCCGAGGCGCTTCGCGACGACGATGCGGACGCTGACGTTCATGCCCGGCTTGACGCCCGCGATGCGTGGCAGGCGGATGCGGACGGGGAAGGTGACGAGACCGCCGCTCTCGACGCCGGTCAGCGCCTCGAAGACGACGGTGCCCTGGTAGCGCTTGCCGCCGAGTGCGTCGACGCTCACGACGGCCGCCTGGCCGCTGCGCACCTTGGCGACGTCGAACTCGCTCAGGTCGACGTCGACCGCGAGGTGGTCGAGGTCGGCGACGACTGCGATCGGCGTCGCGGGATCGACGGGCGAGCCGGCGACGCTGAGGAGCGCCGTAACGGTGCCGCCGAGCGGCGCGGCCACCGTGAGTCGCCTGGCCTGCACCTGGCCCGCGGCGACACGAGCCTCGGCCGAGCCGACCTTCACGCGGGCCAGGGCGAGGTCGATCGCGCCGGCGGGCCCGCCGCGGCGGCGCAGCGTGTCCAGGTCGGCGAACGCCTTGGCCAGTTCGGCGCGTGCGGCGTCGCGAACGCCGGGTGCGGGACGTCGTACCTGGGCGAGCTTCTGCTTCGCGAGCGTCACCCCGAGCCTGGCGGCCCGCACGGATGCCGCATCGGCGCGAAGCCGTGCCGTCTGCAGATCGCTCCTGGCCTTGTCGAGCTCCGCCCGCGCCGAGGCGACCGCGACCGGGCTCCCCGCGTTGGCGAGCTTCGCAACGGCAAGGTCGACCGCCGTCCGTGCCGCCGTCACAGCCGTCGCGGTGGGTGTTCGTTGCAGTGCTTCGAGGTCAGCCTGGGCCTTCGCCAGCTCGAGCTTGGCCTGGGTCACCTCGCTGGGGAGCGCGCTGCTCGGCAGCTCGGCCAGCTTCTGCTGCGCGAGCGTCACCGCCAGCTTCGCCGCCTCGAGCGCCGCCGCGCTCGGCCCCGCCTGGAGGGCCTCGAGATCCGCCTGCGCCCGCGTCAGCTCCTGCTGCGCCGCGAGCACCTCCGCCGCGCTCGCCGTGCCGCTCGCCTGCGCAAGCTTCTGGTAGGCGACGCCGACTGTGCGCTCCGCGGCAGCGAGCCCGACCGGTGTCGAGTGGCGACGCAGGACGGCGAGATCCGCTTCGGCCTTGCGCAGATCGAGCTGGGCTGCAGTGACGTCGGTCTTCAACGGTCGGACGACCAGCGCGAGCTTGCGCTGGGCCACGGCCGCCGCAACGCCGGCGGCATCCAGTTCCGCCGGCGAGGGCCGCAGCCCACGCGTGGGATCGGCGGTCTCCTTCTGCCGCAGTTCGAGCCGAGCCGTCTCGAGATCGCTTCGGGCCTGGTCGAGCGCGACCGCGGCCGCTCCGCCGTCGTCGAGCACCGCGATCGCTCGTCCGGCCGAGATCCGCTCGCCGGGTTCGACGAGGTAGCGCGCGATGCGGCCGCTCGCCGCGGCAAAGACGGCGTCCGAGGGAGCGGCCGCAGGCGTCGACAGAGCGGTCGAGCCCTGTGCCGCAGGTGCTGCAGTGGCGGTCGTCGCCTTCGAGCGAGCGGAGACGATCCGACCGACTCCGCCGACGGTGAGGACGACGTCGCCACGGACTGCCTTCCCGGTCGGTACCGAAGCCGCGCTCCCACCGCCGTCCTTGAGGGGCCAAACGAAAACCGCGGTGGAGACAGCCACGCCCAGCACCCCCAGCGTCAGGACGGCTCGTCGAAGGCTGATCAGCTCGGTCATCGAGGCGCACGGTACGACGCTTAGATGAACGCACCATGACTGGCAGTCATCTGCCGTTCACCTCCACGGCGCACAATGCGCACGATGCGCGTGCTGATCGTCGAGGACGAGTTGAGAATGGCGAGCCTGATCCGGCGCGGCCTCGTCGCGGAAGGGCTTGCCGCGGACGTCGCCCCGTCCGGCGAGGAGGCCCTCGCCACGGCCGGCGCTCACGCCTACGACGCGATCGTGCTCGACGTGATGCTTCCCGGGATCGACGGGTTCGAGACCTGCAGGCGGCTCCGCGAGCGGGGCATCTGGACGCCGGTAGTGATGCTCACGGCACGGGACTCGCTCGCCGACCGGGTCGCCGGCCTCGACACGGGCGCCGACGACTACCTGGTGAAGCCGTTCGCGTTTGCCGAACTGCTCGCCCGGTTGCGCGCGCTCGTGCGCCGCGGCGCGCCGGAGCGGCCGACGGTGCTCGAGGTCGACGACCTCAGCCTCGACCCGGCTCGTCGGGAGGTGCGTCGCGGCACCGCGGAGATCCACCTCTCCGCAAAGGAATTCGCGCTGCTCGAGGTCTTCATGCGCCGCCCGGGACGCGTCCTCTCGCGCTTCGAACTGCTCGAGAACGCGTGGGATTTCGCCTACGAGAACCGCTCCAACATCGTCGACGTCTACATCCGTCGCCTGCGGACGAAGATCGACGAGCCGTTCGGCCGTTCGACGCTCGAAACGGTGCGCGGCGCCGGTTACCGGCTGAAGGAGGAGCTCGCATGATGAGGCCGATCCCGATTCGGGTCCGCGTGGCCGGGGGCGTTCGCGCTCACGATGGCGGTCGTGCTCGCCCTCACCGGTTGGTTCCTGTATGCGAGCCTGGGCGCGCACCTGTCGCAAGCTCTCGACCGCGACCTCCACCTGCGGGCGGACGACCTCGCCGTGCTCGTTCGTCAAGGCGGCTCGCTCGCCGGGGCCGGGGGCGGCAGCTTCGTCGAGCAAGGTGAGGCCTTCGCCCAGCTGCTCGATAGCTCGGGGCGTGTCGTTTCCGCGACGCCGCAGCTCGACGGCGGGTCGCTCCTGACGCCGCAGGAGCTCGCCGAGGCTTCGCAGAGCGACTTCTTTACGGAGCGCGACACGGTCCCCGGCCTCGACGAGCCTTCGCGACTGCTGGTGACGCCGCTCGCGCGCGACGGGCGCCGCCTCGTGCTCGTCGTCGGGGTCACCGCACAGGACCGGAGCGAGACGATGTCGCGGCTCCGCAACGAGCTGCTGATCGCCGGGCCGATCGCACTCCTGCTCGCGACGCTCGCCGGGTATGGGCTGGCGGGGGTCTCCCTGCGGTCCGTCGAGGCGATGAGCCGCAGGGCGACGGCGATCTCGGCCGAGACGGCGGGCGAGCGGCTGCCGGTGCCGCGCACGGGGGACGAGCTCGAGCGGCTGGCCCAGACGCTCAACTCGATGCTCGCGAGGCTCGAGGAGGCGCTCGAGCGCGAGCGCGGCTTCGTGGCCGACGCCGGCCACGAGCTCCGCACACCGCTCGCGCTGCTCCGTACCGAGCTCGAGCTCGCGCTCCGCCACGCCGGGACGAAGGAGGAGCTGCGCGCGGCCATGCTCTCCTGCTCCAGCGAGGTGGAGCGGCTCGCGCAGCTCGCCGAAGACCTGTTGTTGATCGCGCGCTCCGATCGCGGGCGAATCCCGCTGCACCTGGAGGAGGTCGTCGTCGACGACCTCCTCGCAACGGTTGCGACAAGATTCGAGTGGCGGGCCCAGGAGCTCGGCAGACCGCTCGTTGTCGAGCCCGCGCCCGGGCTCCGGGTGCAGGGAGACCCGCTTCGGCTCGAGCAGGCGCTCGGGAATCTCGTCGACAACGCCCTACGCCACGGCGGCGCTCTCGTTCAGCTCGACGCGCGCTCCACGAACGGCAGCGTCGAGCTCCACGTCCGGGACCAGGGTGACGGCTTCCCGCCCCACTTCCTCCCGCGTGCGTTCGAGCGCTTCGCCCGCGCCGACTCCGCCCGCGGACGCGGAGGGGCCGGGCTCGGGCTCTCGATCGTCCGAGCGATCGCCGAGGCGCACGGTGGCAGCGCCCATGCCGCGAACACGCACGGAGCAGACGTCCACCTCAGCCTGCCGGTGGAAACGGCTTGAATCTGCGCGTAGACGCGCACGACGAGGCTCCAGACCTCATCAACCGAGCTCGGGGGTACCCCCGCTTTGACCATTGGCGCCCCGAATCGGCACGACCGAAATCAGCTCGCACTGGCGCGCACAACGGCGCACTGACCTGAAGCTCCCGACGGAGGGCGGATCGGGTCCCGCCCTCCGTCTCCGGTTCGAGCCGTCCTAGAAGGGACAGTTACCGGGATTCGGCTCGTCGATCCGCGGAGCCGCGCCCTCGGGGATCAGCCTCGTCACGTACAGGACGAGCTCCACGGTCCCCTCGTTCCGTGCGATGTGCGTGTCGCCGCCGGGATCGACGTAGGCCGTCCCTGCGGGGTGCCGCTGCGGTGTGCAGTCGGGATCGTTGCCGTCGTAGAAGGTTGACGTCCCGGACTTGACGATCACGAAGCTCGGGCCGGGATGGCTGTGCCAACCGACGTTCCCTCCCGGGGCGATTCTGATCTCTGACACAGCGAACGCCGACGGCCCCTTCGTGTCGATCTTGACCTTCCAGGCACCTGTCTTGACGTTGACATCGACGTCGGCGATGTTCCCCGTCGCGAGCGTCTCGTTCTTGGTCACGCCCGAGCCGGCCGTCGCGAGCGCGGTCGCGGCGACGACGAGGGCCGCGAGCCCCGCGAGGACTGCCGTTGCTCCCACGAGCTTCTTCATCGTCCTACCTCCTGTGGTCGTGGTCGAGATGCAACGACCGTAGGAGGTCGGTGGCGCCGCGACTACGGTGGCGGCAGGTGAGTGCACCGGGAGGCTGCCCTCCCGTCGTACGCGGGTGCTGGAACACTTGACGCCGCCGGTGCGATGACGGACAACTTGCGGAAGAGGAGGTCGATCATCCTGGAGGTTCGGCACGTCGAGCAGGTCGCAGAGCTGCGCGCGTCCCGGAAGCGGCTCGTCCTGGCCGCGGACGCCGAGCGCCGCAGAATCGAACGTGACCTGCACGAGGGCGTGCAGCAGCACCTGGTCGCACTCGCGGTCAACCTGCAGCTCGCGGGCCGGCTGATCGACACCGATTCTGCGGCGGCCAAGACGCTCCTCGACGAGTTGGGGCGCGACGTGCAGCGGGCGCTGGAGGAGGCGGCGCAGCTGGCGGAGCGGATCTACCCGCCGCTGCTCGAGGCGAGCGGACTTGCCGCCGCGCTGCGCTCGGCGGCGCTGAGCGCCGGCATCCGTGCCTCCGTCGAGGTCGCAGCGGGAACGCGCTACCCACCCGAGATCGGGGCGGCGGTCTACCTGTGCTGCCTCGAGGTGCTCGAGCACGTGCGCGCCGGAACACAAGCGACGGTCAGGGTCGGAGACGAGGAGGGCGAGCTGGCCTTCGAGGTCGTCGGAGACGATGACTGTTCGGATGGGGATTTCGAGCGCCTGCGCGACCGCGTTGAGGCGCTGGGCGGACGGCTGACGATCCGATCGGAGCGCGGCCGGGGCACGCGCGTCTCCGGTTCGCTCCCGCTTTCGGGATGACGCTAGCCGCTCTCCGCCAGATAGAGGACCACGGCCTTGACGCGCTTGTGGACCGACTTCTCCCACCCGAGCCCGAGCTTGAGGAAGATCGAGTGGATCACCTTCTCGACCGATCTCTCGGTCAGGAAGAGCGCGTCGGCAATCGCCTGGTTGTTCTTTCCCTCTGCCATCGCGCGCAGCACGTCGTGCTCACGCGGCGTCAACTGGCTGAGTGGCGACTCCTCGCTGCGGGCGTTCTCCGCCACCAATGCCTCGACGACCTTCGGGTCGATCATCGAGCCGCCCTCCGCAACAGCCCGGATCGCGGCCTCGAGCTGTCCGACATCCTTCACGCGCTCCTTCAGAAGATAGGCGCGCCCGGCGCTGCCGCGTTCCAGGAGTGCGAGCACATAGCTCGGGTTCGCGTACTGGCTGAGCACGACGACGCCGATCTCCGGGTTCGTGTCGCGCAGCCGCTCAGCAGCCTGAATCCCCTCGTCGGCGCCGCCCGGCGGCATGCGGACGTCGGTGACGACGACGTCCGGCAGCTCCGCGTCGACCGCGGCGAGCAGCGAGCCAAGGTCGCCGCAGACGGCCACGACCTCGAGCTCGGGCCGGGTCTCGAGCAGCCGCCGGACGCCCTCACGGACGAGGTAATGGTCCTCGGCGAGCACGATCCGGATCGGCATGGGCAGAAGAATACGCCGGTGACCCGGGAGCCCCCGCTCGTCCTGATCGTCGACGACAACCAGAAGAACCTGAAGCTCGCGCGCGACGTGCTGCGCGCCGCCGGGTTCCGGACGTTCGAGGCGGAGAACGGCGCTGCAGCACTGAAGCTCGCGGCCGAGCACCTGCCTGACGTGATCCTGATGGACCTCCGACTGCCAGACATGGACGGCACGGACGCGGCCCGAACACTTGGCGCCGGCGCGCGGACGGCGCGGATCCCGATCGTCGTGCTGAGCGCGTCGCCGCTCGACGGCCACGGCGACTGGTTTCTCGCCGCCGGGTTCGCCGGATACCTCGAGAAGCCCATCAGCGTCGGCGAGTTCCCGGATCAGGTGCGCAGCTACTGCGCGCGTGCCGGAGCGTGATCGGCTCGGCGAGCGGTGTGCCAGCACCCCGTCCGAATACAAGCGGGCCGGGTTGGCACAGAGGGCTGCTCCTCGTATGTTTGTTTGCGTGAGGAGGCTCACGCCAATGCGAATGCTCCTGATCGGAGGCGCACTCGGCGTGCTCCTCGTCTCGCTCCTGGCTGTCTTTCTCATCGCATCGGATGGCTCGAACGACGACAACTCGTCCGCGCAGTCGATCCGGCGCGTAGGCCTGATGCACGTCGGGACCGATCACGTCCCTCCGTCGTGGCCTTCCCTGAAGGCCCGTCTCGAGGAGCTGGGATGGATCGAGGGCCGAAACGTCGAGCTGATCTGGCGAAACCTCGAGCCGGACGCCGCCGCGGCGCAAGCGCGTGTGTTCGTCGGCCAGCGCGTAGACGTCATCGTCGCCTTCGAGGACAAGTCGATCAGCGCCGCCCAGGAGGCGACCGCAGGAATGCGCGATCCCATTCCGATCGTCTTCCTCCATCCCTCGGATCCCGTCCGGGACGGCCTGGTCGAGAGCCTGTCCCATCCAGGCCGAAACCTGACAGGCGTGTACGCCGCCCGCGACGTCGTTGCCAAGCAGCTCGAGCTCTACCAGCTCCTCGTGCCGCGGCTGCGTCGCGTGCTAACGCTCGTCGACCCGAAGGACCCGGCAACGGAGCGGCTCCTGCCGCAGTACCAGGCTGCCGCAGCGCGGCTGCCACGACCCCTCGAGCTGGACATTCGCGAGGCCTCGAGCGCGCCAGACCTCAGGCGCATCTTCCGATCGCTGCGTCCTGACGAGGTCGACGGCGCCTTCCTGCTATCTCCGAGCCTCAGGCTCAACCACTCATCGCTGACAATCCGGCTCGCCGCACGCGCCGGGCTCCCGGTTCAGGCGCACCGCAAGGAGTGGGTCGAGCAGGGAGCGCTCTACTCGTACGGGATCGATCTCGGCCCCATCGGGCGCGCCGGCGCGCGCTATGTCGACAGCATCCTCAGGGGGATGGCGCCGGCCGACCTGCCCGTCGAGGAGATCCCGCAGGTGGAGTTCGCGATCAATCTCAAGACCGCCGGCAGGCTCGGAATCAAGGTGCCGCAGGACATGATCATCCAGGCAGACGAGGTCTACCGGTAGCCGGGTCACGGCCGTTGGGAGCACACGACGTGGAAGCGCCCGCGCGGCCGCACAGACGCCTGATCTGGAAGTACACCGTGGTCGTCGTGACGCTCGTCACCGCAGCCATCGTCTCGGTCGGGCTCACGGAGCTCTACTTTTCCTACCAGGACAGCAAGAGCGCGCTGGCCCGTGTCGAGCGTGACAAGGCGTCCTCCGCCGCCGCATCGATCGAGCAGCAGATGCAGGAAGTCCTGCGGCAGCTCGAGGCGGTGGCCCAGCCGACGGTCGAGAAGGGAAAGGCGGGACTGGCAGAGCGCAATCAGGACTTCCACCGCCTCCTCGCGCGTGAGACTCTCGTCAGTCAGCTGAGCTACCTGGACTCGAGCGGGAAGGAGCGGGTCCGCACGTCTCCGCTCGAGATCGACCGTATCGACGGCGGGATCGATCTCTCCGGGAGCGCCAAGTTCGTCCGCGCGCGAGCGGAGCAACAGTATCTGGGCGGCGTCTACTTTCAGCGCGGCTCCCAGCCCCACATGACGATCTCCGTCGCCGAGCCTGCTGCCGAACGAGGCGTGGTGGTGGCCGAGATAGACCTGAGCTTCGTCCGCCAGGTGATCGACCGGGCGCGGATCGGGACGGCGGGATACGCGTACGCCGTCGACTCACGCGGCGAGCTCGTCACTCACCCGAACATCAACCTCGTCCTCCGACATACGAACTTCGCCTCGCTCCCGCAGGTGCGAGCCGCGCTGGGTGCGCCCGCGAAGGTCTCCGCCGACGGCGCGACGATCGGGCGCGACCAGGAGGGGAAGAAGGTTCTCAGCGCCTTCCAGACGATCGAGCCGCTTGGCTGGCGTGTCTTCGTCGAGGAACCGCTCAGTGAGGCGTTCGCGCCTCTCGAAGCCGCGATCTGGCGCACCGCGCTGCTGCTGGTTGCGTTCCTGCTCCTGGCAATCGCGACTGGCGTCCTGCTCGCTCGCAGACTCGTCCGCCCGATCAAGTCGATCCAGATTGCGGCCGCGAAGATCGGCTCCGGCTCGCTCAACCAGCGAATCGAGATCACGAGCCATGACGAGCTAGGGGCGCTCGCCGAAGAGTTCAATCGCATGGCAGCGCGGCTCCAGGAGTCCTATTCCGGCCTCGAGCAGAAGGTCGAGGAGCGAACCCGGGAGCTCGCCACGGCACTCGGCGAGCTGGACGAGAAGAGTCGCGAGCTCGAGGCGGCAAGCCTGCACAAGAGCGAGTTCCTGGCGAACATGTCGCACGAGTTGCGGACGCCGCTGAATGCGGTCATCGGCTTCTCGCAGGCGCTGCGCGAGCAGCTCTTCGGCGAGGTCAACGAAAAGCAGGAGGAGTACCTCGACGACATCCTCAGCTCGGCGAACCACCTGCTTGCCTTGATCAACGACGTCCTCGATCTGTCCAAGGTCGAGGCCGGGCAGATCGTGCTCGAGGTCGCACCCTTCTCGCTGCGGGAGGCGCTCGAGCGCGGAGTCGTGATGGTGCGTGACCGGGCGACGAAGGACGGCGTTCACGTCACGCTCGCCGCCACTCCGGACGTCGACATCGTCACGGGCGACGAGCGCCGGATCCGACAGGTGATCTTCAACCTGCTCTCGAATGCCGTGAAGTTCACGCCTACGGGCGGCGTCGTCGACGTGAGCGCGACTCGCGTCGACGGCGAGGTGAGGATCTCGGTGGCCGACACCGGTCCGGGCATTGACCCCCAGGATCACGAACGGATCTTCGAGGAGTTCCAGCAAACGGACGCCGGGGTCGAGCAGGGGGAGGGAACCGGCCTCGGCCTCGCGCTCTCGAAGCGGCTCGTCCAGCTACACGGCGGTCGGATCTGGTTCGACAGCGAGCTCGGCAACGGCAGCACGTTCGTGTTCACGTTGCCCACGACGGCCGCCTAGTCGTGTCGGGAGGGCAGATCCTCGTCGTGGAGGACAACGAGAAGAACATGAAGCTGGTCCGGGACGTCCTCCAGGCGACGGGGTACCGCACCCTGGAGGCGACGACCGGTGGGCAGGCGGTGGGCCTGGCGATCGAGCACGGACCGGATCTCGTACTCATGGACATCCGGCTCCCGGACATGGACGGCATCGAGGTGCTGGGCCGGCTGCGGGCGGACGACCGCACGGCGTCCATACCGGTGCTCGCAGTGACTGCACAGTCGATGCAGGGAGATCGCGAGCGCTTTCTGGCCGCCGGTTTCGACGATTACGTCTCGAAGCCAGTGAACATCGTCGATCTCGTCGCGACCGTGAAGCAGCACTGCGACCGACGCGGTTGATGACGACTGCGCGCTGGCGCACGAACATAAAAATCCCTGCAAATCAGCGTCTTGGGTAAAAAACGTGAAAACCGCCGGGTGCGCAAGCGTCCCGTGGGTTCAAATCCCACCCCCGCCGCCTTTCCGCAAGAACTAGCCCTTCAGGTAGCTGTGCAGCATCCGAACCGTGCCTACGCTCAGAGCGAGGCTTGGGCCGAGGGCGTGGGTCGGAGGCAAGGGCGCCATCTGGGCGCCGAGTAGGCCCAACAGCGACGAGCCGGCGTCGGCGCGCAACCCGCGCGACGCGGGCCGTCCAGTTCGCATCGAACCTGGGAACCTTTGGGATGTTCTGACCATTGGCCGGAGAACCAAAGCGGCGAA
>JANMJY010000097.1:0-19054 GCA_031371615.1 Actinomycetes bacterium | reverse complement strand
AGCCACGCAACCGGCCGCGCGCTCTCGACAAGCCGCGCCTGTAGGCCGCCGTAGGTGCGATGGAACTCCGCGACCGCCTCGGCGCCCGCAGGCGCGGCGCGGAAGCGGGCACGAACGGCGTCGCGGCGCAGCTCGTCGAGGAGCAGGCCTCGTGCCGCCGTCCTCGTCAGCTGGATCCCCTTCAGCGCCGCGAGGTACGCGGCCAGGCTGCCCCGGAAGTGGTCGTCGACGAACGCGAGCTCGGCCGCGAGGACGGCACGGGCGTCCAGCTCGACCTCCTGCTGGAGCACGAGTCGCTCGAGCACGACGCTCTCGGCGATGTCGCTGTCTCCGATCGCGCGGGCGAGGGGCGTGACGGCTGCCGTGCGGATCTCGCCGGCAGGCAGCTGGCAGATGACACCGGGACGGAGCTGGTCGAGCTGGCCGACGGTGAGTGACGCGTCCATCGCCGGCCCGGCGGCCCCGGGGCCGCTGCAGAGCCGCTGGTCGCGCACCCAGAGGTAGACGCACACCGCCTCGCCCTTGTCCTTGTCGATCCCCTCCTCGCTGAACGTCGCCCAGCCCCACGACCAGATCGAGTGAGCGCGAAGTTCTCTCGTCACCTGGCGCACGGCGAGCGCCTCGAGCTTGACGATCTCGAGCCACTTCGAGCGCGGCTGCAGGCCCTCGCGGCCGCCGGTACCGGGAGCCGACTGGAACTGGAGCTCGAGCGCCACGCGATTGGCCGGGATGCCGATCTCGGTGAAGCGCCGGACGAGCGCGCGCATCCCGGTCCGCATCGCGCGGCTCGCGCGAACAGGCCCGAGGGCATGCAGCCCGGGCACGTTCGGAGAGGTGAAGAACACCTGCCGGATCAGGACGGCGACGGAGGCAAGGTCTCGCCACCACTGCGCCGCCTCGCCGCCGGTGTACGGCGGGTTGGCAATGGTCACGAACGGCTTCGCGCCCCGCTCGGCGAGCCGCCGGACGAGGGCGAGCGTGTTCGCCCGGTACTGCGCGGTGGTCGTGGTCCAGGGCGTCGGCGTCTGCGCTCCGAAGAGCTCGTTCAGCGCGATCCACGGCGTCGCGCAGCCGGACACCGTCACGGCGAAGTCGAAGAGGCGGTCCGCTCGCTCCGCGATCGTCGCCGGGTCGGCGGGCAGGGTCGGCGTCCCCACGCGGTTGTTGAAGTTGAGATCGAAGAAGACGGTCGCGGCCCCGGCGGCTCGCGCGGCCGCGGGCTTGACCGTGCCTGAGGTGAACGCGAGGGTCAGCCCGGGCTTCTGGGGCAGCGGCGCGTCGTGCCCGGCGAAGTCCACCCAGAGTGGGTTCGCATCCGGGATGCCGCACTCCCGCGCGAGTGCGCTCCCCGGCAGGACCAGGGCGGCGCAGGCAGCGGCGAGCACGACGGCGAAAGGCACATTCCTAGTTGTAGCTTGGGAACCGGCCGAGTGGGAATGACCTGCCGGTGAGCACGGGCTCGATAGCTGCCAAAGGCCGGCGCGCAGGCCAGAGCCCCTGGGTCGAGGGACTCGGCCGGGCCGGCCTCGTGGCCAAGGGCGTGATGTACGGAGTCGTCGCGATCCTCGCGATCAAGGTTGCGCTGGGCGGACGCTCCGAGAACCCCGACCGCCAGGGGGCGCTGCGGGCGATCGCGGAGCAGCCCTTTGGCAAGGTGCTCCTGGCCCTGCTCGCACTCGGGATCGCAGGCTATGCGCTCTGGCAGCTCTCGCTGGCCATCCTCGACCGGGACAACGATGGGGAAGGCGCGAAGGGGCTCGCGAAGCGCGGCGCCGCCCTGGCGCGGGCCGGCTGGTACGGCGTCCTCTGCTGGCTGACCGTCTCGACCCTGATCGGCAACGGCAGTGGAAACGGCAACGAGCAGCAGAAGACCGCCGGCATCTTCGCGCTCCCGGGAGGGCGCTACCTCGTCTACGCCGCCGGCCTCGCGTTCCTCGCCGCGGGCGCGTTCAACGGCTACCGCGCGGTCACGTGCAAGTTCAACAAGAAGCTGAAACAAGGAGAGATGAGCGAGGCGGAGGAGGCGGCCGCGACCGGCGTCGGCATCCTCGGCCACCTGGCGCGCCTCGTCGTCTTCTCCCTGATCGGGCTGTTCCTCCTCAAAGCTGCCTGGCAGTACGACTCGAAAGAGGCGAAGGGGCTCGACGGCGCCCTGTTGAAGCTCTCGCAACAGCCGTACGGCGGCCTGTTGCTGGGCGCCGTCGCAGTCGGCATGTTCGCGTACGCGCTCTACTGCCTCGTGCAGGCGAGGTACCGCCGCATCTAGATTCCGGCCATGGCGACGCTCGCCGACGGCCGCACACTTCCGTTCGACTGGTACTCGGACCCGGCCGTCCTGCGGCTGGAGCGAGACCGGATCTTCCGGCGCACGTGGCAATACGCCGGCCGCGCCGACCAGGTGGCCGAGCCAGGCTCGTTCTTCACGTGCGATCTGGGCGGAGTCCCGATCGTCGTCGTGCGGGACAAGGAGAGCCGTCTCCAGGCGTTCCTCAACGTGTGCCGCCACCGGGGCTCGCTCGTCTGCGAGGGCGAGGGGAAGCGGGAGACGCTGCAGTGCCCCTACCACGCCTGGACCTACGGCCTCGACGGAGCGCTGCGGGCAGCTCCCCGCTCCGACCGGGAGCCCGGCTTCGACAAGACGGAGCTCGGCCTCGTCCCGGTCTCCGTCGACTCGTGGGGGCCGTTCGTCTTCGCCAACCCGGACGGCGAGGCGGCGCCGCTCGCGGAGACGCTCGGCGAGCTACCGCAACTCGTCGCCGCGTCCGGGCTCGACGTGGAGTCGCTGCGGTTCCTCCAGCGCTCGAGCGGCGAGTACGAGGCGAACTGGAAGGTCTGCAGCGAGAACTTCCTCGAGTGCTACCACTGCCAGGTCGCGCATCCCGACTTCTCGAAGGTCGTCGACGTCTCTTTCGATGCCTATGTGCTCGAGCAGAGCCCTACCTTCTCGACGCAGTACGGGCCCGTCCGCGAGGAGTGGAAGGGCGATTTCGATCCACGCGGCCCCATCGAGCGGGGGCAGTTCCACTTCCTTTGGCCGAACCTGACGCTGAACGTGATGCCGGGCCACCCGAACCTCTCGATCGGGCCGATCGTCCCCATGGGGCCGGAGCGCACCGCACGCTTCCTCGACTACTTCGTCGGCCCGGACGTCGAGCAGGCCTGGATCGACGACATGCTCGAGTTCGACAGCCAGGTCGGGGCCGAGGACACCGTCCTCGTCGAGCGCGTCCAGAAGGGCATGCGCGGCGGCCTCGAGCACGGCCGCCTGATGACGTCGTCCGAGCACCTGATCGCCGACTTCCAGAGCAAGCTGCTCGACGCGCTGGCCTAGACGGCTTCGAGGAGGGCCAGATCGCGCTTGTAGGAGAGGAGCTCTGCGGCCTCCTCTCGCGTCACCCACCGGATCTCATCCACCTCGTCGGTCGGGATGAACGTGCCGGCGACCGGCTCCATGCACCACCAGCGCACGCGCTTCGGCCTCCCCTGGGAGTCCGTGTAGTCGGTCGAGGGGAGCTCCGCTCGCAGGTCACAGCGGAGCCCGGTCTCCTCCCAGACCTCTCGTATGGCGCACCCTTCGTCGCTCTCGCCCGGCTCGGCCTTCCCCTTCGGAAACGTCCAGTCGTCGTACCTCGGCCGGTGAACCAGCAGCACGTGCGTGCCTCGAACCACAACGCCTCCGGCCGCCCGCACGACTGTTGCGCCGTCGTCGCTTGCCATCCGACCGAGTCTAGGCGCAACGGTGACGCTGCACGCCTGCCGGGACGGAGTCGGGTGAACATCTGGTAAACAGCGCGTCGTGCGCCTGAGCCTCGTCCCCCGCCCGACCGAGTTCTACGACCTCTTCGCCCAGGCCGGGGACAACGCGCTCGAGGCCGCCCGCCATGCCGAGATCCGCTTCCGCGAGTACCCGAACGCCTCCGTCACACAAGCGGACGTGAAGGCAATCGAGACCAAGGGCGACCAGATTACGCGGGATCTGATCACGCTGCTGAACACGCAGTACGTCACCCCGTTCGACCGCGAGGACATCTACGCGCTCGCGACGAAGCTCGACGACGTCGTCGACTACATCGAGGAGGTCAGCGACCTGCTCGGGCTCTACGGGATCGAGTCGACGACGAAGCATGCCGTCGAGCAGTGCCGGATCCTCGTGCTCGCGGTCGAGCAGCTCTCGATCGTCCTGAAGCGGCTCAAGGGCCTCCGCGGGATCCAGGAGCCGCTCGTCGCGCTGAAGGCACTCGAGGACGAAGCCGACCGAGTCGTTCACGACGCGATCGCGGCACTCTTCCGCGACGACCGGATCGACCCGCTGATCGTGATCCGCTGGAAGGACGTCTACGAGGGCCTGGAACGGGCGATCGACTCCTGCGAGACGGCAGCGAACGTGGTCGCGAACATCGCCGTCAAGAACGCGTAGTGCTCCGCCCAGTGATGTCGTCGGAAGACTGGGTCGCGAGCACCAAGCGTGATCGCGGGCCAGGATCCGACATGCATCGCTGGGCGGAGCACCGGTGAACAACCTCACGCTCGTCGCCGTCATCGCGGTCGCGCTGTTCTTCGACTTCACGAACGGCTTTCATGACACGGCGAACTCGATTGCGACGAGCGTCTCGACCCGGGCCCTCTCCCCCCGTGCCGCGGTGCTCAGCGCTTCCGTCCTCAACATCGTCGGCGCCTTCGTCTCGCTCAAGGTCGCGGCGACGATCGCCAAGGGGATCGTCAACGCAGACGCGATCACACTCGACGTCGTCATGGCCGGTCTCGTCGGTGCGATCACCTGGAACCTCGTCACCTGGTATCTCGGCCTTCCCTCCAGCTCGAGCCACGCGCTCATCGGCGGCGTCCTCGGCTCGGCGATCGCCGCCGCCGGGTTCGACGTCGTCAAGTGGGGCGGGCTCAAGGAGAAGGTGCTGATCCCGTCGCTGATCGCGCCCTTCGCGGGTCTCTTCATCGCGGCCGTTGTGATGCTGTCGATCACCTGGGTGATCCGCCACCGGTCGCCCGGCAACGTCAACCGCGTCTTCCGCCGGCTGCAGCTCGTCTCCGGCGGCTTCGTCGCGTTCACACATGGGACGAACGACGCGCAGAAGACCATGGGGATCATCGCGTTGGCGCTCGTCGCAGGCGGTCATCTAGCACCGGACGCCGACCCGCCGTTCTGGGTGATCGTGAGCGCCGCGCTGGCGATGGGCGCCGGGACCTACGCAGGCGGCTGGCGGATCATCAAGACGCTGGGCACGAGGATCGCGAAGCTCGATCCGCCGCAGGGCTTCGCCGCACAGACGGCCTGCGCCTCGATCCTCTGGACGACCGCGCATTTCGGCTTCCCCGTCTCGACGACACACACGATCTCCGGCAGCGTCATGGGCGCGGGCGCCTCGCGCAGGCTCTCGGCGGTGCGCTGGGGCGTCGCCGGGAACATCGTGATCGCGTGGCTGATGACGATCCCGTGTGCTGCAGGCGTCGGTGGGCTCATGGAGCTCGTGACCAGGCTCCCGGCCGGCGACGCGATCGTGTTCGTGCTCGCGGCGGCGATCGCGTGGACGGCCTTCTCGGCCCGGCGCTGGCAGACGCGGCGGCTCGCCACCGCGCCTGCCTGATCTGTTTGCGCCAGCTGAGCATCCGCCGCTTCGCGGCCCGAGAACACTCGGTCCGCTAGGTGTTGTTGGACTTCAGCGCCTGCAGATACTGGTAGCGCGCCTTCCTCAACTGGCGGTCGGTGAGCGAGATGTAGCCGGAGCGCTTCGCGATCGCCTGCTCGTTGTTGAAGATGTAGCCGATGTAGCCCGCGACGACCGGCCGCTTGAACGACGCGCGCTTCGCGTAGATGAAGAGCGGCCGTGAGAGCGGCTTGTACGTGCTCCTCTGCACGGCGGCCACGCTCGGGGCGACGCAGCCGGAGCCGCTGTCGACCTTCACGAGCTTGAGCTTGGCGGAGTTCGCCTCGTAGTACGAGAAGCCGAAGTAGCCGAGCGCACCACGCTCACCCTCGACTCCCTGGACGATCACATTGTCGTCCTCGGTCGCGAGGTAGTCCGAGCGGCTCGCCTTCGCCTTGCCGTTGATCTTCTCCGTGAAGAAGTCGAACGTGCCCGAGTCGGTGCCGGGGCCGAAGAGCTTCAACGGCACGTCGGGGAAGCTCGAGCGAATGTCGTTCCAGCTCTTCACCTTCGAGCCGGTGTTCCAGATCGTCTTCAGCTCCGCCGTCGTGAGGCAGTCGACCCACGTGTTCTGCTTGTTGACGACGATCGAGATGCCGTCGTTTGCGACCGTGAACGCGACCCACTTGACGCCGGCGTCGCGGCAGAGGACCGCCTCGGAGTTCTTCATCGCGCGGGACGCGTTCGAGAGGTCGGTCTCGTTGCGGCAGAACCGCTCGAACCCTCCGCCCGTGCCGGAGATACCGACCGTGACGCGCGCCTGCGGGTTCTTCTTCTGGAAGCCCTCGGCGGCGGCGATTGCGTACGGGCCTACCGTGCTGGAGCCGTCGGCGGTGACCGAGCCACTGAGCGCGCCCACGCCGGCGGTCGCGACGGCCGCAAGCACGGCGGCCGCCAGGGCCGCGAGTGCGATTGCCTTTTTCATGTCTCTCCCCTGTCGTTTCACGTTGTCGAGGGGAGTGTCGAAGCTCCGTTGCCCCGGATGGGCTGAAAGCAGGTGAAGGAGTGGTGGCGGTTCGGAGAACGCTAATGAGACGCGTCGGTGAACTCGCGGAACTCGCCGGTGACGAGATACGCGGTCTGCTCGCCGATGTCGACGGCGTGGTCGCCGATCCGCTCCAGACAGCGCGAGACGAGGATCATCCGCAGGCCCCACTCCCGTTGCTCGATCTCGTGCCCCATCTCGAGCAGGCGGTTGACGATGCGGCGGTTGGCACGGTCGATCAGCTCGTCCAGCTCCAGCAGCGACTCGGCTGCAATCCGGTCCCGCTGCTCGAGCGAGCGAAGCGCGACGCGGATCATCTGCTCCGCGCGCTCCCCCATCTCGCGGAACCCGTCGAGCAGCGCCTCGTCGGGCGGCAGGCCCTGGGTCAGCTTCGTCAGCTTCGCGATCGTGACGCAGAGATCGCCCATCCGCTCCAGGTGAAGGTTGTCCTTCAGCATCGCGAGCACGAGCCGGAGGTCGCTCGCGACCGGGGTCTGGCGTGCGAGCAGGAGCTCGATGCCCTGCTCGACAGCGAAGTACTGCGCGTCGACGTCGTCGTCGAACGCGATCACCTCGTCCGCGAGCTCGACATCCTGCGCGCAGACCGCCTCCACGCAGCCGCGCAGCGAGCGTAGTACCAGCTCGCTCTCCGCGTGCAGCAAGCTCTCGAGCTCGTCGAGCTCCTCCTGGAAGGAGATCCTCATCCGAACCTCCCCGTCACGTAGTCCTCGGTCCGCTGATCGGCGGGCGTCGTGAAGATCTTGGCCGTCCGGTCGTATTCGACGAGAACGCCCGTCCTCTTGCCTTCCGGCGCCACCTCGACCGAGAAGAACGCGGTCATGTCGGCGACGCGGGCCGCCTGCTGCATGTTGTGGGTGACGATCACGATCGTGTACTCGCGCTTGAGCTCGTGCATCAGGTCCTCGATGCGCGTCGTCGAGATCGGGTCGAGCGCGGAGGCCGGCTCGTCCATCAGGATCACGTCCGGCTCGACGGCGAGGCAGCGCGCGATGCAGAGACGCTGCTGCTGGCCGCCCGAGAGGCCGAGCGCGGACTCCTTCAGCCGGTCCTTGACCTCGTCCCAGAGTGCTGCCTGCTGGAGCGCCTGCTCGACGCGCTCGTCGAGGATCCCTTTCAGGCCGAGCACGCGTGGCCCGAACGCGACGTTGTCGTAGATCGACTTCGGGAATGGGTTCGGCTTCTGGAAGACCATCCCGATCAGGCGGCGCACCTCGACCGGGTCGACGTCGGGCGCATAAAGATCCTTGCCGTGGTAGAGAACCTCACCTTCGACCTTCGCGCCGGGCACGAGATCGTTCATCCGGTCGAAGCAGCGGATCAGCGTGCTCTTGCCGCAGCCGGACGGGCCGATGAACGCCGTGATTGCCTTCTCGTAGACATTGAGCGAGACGTCGCGGATCGCAACGTTGCCGCTGTACGAGACCGCGAGGTCCCGCAACTGAAAGACGGGATCGCGCGGAACGAAATCTGTCGCGAGAACGGGGTCGAGCCCGATCTGGGTCATGGTCACCAACTTTTTCGGTAGCGGTTGCGGATGAAGATCGCGAACGCGTTCAGCGTCAGCAGGATCGCGAGCAGGACGATGATCGAGGCGGCGGCGAGCAGCTTGAACTCCGCCTGCGGCAGCCTCAGGAAGCTGTAGATCTGGATCGGCAGGGCGGTGAAAGGCCCCAGGATGGTCGGATCGAAGGAGATGTAGGTGACCGCGCCGATCATGATCAGCGGCGCTGTCTCGCCGATCGCGCGCGAGAGCGCGAGGATCGAGCCGGTCGCGATCCCGGGGACCGCCGCCGGCAGCACCTGCCTCGAGACGACCTGCCACTGCGTCGCCCCGAGCGCGTAGCCGCCCTGGCGGATCGAATCCGGGACGGAGCGGATCGCCTCGCGCGCCGCGATGATCACGGTCGGCAGCACGAGCAGCGTCAGGATCATCGCGCCCGCGAGCAGCACCCGTCCGAGCCCGAGCCCGCGAACGAGGAATGCGAGCCCGAGGATGCCGTAGACGATCGAGGGCACCGCGGCCAGGTTCTGGATGTTGATCTCGAGCAGCTTGTTGTACCAGCGCCTCTTGTCCGCGTACTCCTCGAGGTAGATCGCTGTGAACACCCCGATCGGAACGACGAAGAGCAGGAGGAGCACGCCGATGTAGAGGGTGGCGATGATCGCTGGCCGGGCGCCCGCGATGGCAGGGTCGGACGACGGCGGGTTCGTCAGCAGCGTCAGGTCGAGATAGGGCAAGCCGTCGCGGAAGACAGTGACAAGCAGCGCCGCCAGCATCAGGAAGCCGACGGAGAGCGAGAAGAGGAGGACGCCTTTGAACAGGCCGCCCTTCAACCCGCGGCTCATTCGTAGACCTCGCGGTACTTGCGCACGAGCCGGATTGCGAACACGTTCATCACGAGCGTCAGCACGAACAGGGTGGCGCCGACGGCGAAGATCGTCTTGTACTCGATCGACCCCGTCGGCACGTCGCCGGCGCCGGTGGCGGCGATGAATGCCGTCATTGCCTCAGCCGCCTCGCGTGGGTCGAAGGTGAGGTTCGGCTGCTGCCCCATGGCGACGAGCACGATCATCGTCTCGCCAACCGCGCGCGAGATCGCGAGCACGAACGACGCCACGATCCCGGAGACGGCCGCGGGGACGACGATCCGGGTCGCCACCTGCACTTTCGTCGAGCCGAGGGCGTAGGCGCCGTCCCGCAGGTCCCGTGGCACCGCGCCCATGGCGTCCTCCGAGAGCGACGCAACGGTCGGCATCAGCATCACGCCCATCACGAGCCCGGCCGACAGCGTGTTGAAGATGTCCACCTGGATTCCGAGGTCGCGCAGCAGCGGCGTCATGAAGGTGAGCGCGAAGTAGCCGAAGACGATCGTCGGGATGCCCGCGAGCGTCTCGAACGCCGGTTTCAGGAACCCCCGCAGCCGCGGCGACGCGTACTCGCTCAGGTAGATCGCCGCGCCGAGCCCGAACGGCATCGCGACCAGGCTCGCAATCGCGGTGACGAGCAGCGTGCCGGCAATCAGCGGCAGGACGCCGAAGTGGGCCGGCTCGAAGAGCGGCGACCAGTCCTTCCCCGTCAGGAAGTCGACGATCGAGATCTCCCGGAAGAACTCGTACGCCGGCACGAACAGCGCCACGACGATGCCGACCGTGGTCGCGACGGAGATCAGCGCACAGACGGCGAGGACGCCCTTGATCACGTCCTCGCCGTAGCGCCGCCTGCGGGCGCTGAGCCGTGGCACAGCACCCGCGGTCAGGTCCGATGAGGCCAACGGCTAGGCCCCCAGAGCGCTCTCGAGGTCGGCTTTCGCCTTGGCGAGCTGCTCGTCCGTGAGCGGAACGAACTGCGCGGCGCCGGCGATCTCGGTCTCGTTGTCGAGGATGTAGCGGAGGAACGCCTCCACCTCTGGCCGCTGGAGCGCGTCCTTCTTCACGTAGATGAAGAGCGGGCGCGAGAGCGGCTTGTAGCTGCCGTCCTGCGCCGTCTTGACGCTCGGCGCGACGCAGCCGCCGCCGCCGTCGATCTCGACCGCCTTCAGCGTGTCCTGGTTCTCCTCGAAGTAGGAGAAGCCGAAGTAGCCGAGGCCGCCCTTCTCGCCCGAGACGCCGGTGACGATCGTGTTGTCGTCCTCGCTCGCCGCGTAGTCGGAGCGGCTCGCGCCGGCTTCGCCGTCGATCACCTCCGTGAAGTAGTCGAAGGTGCCCGAGTCGGTACCGGGGCCGAAGAGCTTCAGCTCCTGATCCGGGAAGGACGGGTCGATCTGGTTCCAGTTGCTCACCTTCGAGCCCGGCTCCCAGATCTTCTTCAGCTGTGCGGTCGTCAGGCAGGTGACCCAGTCGTTGTCTTTGTTCACGACGACGGTGAGCGCGTCATTCGCCACCTGGAACTCGACGTAATCGATGGCCTTGGCCTTGCAGGCGGCTGCCTCCTCGTCCTTGATCGGCCGCGAGGCATTCGAGAGGTCGGTTTCCCCGCGGCAGAAGCGCTCGAAGCCGCCGCCCGTGCCGGAGACGCCGACCGTGATCTGGACGCCCGAGTTCTGTTGCTGGAAGCGCTCCGCCGCCGCGGTCGTGTACGGGCCGACCGTGCTCGAGCCGTCCGCTTCGATGCGACCGGAGAGATCGCTGGCGCCGCCCGTCGCTGCCGCCGTCGTGCCGGACGCGTCGCCGCCGCGCCCACCGCCACAGCCTGCGAGCAGCGCGATCAGGCCGAACAGCAACCCCAGTTTCGTGATCGTTTCTCTTGTTGTCTGCATGCGCCGAGTGTTCCGGCGCTCAGGCATCCGGTGGGGCGCCAGCTGGTGAAAATGGTGTGAAAGGGTGGTGAACGACCTATTGCCGGCTGGGGAACAAACAGCGAACCTCGAGTCCTTCGCCCCGGCCTCCACGCGCTTCCACGGTGCCGCCTGCGGAGGTGACGACGTGCTTCACGATCGCAAGCCCCAGCCCGGTGCCACGCGAGGCGCGCGAACGGTCGGCGCGGTAGAAGCGCTCGAACAACCGCGGCAGATCGGCCTGGTCGACTCCTGCGCCGTCGTCGACGATGCGCAACACGACGCCGTTGTCCTCCCGCTGCACCGACAGGGTGGCGTTCGTACCCGGCCCCGCGTAGCGGACCGCGTTCTCGGCGAGGTTGCGTGCGACGACGCGAAGCATCCGCGGCCGCACCTCGGCGGTCGCTGCTTCGTCACCCTCAACCTCCAGAGCAACCCCGGCCCGTGCAGCCGCCTCTTCGAGTTCTGCGAGCACCTCTCTCAGGACGGGCAGCACAGGCTCGGCGCCGAGCGAGACCACACGCGTGCCCGACTCGAGCTCGGCGAGGAAGAGCACCTCGTCGATCAGCTCGCGGATCTGGTCGACCTCCCGGCGTGCCTGCTCGACGAGCTCCTGAACGTTTTCACCCGGCAACGCAGCGAGCTCCAGCAGTGAGAGCAGCCGAGCGAGGGGCGTGCGCAGCTCGTGCGAGACGGCGGCGGTGAAGCCCGAGCGAAGCTCCTCGTAGGCCGCGAGGTCTCCCGTCTCGGAGAGGTAAACGAGCCGTTCCGGTCGTCCGTCGACGTCGTAAGGGACGATCAACGCTCGCTCGCTCTCCAGGAGGTCGGGGCTCAGCTGGTCGCCCTCGCGCACTCCCAGCGACTGACGCGCGCGCCGGCTGGCCGTGACGACGACACCGTTCTCGTCCAGCACGACGACCGCCTCGCGGCTCTCCTCGAGCAGAACCTGGCCGCGTGCGGCGTCTGGATTCACCAACCCGTTACCACTCCTTCACCCCTCGACACCCCATCCTGGTTGCATGATGCATTGGTGGCGAAGGTTCTGATCATCGAGGACGACGACGTCATCGCCCAGGGCATGGCGCGCCACCTGACCTCAGCCGGCTTCGACGCCGTCGGAGTCGCGAACGGCGAGACCGGCCTTGCCCGGCTGCGCTACGAGCAGCCCGATGTCTGCGTGCTCGACCTGATGCTCCCCGGCGTCGACGGGTGGCGCGTGATCGAGCAGGCGCGGAGCGAGGGGATCGGCACGCCGATCGTCGTCGTCAGTGCCCGCGGCACCGAGCACGACCGGATCAACGCGCTCGAGCTCGGCGCCGACGACTACCTCGTCAAGCCGTTCTCGATGAAAGAGCTCGTCGCGCGAGTGGCCGCCGCCGCCCGGCGCGGCACACGTGCACAGGAGCCCCGGCGCGGCGACGAGATCAACGTCGAGGAGCTGCGGCTCGACCCGCGCAACGTCCAGGCGTACATCGACGGCGAGAGCGCAGAGCTGACCCCGACCGAGTTCCGGCTCATCTACGCGCTCGCGCTCGACCAGGGCCGGGTTCTCACCCGCGACGAGCTGCTGCAGCGTGTCTGGGGGCGCCGTGCCTCGCACCGCGACCGCACCGTGGACGTCTTCGTGCGCAAGCTGCGCGAGAAGATCGACGCGCGCTCCTCGGCGCACACCTTCATCCAGACGCGCTACGGCGTCGGCTACAAGCTCGACCCGTCTCCGAAGTAGCTACGCGCCGACGTAGAGGATCACGAGCGAGCCGCGCGGAATGGTCGCGCCGCCCTTGGGCGTCTCCGCTGCGATCGGGCTCTCGTTGCGCACCGTGCCGTTCAGATTGAGCGCCAGCACCTCGAAGCCTGCGGACTGGAGCGCGGTGCGACCCTGCTGCTGGCGCTGCCCGACGACGTCGGGAACCGACGTTTCCGCGGCGGGTTGCGCTCCGACCGAGACGTTGAGCTGCACCGTGTCGCCCCGCTTGAGCTGCGTTCCAGCGGGTTGTGCCTGCGCGATGACCCGGCCCGCCGCCTCGTTGGACGGGACGTACTGCACTGCGATCTTCAGACCCTGGTCGGCGAACGCGCGGGCGGCGACGGCGAGTTCCTTGCCGACGACGTCCGGAACGGTCGCGGGCTGCGGCGCTGTCGTGGTGGCCGGCGGAGCTGTCGTCGCCGGCGGAGCAGTCGTGGCAGGCGGAGCCGTGGTGGCTGCCGGCTGCGTCGTCGTCTGACCACCCGCCTGCGCGACGTTCAGGCGGACAGTGGCGCCGGACTTCGCCTGCTTCCCGGCGGCCGGGCTCTGCGCGACGACCGTGCCGCTCGGCTTGTCGGAAGGAACACCGACGACATTCGCCTTGAGCCCCGCCTGTCGGAGCGTCGCCGTCGCCTCCGACGAGGTCGTGCCAACGACGTCCGGGACGGCGACGGGCTTGCTGCCCTTCGACACGGTCAGCCTCACCGACGAGCCTTCCTTCAGCGTGGCGCCGCCCTTCGGCTCCTGCGAGACGACGACACCCGCCTTCCTGTTCGAGAACGCCGTCGTTGCCTCCGGCTTGAAGCCCGCCCCAGTGAGGTCGGAGGTGGCCTCGGTCTGGGTCTCGCCGACGACGTCAGGCACGGTCTCGCGAGGCGGCCCGTTCGAGACCACCAGTCGCACCTTGCTGCCTTCGTCCACCTTCGTGCCCGCATCGGGGTTCTGAGCGAGCACGATCCCGCGGGGCTTCGAGCTTGCCTCGCGCGACGTCTCGGGCTTGAGACCTGCGTCGCGCACCACCGCGTCGGCTCTCTCCTGGCGGAGCCCGGTCACGGCGGGGACGGTCTTCTCGCTCTTGTGGGTGAAGTAGTAGTACGCCCCGAGTCCGGCGAGCACGGCGACGAGAAACGCCAGCAGCCACGGCCAGATCAGCGGCGGGCGGGGCGGCGGCACCGTCTCCGTCTCGGTCTGCTCGACAACGACCTGGCCTTCGGGTCGGACGGCCCATTCCTCGGCGACGATCGTCTCGTCCTCGGGCGGCACGCCTGGGTCGCGGGGTGGCGGGATCTCGGACATCGTGCGGTTTCATCCCCCCTGCACCGATTTTCATGCCCGCGGGCGTAAAGTCGCCAGGTGGACGCGTACCGGACGCCGGATGAACGCTTCGCGGGCCTGCCCGGCTACGAGTTCGGGCCGAAGTACGTCGAGCAGGAGGGCCTGCGCATGCACTACCTCGACGAGGGCTCGGGCCCGCCGGTCCTGCTGCTGCACGGCGAGCCGACCTGGTCGTACCTCTACCGCACGATCATTCCCGAGCTCACTCCTTCCGTCCGCGCGCTCGCGCCCGACTACTTCGGCTTCGGGCGCTCCGACAAGCCGCTGCGGCGCGAGGACTACAGCTACGACTTCCACGTCGGCTCGATCGTCCGGCTGGTGGAGGAGCTCGACCTGCGCGACCTCACGGTCGTCGTCCAGGACTGGGGCGGGCCGATCGGCCTCCGCCTCGCCGTCGAGCATCCCGACCGCGTCGCTCGGCTCGTGATCATGAACACAGGCATCGGCGGCGGCCGGCCTCCCTCCGACGAGTGGCTGCGCTTCCGCGACTTCGTTCGTCGCGTCGGCACGGACCTGATCCCCGGCAAGCTCGTCCGCATCTCGGGCGTGCAGCCGATGAGCGACGAGGTCGAGGAGGCCTACAGCGCGCCCTGGCCTGTGCCCGAGTCGAAGGTGGGCATTCTCGCTTTTCCCGACCTCGTGCCGATCTCGCCCGACCACCCGGACACGCCGGCGCACCTGGCCGTACGCGAGCAGCTCGGCCGCTGGGAGAAGCCTGCGCTCGTCCTGTTCGGCGACTCCGACCCGATCTTCTCGCCGCGCGCCGCCGAACGGATCGCCGGGCACATCCCCGGCGCAGGGGAGCCCGAGATCGTCGCGGGCGCCGGGCACTTTCTGCAGGAGGACAAGGGTGAGGAGATCGGGCGGCGCATCGCTCGCTTCGTGGTAGACTCGTAACCACGTTAATGGTTAACGACGTTATTGCCGATCCTCTCGCCGTCGCAAACGAGCTGCGGCCGGTCCTGCTGCGCCTCTCCCGCCAGCTCCGCAAGGAGACCGAGCAGCTCGGGGTCACGAGCCGGCAGGTGACGCTGCTCTGGCTGGTTCGCGGCAACCCGGGCCTGAGCTTGCGCGAGCTGGCCGCCGAGGAGGGAATCTCCGCTCCCGCGCTTTCGGGCCACGTCGACCGGCTCGAGAAGGCGCAGCTGATCGAGCGCGTCCGGAACGAGGACGATCGCCGCCGCGTCGGCATCGCGCTTACCGAAGAGGGCGAGCGGCTGCTCAGGCGCGTCCGCGCGCGGCGCACGACCTGGCTCGCGGACCGCCTGCGGGGCCTCGACGAGGACGAGATCGCCGCGATCGACGCAGCCATCGAGCCGCTCGGAAGGCTTCTGTGACCGCGGCGCTGCTCGCGCTCAACGCGCGCACCTTCGCCAGCCTGAAGCGGCACCGCAACTACCGGCTCTTCTTCACCGGCCAGGTGATCTCCGTCAGCGGCACGTGGATGCAGAACGTCGCCCTCGCCTGGCTGGTGGTGGAGCTCACACACTCGCCGCTGGCGGTCGGGATCCTCGCCTTCTGCCGCTTCATCCCGTTCACGATCTTCGGCCTGGTCGCGGGCGTTGTCGCCGACCGAATCGACAACCGCAAGCTCGTGATCGGGACGCAGACGATCTCGATGACGTTCTCGGCGCTCTTCGCCGTACTGGTGCTCGGCGGCCTCGAGACGCTCTGGGTCGTCTACCTGCTGGCCGCCCTGTCGAGCACCGCGCTCGTCTTCGACGCCCCCGGCCGGCACGCACTCACCTTCCAGATGGTCGGGCGCGAGGAGCTGCCGAACGCGGTGGCCCTGAACGCGAGCCTCTTCAACGCCTCGCGGGTCGTCGGGCCTGCCGTTGCCGGTGTCCTGATCGCCGCCTTCGGGGTCGGTGTCTGCTTCGCGATCAACGCCGTGACGTTCCTCGCCGTGCTGGTCGGGCTCCTGATGATGCGCAAGGAGGAGCTGGTGCCGATCGCGCGCAGCGCCGAGCCGCCGACGATGATGCGCGGCATCCGCGAGGGCTTCGCCTGGGTGCTGCGCTCTCCCGACATGCGGCTCGTCCTCGTGATCGTCACGGTCGTGAGCACCGTCGGGTTCAACTTTCACGTGATCCTGCCGCTGCTGGCGTCCGACACGCTGCACGCCGGCCCGGAGGTGTTCGGGATCCTCTCCGCCTGCTTCGGTGGGGGCGCGCTGGTCGGCGCCCTCCTGTCGGCGGCTCTCGGCCGCGCGAGCTGGAAGGTGCTCATGCTCGGCACCGGCGGCTTCAGCGTCTCGCTGCTCGCGCTCGCGCCGCTCGCCACGGTCTGGGCCTGCGCGATGCTCCTCTTCGTCGCGGGAACCTGCTTCACGCTCTGGACGTCGAACGCGAACACAATCCTGCAGCTCGGCGCGCCCGACCATCTGCGCGGACGCGTCGTCAGCCTCTATCTCTGGGCGTTCGCCGGGCTCGCGCCGATCGGCGGCCTGCTCGCCGGCTGGTTGTGCGACCGCGGCGGCACGCAGCTCAGCTTCACCGTTGCCGGCGCCACCGGCCTGGCGATGACCGCGGTCGTCGCCTCCCGGCGACTCAGTGTGCGTCGACCCGTTGCGGTGTTGCCATGATCGAGTCGATCAGCATCACCGACCGCAGCTCGTAGACGAAGATGTTGCTGTCGTAGGCGGCTCCGACGACGCCCGCCAGCTGTCGCTTGGGGCTGCTCTCCCGCGGGGCCGCGTTTACCTCGGCGGTCGGAGCGGTTTCGGGCCAGGCAGTGACGACGTAGCCGCCGAGGGTCAGCCCGGCGAGGATCATCGCCGGCCAGAGGAAACTCCTGCGCAGATTGGCCGTCACCTGCTGCTCTTGCTCAAAAGTCAACTCGTGGAAACCGGTTTACGAATGGGTTTTACAAGCCCCGAACGTTGAGGACATGTCACGATGACGATCTCCGTGGACAATGCGCCCATGCCGAGAAAGGGAATCGCCGTCTGGACCGTCGTTGCACTGCTTGCACTGAACGGGGTACTGCTCGCCGAAGGAGCGGGGCTTGCACTGCCCGGCTCACTGGGCACGTATTTCTTCGGGCCGAAGCTCGTGCGGGCCGAGGTGCTGGTCAAGGACGGCGGAGCCCTGCATGACTACCGTGTCGATCGCGGCGTCATCCGGGCAAAGGCGACGGGGACGCTCTCAGTGCTCGAGCGCGACGGCAGCCTCGTCTCGATTTCGGTCGCGCCGACCGCAGCGATCACGCTCGACGGCCGGCCGATTACCTTCTCCGCGCTTCGCCGTCAGATGGTCGTGACGCTGATCAGGGACGGAGACAACCCGGCCATCGAGGTTCGCGCCTCCCTGAAGTGACCGCAGCGGACGCGGCCGGGCTCCACCCAACGGGCTCGCCGGGGCCACAGCTCCTGCTCGTCGAGGATGAGGAGTCGATCGGCTCCCTCGTCCGCGCCTATCTCGAGCAGACCGGATACCGAGTTGCCTGGGTCCGTTCGGGCGAGGAGGCACTGCAGACCTTCGACGAGCTCGAGCCGCGGCTGGTCATCCTCGACATCGGCTTGCCCGGGGCGGATGGATTCGACGTCTGCCGGACGATCCGCGCGCGGTCGACCGTGCCGATCCTGATGCTGACCGCGCGGGACGAGGAGGCGGACCGCGTCGCCGGGCTCGAGGTCGGCGCCGACGACTACGTGTCGAAGCCGTTCTCGCCGCGGGAGCTCGCCGCCCGCGTGAAGGCAGTGCTCCGCCGCAGCGAGCCCTCGGCGCCGACGACGCAGCGACTCGAGATCGGCGACCTCGTCCTCGATCCGCAGGCGCGCGAGGTGACGGTCGCCGGCGAGCCCGTCGAGTTGACTGGGAAGGAGTTCGACTTGCTCGCCTACCTGCTCGAGAACGCGGGCATCGTCGTCTCCCGCGATCAGCTGCTCGACCGTGTCTGGGGGATGAGCTATGCCGGCGGCACCCGCACCGTCGACGTCCACGTCGCGCAGCTGCGCCGGAAGCTCGGCCGTCCGGACTCGATTCGGACGTTCCGCGGCTCGGGCTACAAGGCGATCAAGCCGTGATGTTCGCGTCCTTGCGCTCGCGGCTCTTTGCCGCAATCGTGCTCGTCGCTCTCCTCTCGCTGGCCATCGCACTCGCGCTTGGTGCGTTCGTGACCCGGCGCGCGGTGGAACGGAACACGCTGCGCGACCTCTCCGCGCAGTTCGACCTGCTGGTCGAGCGCGAGCGGGACGCGATCCTGCCCTTCTCGCGCCTGCAATCGCTACAGGAGAAGTTTCTCGACCGCCAGGACGAGCTCGTCGTGCCGGTGCGGCTCGACGGGTCCGACGAGCTGCTGCCGCCCGAGCGGGCGGCCCGCCTTCGCCGCGGTGCCCCGCTGGACGGCCTGATCGATACTGCCGGGACCCGCTACCTCTACGCCGCGCGACTCGTCAACGGCAAGGGCTACATCCTGCTGCGGCCCGCGAGCTCCACGAACTCCGCGTGGCGCCCACACATCGAGGGTCTGATCATCGCCGCCTTCGCGACCGCCGCCCTCGCCGCCTTGATCGCGTTCCTCCTCGCGCGGGCGATCGCACGGCCCGTGCGCCGCGTCGCCGAGGCGACGCGCGGCCTGGCGAGCTCGACGTCCGACACACCGCTCGTCCCGGTCGAGGGCGCCCGCGAGCTGGCGCTGCTGGCGGAGAGCTTCAACGAGGTCGCGGTCGCGCTCTCGAAGGCGCGGGAAGCCGAGCGCGCGTTCCTGCTCTCGGTCAGCCACGAGCTGAAAACGCCGCTGACCGCCATCCGCGGCTACGCGGAAGGGCTTGGCGAGGGCGTGCTCCCGGCCGAGGAGACCGCGGAGATCATCCTCCGCGAGTCGGGCCGGCTCGAGCGGCTGATCGGCGACCTGATCGACCTGGGGCGCATGAACAAGGCCGAGTTCAGCGTCCGCCGCGAGCCGATCGACCTGCAGGCGATCGCCCAGGAAGCGCTCCGGCGCTACGAGAGCCAGGCGCGGGACTTCGGCGTCACCCTCGAAGCCGACGGAACGGACGCGCCGGCGCTCGGCGATGCCGACCGGACGC
>JANMJY010000078.1:0-18771 GCA_031371615.1 Actinomycetes bacterium | reverse complement strand
AATCCTCGTAGGCGCGCTCGATCTCGGCGTGGTCGTTCGGCGGGAACGAATAGATCAGGTGCCAGATCGCGGAACCGGTGAACCCGTTGACCTGTTGGATGCCCAGCCGTGCCGCCGCGCGCGCGCTGTCCTTCATCCGCTCCGCTGCGCGCTGCCGCACGCCCTCCTGCTCCCCGTCGCCGTAGATCTCGGGCGGCAGGATCGCCTGGTGGCGCGCGTCGATGCGGTCGCAGACCGCCTGGCCGACGAGATGGGCGCCGATCGCCAGGACGTTCAGGTGGTTGCGCTCCAGGATCTCTTGCTGCGACCGGCAATAGCCGTCGTCCGCGAGTGCCTTGTCGACTTCGAAATGGTCGCCCCAGCAGGCGAGCTCGAGGCCGTCGAAGCCCCAGCCGCCGGCCTTCGCGGCCAGATCCTCGAGCGGCAGGTCGGCCCACTGGCCGGTGAACAGCGTGACGGGGCGGGGCATCGAGCCTCCTAGACGGCCGTGAGGGCGGAAAGCTCGAGTCTAATACGGGTCTAGACTCTCGTTGCGATGGGGCCTGACGCGCTCGACCGGTTCGCCGCGGTCACCGAGACGATCCGCGAGCCGGAGCAGCTGCGGACGTACGAGTGCGACGGTCTCACCGGTGCCCGGGTCGTGCCGGCGCTCGTCGCGCTGCCCGGCAGCGTCGAGGAGGTGCAGGCGGTCGTTCGGATCTGCAACGAGGAGCGGATCCCGTTCGTCGCCCGCGGAGCCGGCACGGGCCTCTCCGGTGGCGCGCTCCCGGTTGCCGAGGGGATCGTCATCTCGCTGGCGCGGCTGACGCGGATCCTCGAGATCGACCTCGAGCACGCCCAGGTCGTCGTCGAGCCGGGGGGTCGCGAACCTCGACGTGACCCGCGCGGTGGCCTCCGCGGGCTTCTATTACGCACCCGACCCGTCGTCGCAGCAGGTCTGCACGATCGGCGGCAACGTGGCCGAGAACTCGGGCGGCGCGCATTGCCTCAAGTACGGCTTCACGGTCAACCACGTGCTCGCTGCGGAGGTCGTACTGCCGGACGGGGAGCTCGTCGAGCTGTCCGTCTGGGACGAGGGCCCCGACCTGCTCGGCGCGTTCGTCGGCTCGGAGGGGACGCTCGGGATCGCGACGAAGCTGACGCTGCGGATCCTCCGTTCGCCCGAGTCGGTGGTGACGCTGCTCGCCGGCTTCGGGCACACCGACGAGGCGGGCGGCGCGGTCTCGGGCGTGATCGCGGCCGGGATCCTCCCGGCGGCGATCGAGATGATGGACGCGGTGACGATCGAGGCGGCCGAAGCGGCCGTCAACGCGAACTATCCGGAGGGCTGCGGCGCGGTGCTGATCGTCGAGATGGACGGGCCGGCCGCGCAGGTCGAGGACGACCTCGCGCGCGTCGAGGCGATCTGCCGCGAGCACGACGCGCGCGAGATCCGGATCGCGTCCGATCCCGAGGATCGCTACGCCGTCTGGCGGGGGCGGAAGGCCGCGTTCGCTGCGATGGGCCGGATCAGCCCCGACTACTACGTCCAGGACGGCGTCGTCCCGCGGACGAAGCTGCCGAGTGTGCTGCGCGCGATCGACGAGCTGTCCCGCACCCACGGCCTGCGCGTCGGGAACGTCTTCCACGCCGGCGACGGCAACCTGCACCCGCTCGTGCTCTACGATGGCCGTGTCGAGGGCGAGGCGGAGCGCGCGGAGGCGCTGTCGAAGCAGATCCTCGAGATCTGCGTCGATGCCGGCGGCTCGATCACAGGCGAGCACGGCGTCGGCACCGACAAGGCGTGCGCGATGCCGTTGATGTTCAGCGAGGACGACCTCGCTGCGATGCAGCGGCTCCGGCGGGCGTTCGACCCGCTCGGGCTCGCGAACCCCGGCAAGCTCTTTCCGACGCCCCGACTGTGCGGCGAGGTGCCCGGCCCGTACCGGATGCATCCGCTCGAGAAGGCCGGGCTTGCAGACCGCTTCTGAGCCTCGGATCCTCGAGCACGAGCCGGGCGACCTGACCTGCATCGTCGAGGCGGACATTCGCCTGTCCACGCTCAGCGAGGCGCTCGCGGCGCACGGACAGCGGCTCTCGCTCGATCCGCCGGGCGACCCGACGCTCGCCGAGTGCCTGCTCGACAACCTGTCCGGGCCGCTCAGCCACCGGTTCGGGACGATGCGCGACCTCGTGATCGGCGTCTCGGTCGTCCTGCCGGACGGGCTGCGCGCAAGCTCGGGCGGCAAGGTCGTCAAGAACGTCGCCGGCTACGACCTTGCGAAGCTCTTCTGCGGCTCCCGCGGGCGGCTCGGCTCGGTGGAGCGCCTCGCGCTGCGCCTGCACCCCCTGCCGGCTGCGGCGCGCACGGCGGCGCTCGACGCGGACTGGCCGGCGCTCCACCACTCACAGCTCGCGCCGAGCGCGGTGGACATCGCGGACGGCCGCATGCACGTCCTCTTCGAGGGGCTGCCCCGCGCCGTCGACGCGCAGCTGCAGGCGCTCGGCGGCGAGGAGGCGGATCCCTGGGACGAGCTCCGCTCGCTGCAGTCGCGGCTGCCGGGTCGAGTGCGCTGGGACGGGGAGGAGGCGCCGCTCGTGCGCCCCGGCCCACGCGTCGCCTACGTCGTGCAGGCGCCAGAGGAGGCATCAGTGCCGGTGTGGAGCCCGCTCGCTGTACGGGTGCTGGAGGCGCTGTGCAGCCCGAGCTGATCGCCGATTGCGTCCACTGCGGCTTCTGCCTGCCGACCTGCCCGACGTATTCGCTCTGGCACGAGGAGATGGACTCGCCGCGCGGGCGGATCTACCTGATGCAGGGCCTCGTCGACGGCTCGATCTCCCTCACCGACACCGTGGTCGAGCACTTCGACCGCTGCCTCGGCTGCATGGCCTGTGTCAGCTCCTGCCCGTCGGGCGTGCAGTACGACCGGCTGATCGAGCAGACGCGCGACCACGTCGAGCGCAACCACCGCCGGGGGCCGCTCGACCGGCTCGTGCGCGCCGGGATCTTCGCCGTCTTCCCCCACCGGCGGCGGCTGCGTGCGGCGCTGCTCTTCCGCAAGCTGCCGGCACCGGGGCCGCTCGCACCCCTGAAGCGGATCGCGCCGCCGTGGGCCGCGCCGGAGTGGCCGCCCGAGCACTTGCGAAACGACGGGCCGAGGGTGGCGCTCCTGGCCGGCTGCGTGGCGAGCGTCGTCTTCGGCGACGTCAACGCCGCGACGGCGCGCGTGCTGCACGCCGACGGGTTCGACGTCCACGTCCCGCGAGCGCAGGGCTGCTGCGGCGCGCTGCATGCGCATGCCGGCCGGCTCGCGGAGGGAGTGGGGCGCGCACGCAAGCTCGAGCGAGACCTGGCCGGTTACGACTACATCGTCACGAACGCCGCCGGCTGCGGCTCGCATCTCAAGGATCACGGCGTCGCGAACGTCGTCGACGTCTCCGAGCTGCTGCTCGAGCCGCGGGCGGAGCGGCAGCCCTTGCCGCTGCGGGTCGCGTTCCAGGACTCGTGCCACCTCCGCCACGCGCAGGGCGTCATGTCGGCGCCGCGCGCGATGCTGGCCGCGATCCCGGAGCTGGAGCGGCTGGAGCCGGCCGAGCAGGAGATCTGCTGCGGCAGCGCCGGCATCTACAACATCGTCGAGTCCGACACGGCCGCCGAGCTCGGCGACCGGAAGGCCGGCCACGTGCTCGCGACCGCCCCGGACGCCTACGCGAGCGGCAACCCGGGCTGTCTCGTCCAGGTCACGGCCGCGATGCGCCGCGCCGGCCGGCCGACCCCCGCCTTCCACCCGATCGAGCTCGTCGACGCATCGATCCGCGGGCTCGGCGTTGGGGAGCTGCTCGAAGGAGCGCGGCGCTAGGGGCGCAGCGAGGCCCAGGGCTCCTCGGCCGAGACGTCCTCCAGCCCGTAGCCGGTCTCGCCACCGAGCGACGGGCCGATCACGACCTGTAGCAGCGCCGTCTCGTCGCCGTCGTTGAACGACGCGTGGATCACGCCCTCGTCGAGATAGACGGAGTCGCCAGGCCCGAGCGTCGTCGACTCCTGCTCGATGTACTGGACGATCCGGCCCTGCTTGACGATGATCATCTCCTCCTGGCCCGGGTGCCGGTGAAAGTCGTGCCCGCCGCTCGGCTCGAGCGTCACGTCCATGATCACGAGCTGTTTCGACCCGCTGTCCGGGATTAGCCGCCAGCCGATCACGCCCCAGTCGAAGGTCTCCTGCCGCACGTTCGCCTGCTTGACGAAGCTGCTCATCGCTTTCCTCCTTGGTTCGGATTCCAGGTCGGATACGAATCGTTGTTCTTGGAGTCGGTGAGCGTCCGTAGGTCGCCGTTGGCGACGTCGATCGCCACGATCGCTCCTGCTTCCGAGAAGGCGATCGTCTTGCCGTCGGGAGACCAGGCCGGCTCGAAGGAGTCGTCGCGCGACGTCACGAGGCGGACGTCCTTCCCGTCGGCGCCGACCGTGTAGATGTCAAAGCGATTCTGGCTCACGTTCGCGGAGAAGGCGATCCGCCGCCCATCCGGCGACCACGAGGGCGCCTGAGTGACGCCGCCGAGCTTCGTCAGACGGCGTTCCTGCGAGCCGTCGGGTCGCACGAGCCAGAGCTCGCGGATGCTCGTCCCCGGGTTCCGCCGGGAGTAGGCGATCCAGCGGCCGTCCGGTGACCACGCGGGCTCGATCTCATCGGCCAGGCTGTTCGTGACGCGGTGGGCGCCGGCGCCGCTGGCGTCCATGACGAAGAGCCGGCCGGGGGAGCCGCGGCTGAAGACGATCCGCTTGCCGTCGGGGGCCCAGGACGGCTGGCCGTCGTCGTCCTTCGTCGAGGTCAGACGCCGCGTCCCGCTCCCATCGGCGCGCATGGTGTAGAGATCCGAGTTCCCGCTGCGCTTGCTCACGAACGCGATCGTGCTGCCGTCCGGCGACCACGCAGGCTCCGTCTGGAAGAGGAGGCCCTGCGGCGTCGACGAATCGACGTGCGCAGCGGTCAGCCGTTTCCCGTCGCCGCTGCCGCTGCTCGCGGTGAAGATCGCGTAGTCCCCGTCGCGCGTGCTGACGACGAGGAGATCGGGATTGGAGTCGCCGGAGCCGCCGCACGAGGAGAGGAGGAGCGCTGTACCGACGGCGAGGAGCGCCGAGGTCCCCCTCACGCGTGAGCCACAGGCTCGACACCCAGATAGCGCCGCTGCATCTCGGTGTCCCGCTCCAGCTCCGCAGCCGTCGTCTCGAGTGCGATCTCGCCGCCCACCATCACGAGCTGGCGGTCGGCGAGAGAGGTCGCGACGTCGAGCTTCTGCTCGATCAGCAGGATCGCAAGACCTTCTTCCTCCAGCTTTCTGAACACGTCGACCATCATGTCGACGATTGCGGGCGCCAGCCCCTCGGAGGGCTCGTCCATGATCAGGAGCCGCGGATTTCCGAGCAGCGCCCGGCCGATCGCCAGCATCTGCTGCTCGCCGCCGGAGAGCTCGGCGCCCCCGTTCCGCTTCCGCTCGGCCAGCCGGGGGAAGAGCTCGTAGACGCGGTTCGCGGTCCAGGCGCCGCCCTTCTGGGCTGCGATCACAAGATGCTCGTGAACCGTGAGCGAGGGGAAGAGCCGCCTGCCCTGCGGGACGTAGCCGAGACCCGCGCGGGCGATCTTGTGGGGTGGCTTTCCGATCAGCTCCTTCCCCTCGAACCGCACGGAGCCGCTCGCGCGCGGAGGCGTGAACCCCATGATCGCGTTGCACAGAGTCGTCTTGCCCATGCCGTTGCGACCAATGATCGCCACCGACTCCTTCGCCATCGAGAACGTGACGTTGTGGAGGACCTGCGCGCTCGAGTAGTGGGCCTGGAGACCTTCGATGCTGAGGAGGACGTCACTCATCGCGCTGATGGTGTCGCCCCAGATAGAGGTCGTGGACGAGCGTGTTGCCCCGGATCTCGTCAGGGGTGCCTTCGACGATCACGCGGCCGTTGTGCATCATCGTCACCCGTTCGGCGACGGTGAGCGCCACGTCCATGTCGTGCTCGATCAGCACGAGCGTGATGTCCGGGTCGAGCGCCAGCAGGAGCTCGGTCACGAGTTGCCGCTCCCCGCGGGAGAGCCCGGATGCCGGCTCGTCGAGCATCAGCAGCTTCGGCTCGGACGCGAGGGCCATCGCGATCGCGATCTGGCGATGCTCGCCGTGGGAGAGATTGCCGACGAGCTCGGAGAGCTTGTGGTCGATCGCCGCCCGCCTGGCGGCGTCGCGCGCCCGCTCGCGGAGCGCCTCGTCGCGCGGCAGCGCCACCGGACGCAGATGACCGGCGCCAACGCCGAGCGCGGACAGGTAGATGCTGTCCTCGACGGTGAGGCCGAGGAGCATGCGGGACTGCTGGTAGGTGCGCGCCAGCCCTCGCTTCGTCCGCTTCCTCGAGGGCTCCGTCGTCACGTCCTCGCCGAAGAGCTCGACGCTGCCGGAGGACGCCGCCAGGTCGCCCGAGATGACGTTGAAAAGGGTGGTCTTGCCGGCCCCGTTCGGGCCGAGGATGGCCCGACGCTCGCCGTGAGCGACATCGAGATCGACATCGCTCACGGCGAGCAGCCCGCCGAAGCGCCGGCCGACTCCCCGCAAGCGGAGAGTCGGCACGGTGTTCGGAGCGGGGCTCGGAGCCTCTGTCACGCCTACTTGATGACCTGGTTCGTGATCTTGCCGTTCGTGATGACGCGGATCTTGCCCTGCCACGGCAGCTTCTTCTTCAGGCACTTCGGCTGCGAGCGACCAGGGGCCGGGCTGGACGGCTTGAACAGGCCGCCAAACGACTGATCGACGTTTGGCACCCAGCCGACGAGCTTGGTCCCGATCGAGCCGTCGGCGTTCTTGACGACCTGGAGGGGATACTGATCCTGGATCGCCTGCCGGCGGGAGTCGAGCTTGACGACCCCACCGTCGGAGACCTCGTAACCCGACTTGTTCGACCTCGGCATCGCACTCTGCAACGCCGCGCCGACCTGACCGCCGTTGGCCTTCAGTGCGCGAACCAGCGCCCAAGCGGCGTTGTAGTAGTTGTAGACGAACCCGTCACCCGCCGGGATCTTGGGATACCACTTCTTGATGACTGCCTCATAGGCCTTCGCCTGCCGGGTGTTGAGGCCCGGGCCTGTGCCGAACCCGCCCACATACGTTCCGACGACCTTCGGGCCGACGACCTTGTCGGCGCCGAGGAATGCGAAGAACAGGTTTCCGGCGTGCTGCTTCGGATCGATCGCGCCGTAGGCCTGCTCGAACGCCTTCAGGCTCGAGGCGGTCCCGGTTCCTCCGATCACCCACATATAGCCGTCGACCGTGCCCGGGCGGGGCAGCTGCCGCACGAACGGCGCATAGTCCGTCGTGTTGAGCGGCGGGAATACGCGCTTCGTGATCTGTCCGCCGATCGCGCAGAAGTCCGCGATCATCCCGGCACCCGACGTCCAGCCGAAGCTGTAGTCGTCCATGATGATCGCGGCCTTACGCCACCCGAGCTTCTTGTAGAGGATCTCGCCGATGCCGGCGTTCCACTGGGCCCCGTCGCCGTGGTAGCGGAACATGTTCTTCGGTGCGATCTGCAGGGTCGGATCCTGCGAGCCCGCCGTCCCGATGATGAACGTCTTCGTCGGGTGCGTCTTGGCGTAGTTCGCCACCGACACGGCTTCGTCGCCGGAGAGCGGACCGACCATCACGTCCGCCTTCAGCTGCTCCATCAGCCGCCGCGTTTCCTTCACCGCGGTCGGCACCGTGTCGTCGCCGCAGCCGTAGCCGACGATCTGAACCTGCTTCCCTCCGACCGTGATGCCCGTCATACCTGCCGACGGCTTGTCCTTGTTCTTCACCTTGCCGCCCGCGTACTGCGCGAAGGCGGCCTGCGCGCCGCCGATGTCGATCTCGTAGCCGAACGCGAACGCGCCCTTGCAGTCGGTCATGATCGCGACCCTGATCACGTTGCTTGCCTGGGGCCCGGCGAACGCGCCGGACACCCAGATCGACGCAACGGCCGCGAGCCCAGCGAGCGGAAGCAGGAGCTTCCAGCTACGCAGGTTCTTCATGTGTGCCTCCCTTGCCTCATTGTCCTTGGTTGGTTGTGACGACGAATCGAACCCTTCGTTGCGATCAGGACCCCCTTTCACGGGATGCTGGCCTCCGGAGCAGCCTGGCGAGTCACGGAGGCGGAGTCCGGCGTTCCGCCGCCGCCCCTTCCCAGGGAACGCCAGAAGCGGTCCCAGATTCCCATGAGCCCGTCCGGAGAGACGATGACGATGACCAGGAAGATTAGGCCGATAATCGTGTTGAAGCTGCCGCCGATCACCGGCAGCTCGACGTCGCGGACATAGTTGTTGATGACGATGAAGGCGAAGGCGCCGACCCAGGCGCCCTCGATCCGGGTGAGGCCGCCGATGACTGCCATCACGAGCAGCTCGATCGTGGAGGCCAGCCCGATGTTGCCCGGCGCGATCTGCCCCTGCCACCAGACGAACAGGACTCCCGAGAGGGCGGCGACGAACGAGGCGAAGCCGAAGGCGAGCGCCCGGTGCAGCGGCACGTTGTAGCCGAGCGAGCTCATGCGGACCGGGTCGTCCCGGACACCCTGTAACGAGAGCCCGAACGGCGTCCGGATCAGGTACCGGATCGCTGCGTAGACGACGACGGCCACCCCGAGCGCCATGTAGTAGAGCTTGTTGGGGTGGCCGACGATCTCGCCGATGAAGCCGGGCGTGTACTGGTCGACGCCCGCGATCGGCGAGAAGCCGCCGAACTGCGTCACCTGGCCGAAGAAGTAGTTGGCGATGACGCCGTAGGTCAGCGTCAGCATCAGGAAGTAGATGCCGAAGCTGCGCGCCGCCACAGCCCCGAAGGCGATTCCGATCGCCGTCGTGATCACGAGCGCGAGGACGAGCCCGAGCGTCGGATCCCACCCGAGCGTCAAGCCCTTGCTCTGACCGCCCGCGCCACCGTGGGTGACCATGTTCCCGAGCAGGTAGGCCGAGATGCCCATCAGCGCGGTCTGCGCGAGCGAGGTCATCGCGCCGTAAGCGGAGAGGAAGATGAGGCTGGCCGCGGCGATCCCGAAGATGAACATCTGCGTGAGAATCGTGTTCACCCAGTAGCCGTTGAAGATGGCCGGGCCGAGCACGAGCAGCACGAGCACGGCCAGGCCGATCGCTCGCTCCACAGTCCCCTTCGGATTCCGCCTCCACCTCATCCGGCTCTCCCGAAGATTCCCTGCGGCCGGAACGCCAGCACGATTGCGATCAGGACGAACGTGAGCACGATCGAGTACTGCGAGCAGCAGTTGTCGCTCGTGAGCGGCAGGTAGGCGGCGGAGAACGTGAGCACGATCGCGTAGAGCAGGGCGCCTGCGGCCGCGCCCAGGAGCGATCCCATCCCGCCGACGATCACGACCACGAGCGCGTTCAGCAGCCACTGCGCGTCCTGTCCCGAGGCGACATTGCCCTGCGAGCTCCCGACCGCCGCTCCGAGCGCGGCCAGTGCCGCACCGATCGCGAAGGCGATTGCGAACGTCTTCTGGATGTTGAGCCCGAGCGCCGAGGTCATCTGCGGGTCGTCGACGCCAGCGCGGATCACCTTTCCGGTCCTCGTGCGGTAGAGCCAGAGCCAGAGGCCGATCCCGACGAAGACGCCGAGCGCGAGCATGACGAGGCGGGCGAGCGAGTACTCGGTGTTCCAGACCTGCAGGCTGATGCGCCGCTCGGTCCAGCCGGGCCACGTTAGGCTGACGGCCTGGCCGCCGCCGACCTGGACGGCCCCCGACCGCGGAAAGTGGGCGATCACCTGGTCGGCGACGATCACCGAGACCGCGATCGTGAGCAGCGCCTGGCGGAGATCCTGGCCCTGGTTCCAGCGGAGCAGCGTCTGCTGGACGACGACCCCGACCACCGAGACGATCGCGGCGGCGACGAGCACCGGCAGCACCCACTCCCAGGTCGAGACATCGGCGCCCGCGATCGCGAAGCCTCCGACCCCGGTCATCCGCTGCTGCACCTCGTAGGCGATGTAGCCGGCGAGGAGGTAGAACGACCCGTGGGCCATGTTGACGACCCGCATCAGGCCGAAGATCAGCGAGAAGCCGCTCGCGACGATGAAGAGCAGCCCGGCGAAGGTGACCGCGTCGAGCAGGATCAGGAGGAAGGAGCCCGGGTCGTCGAACGCCGACCCGTACGTCGTCGTCCGCCAGTCCCCGAAGCTGCCGTCGGCAGGCGGCGGGTTCGAGATGACGAGCACGTAGAGGATCGCGAACAGCACCAGCGCGGCAGCGACCAGCCGTGGCGCCAGATGACGAAAGTCCCCGTTGCGGAGCATCTCTACCACCGGCTGCGCCCAACGTAACAGCCGTCGGAACGGCTTTCAACCGGCTCAATTGCCGTGAAATGGCGGTTGACCATCTAGACCGCGACTGCCTTGAAGCGGCGCATGTTCTCGGTCATCGCGACCTCGGTCGGTAGGCGCTCCATCGAGGAGGCCCCGAAGAAGCCGACGACGCCTTCGGTCCGCTCGAGCACGTATGCGGCATCCTCGGGCTCGGCGATCGGGCCGCCGTGGCACAGCACGAGCACGTCCGGGTTGACGCGCTTCGCCGCGTCGTGCAGCGCCTGCACCCGGACGACCGCGTCGTCGAGCGTGAGCGCCGTCTCGGCGCCGATCGCCCCGCCGGTCGTGAGACCCATGTGCGGGACGAGCACGTCCGCGCCGGCCTGCGCCATCGCCTCCGCCTCGCCCTCGTCGAAGACGTATGGAGCGGTCAGGAGGTCGCGCTCGCGCGCGAGGCGGATCATGTCGACCTCCAGCCCGTAGCCCATCCCGGTCTCCTCGAGGTTCTTCCGGAACGTTCCGTCGAAGAGGCCGACGGTGGGGAAGTTCTGGACGCCGGAAAAGCCGATCCGCTTCAGCTCGTCGAGGAAGACCGGCATCAGGCGGAACGGATCGGTGCCGCACACGCCCGCCAGCACCGGCGTCTCGCGCACGATCGGCAGCACCTCGCGCGCCATGTCGACGACGATCTCGTTGGCGTCGCCGTACGGCAGCATTCCGGCCAGGGAGCCGCGGCCCGCCATTCGGTAGCGGCCCGAGTTGTAGATGATGATCAGGTCGGCTCCGCCTGCCTCCGCGCACTTGGCCGAGAGGCCCGTGCCGGCTCCGGCGCCGATGACCGGCTTACCCGCCTCGACCTGGCCGCGCAGGCGCGCGAGCGCCTCGGACCGGGTCACGCGGCGCCCTGGACGAGCTCGTGCAGACGGTCGGCCATCGCGACCGCGAAGGCGTCGTCGTTCACGTCCAGCTCGAGCCAGTGCGCCTCCACACCGTCGACCGTTTCGCGGAGGCCGCCGAACAGGGCCTCGTCGGCCTCGGCGTCGTGGAAGACGCCGCCCTCGGTCGCGATCATCGAGACGCCCTTCAGGGGCACGAAGAGCGCGGTGGGGCCCGTCGCGCCCGCCAGCTTGCGGCCGATGCGGCGGCCGAGCTCCGCGCACTCCTCCGGCGTGGTCCGCATCAGCGTTACCGTCGGGTTGTGCACGTAGAGATTCCGGTCGCGGAACTCCGGCGGCACGCTTGCCAGTGGCCCGAAGTTGACCATGTCGAGGGCGCCGAGCGAGACGACCTGCGGCAGGCCGAGCTCTCCTGCGGCCTCGAGCCGGTCGGGTCCCGCCGAGAGCACGCCGCCGACGAGGTCGTCTGCGAGCTCCGTCGTCGTCGCGTCGAGCACGCCTGCGAGGAAGCCGCCTCGGGCGAGCGCCTCCATCGACTGGCCGCCGGTCCCCGTCGCGTGGAAGACGAGCACCTCGTAGCCGAGCTCCTCGAGGCGCTCGCGCGCGCGTGTCACGCAGGGCGTCGTGACGCCGAACATCGTCGCTCCGATCAGCGGCCGGTCGCCGTCGGCCGGCGGCACGGTCGCCTTCGCCATACCGGCGATCGCGCCGGCCGCGTTGGCCATGATCTGCGCCGAGATCCGGTTGACGCCGGCGATGTCGACGACCGAGTAGGTCATCGTCACGTCGGTCGCGCCGACATACGGTCGTGTGTCGCCTGAAGCGACGGTCGAGACCATCAGCTTCGGCACGCCGACCGGCAGCGCGCGCATGGCCTGCGTGACGAGAGCCGAGCCGCCGGATCCGCCGAGACCGGCGATTCCGTCGAGCCGGCCCTCGGCGTGCAGCCGCTGCACGATCTCGGCCGCGCCGCGCGCCATCGTCTCGATCGCGGCGCCGCGATCGCCGGCGGCGGCCAGTTGGCCGACCTCCGCGCCCGCCGCGGCTGCAACCTCCTCACGGCCGATGTCCGGCGCGGCGAGAGGCTCGCCCATGATCCCCGCGTCCACCAGAACGACGTCCACACCGTGCTCCCGCACACGGTCGCGCAGAAAGGCGTACTCGTGCCCTTTCGTGTCGAGCGTGCCGAGGAGGACGACCGTCGCCAAGGCTCAGGCCCTCGCCGTGAAGAGGGACGCGTTCTCAGCTCCTGGCGCCTGGGGCTGGTCGTCGGCGAGCTTGCGCAGGTCGGTGATGATCGCGCGGTCGAGGGTGCGCGCATCGGGCCAGTCGATCTCGACGAGGTTGCCGCCGGGATCACGCAGGTACATCTGCACCTCGCCGCTCGGCAGCTCGTAGATCGAGGAGAACCACGCTGGGTCTCGAATCCCGAGCTCCTCGAGGCGGAGGTAGAACGCCTCGAAATCGTCTACCTCCAAGCCGATGTGGTGGAACTGCGGCGCCTCGCTCTGGTGCTGCTGGAAGAGATGGAGCTGCTGGTCGCCGACGCGGAGCCAGACGACGGGGACGCTGAACGTGGGCGTCGGCAGACGCTCGAAACCGAAGAGCTCCTCGTAGAAGCGGGCGGACTCCTCGAGATCCCGGGCCGAGATGCTGACGTGGTTGAGCGCCGTTGCTCGCACCTGGGCGATCTTCTCTTGCTCGGGAGCCATAGGGCAAGGGCGTTTGTCCTCCGAACGCGATAGGTTTTTCCTATGACATTACGTCAGCTCGAGTGCTTTCTGGCGATCGTGACGGAAGGCTCATTCACTCGTGCGGCCGCGCGGCTGGGCATTGCGCAGCCATCTCTTTCGCAGCAGATCCGCGCCCTGGAGACAGAGCTCGGCGGGACGCTGCTCGAGCGCCTGCCCAGGGGCGCCGTGCTCACACCTGCGGGGCGAGCGCTGCTGCCGGAGGCCCGCGGGGCCGTCGAAGCCGCCGAGCGCGCCGCCCGCGGCGCGCGGACGGCGCTCGGGCTCGAGTCGGGCGAGATCGAGATCGCCACCGTCCGGTCGATCGCGGTCGGCATCCTCCCGAACGCGTTGCGGCTCTGGAACGCGCGCCACCCCGAAGTGATGGTGCGCCTACACGAGCACAGCAACCGGTGGAACCTCGAGGAGAGCGTACGTCGGGGCAATGGCGACGTCGCGGTCGGACCGAGGCCGACCGACTGGGCCGGGCCGATCGAGCCGCTGGGTCACGAACAGTTCGTCGTCGTGCTCGGCCAGACAGACCCGCTCGCAGACCGCGGCACCATCCGATTGGAGGAGCTAGCCGAACGCCGCTGGGTGCTCTTCGAAACCGACTTCGGGTTGAACGAGATCGTGATGGGCGCTTGTGCTCGGGCGGGCTTCCAGCCGCGGGCCGCCGTTCGCACCGCACAGTCGGAGGCGGCGGCGCGGTTGGCGGCGGCCGGGCTGGGACCGGCCCTCGTGCCGGACAACATCCTCCCCTCCGGCTTCGAGGGCGCCGTTCTCCTCCTCGACCCGCCCGTGCGGCGCGAGCTCGTCGCCTACGCGCGCACCGAATGGACGCAGGCCGGCGCAAGCCTCGTGGAGTTGCTCCGCAGCACGGCGATCCTCAGTCCCGTGTGAGCGCGTGCGTGCGCTCCCACGCGAGCCCGGCGGCGAGCACGACCTCGTCGCGCGGTGCGACGAGCTGGAGGTCGCCGATCGCAAGCGCCGCCCAGCCGAGGACGCTGAAGGGCCGCAGGAACGCGGTCAGGGGAATCCGTACCTCGAGCTCGTCGCAGTCGACCGGCGGCAGCTCGACGCCAACTACCGGCGCGACGTAGAGATCGACCTGCGGGCGGTACTCGCGCCAGGTCTGGACGGCGACGCGTGCGCGTGCGACATCGGCTGGATCGATCGTCTGCGCGTGCTCGAGCTTCCCGCGGACGTTCTCGCCGTACTCGGCCGCTCGCTCGGGGAACGTCCCCCGATGCGACTCCGCGGCCTCGTGGAAGAAGAGCGGCCAGGTGTCGTCCGACGGCTCCGGCACCTCCGCCGCCACGACGCGCGCGCCGAGCTGCTCGAGCCGCTCGACGTACTGCTCCGCCGCGCCGTTCTCGGGCAGCGCCGGCCCGCCGACGGACGGGGGCTTCGTGAGCAGGCCGATCGTGAGGCCGTGCAGCCGCGGCTCGGGCACGGGCGCACCCGCGAGCACCGACCAGGCGAGCGCGACCTCCTCGACGGTGCGGGCCATCGGCCCGACGGTGTCGAAGGTGGGGCAGAGCGGGAAGACGCCGTCGGTCGGAATCCGGCCCCAGCTCGGCTTCAGCCCGACGAGCCCGCAGCAGGCGGACGGGAGGCGGATCGAGCAGCCCGTGTCCGTGGCGAGGCCGAGCTCGCACAGGCCCGCCGCGAGCGCCGCCGCGTTGCCGCCTGACGAGCCGCCGGTCGTCCGGCCGGGCTGCGTCGGGTTCTGCACTGTCCCGTACCACGGGTTCTGGCTGGTCGCGCCCCACGCGAACTCGTGCAGGTTCGCCTTGCCGACGATCACGGCGCCAGCGTCGACGAGGCGCTGTACTGCGGACGCGGTCCGTGCGGGGACGTGGTCGGCATAGAGCTTCGAGCCGTAGGTCGTGCGGATCCCGGCGGTGTCGATCAGGTCCTTGACGAGCAGACGCTTCCCGTGCAGCGGGCCGGGCCGAGCCGGCAGCGGCTCGACCTCGGTGATGAGCGCGTTCCAGTCGTCCGTCACTGGTTGCGCAGCGCGTCCGCACGGATCGCGCTCAACGTCGTGCGGGGCGTGATCGCCTCGGGATCGATGCGCAGCTCGAGCAGCGCGGGCGTGCCGGCTGCGAGCGCGCGGTCGAACGCGCCGGCGAACTGCGCCGTCTCGGTCACCGTCTCGCCGAACGCCCCGAAGGCGCGGGCGTACGCCGCGAAGTCCGGATTGGCGAGATCCGTGCCGACGACGCGCCCTGGGAAGTGCCGCTCCTGGTGCATCCGGATCGTTCCGTACATGCCGTTGTTGATGACGAGGACGACGAGCGGCAGGTCGTACTGCATTGCGGTCGCGAGCTCCTGGCCGCTCATCAGGAAGTCGCCGTCGCCCGCGAAGCAGATCACGGTGCGCTCGGGCGCGACGAGCTTGGCGGCGACTCCGGCGGGCACGCCGTAGCCCATTGCGCCGCTCGTGGGTGCGAGCTGCGACGGGTAGTCGTGCCACCGCCAGAAGCGATGCGCCCAGACCGAGAAGTTGCCCGCACCGTTCGTGACGATCGCGTCGGGGACACGCTCGCGCATGTGGGCGACACATTCGCCCAGGTCGAGCGTGCCGGGCATCGGAGTTGGCTGCTGCCATTCCTCGAAGTCGGAGCGCGCGGCCGTCGTCCAGTCGCGCCAGCGCGGCTCGGCGCGCAGCTCGCGGACCGCCGCGGCGAACTGCTCGGGGCCGGAGAGGATCGGCAGCTCCGGCCGGTAGACGCGACCCAGCTCTTCCGCGCAGGGATGGACGTGCACGAGCGTCTGCGACCTGACGAGCGTGTAGCCGGAGGTCGTCATCTCGCCGAGCCGCGGGCCGACGACGAGCAGCAGATCGGAGTCGCGGACGCGCGCGGCGAGCTTCGGGTTGACGCCGACGCCGACGTCGCCCGCGTAGCTCGGCGAGTCGTTGTCGAGAGCGTCCTGCCGCCGGAACGCTGCGCCGGCCGGGAGCTCGTTCGCCTCGACGAACGTGCGCATGTCCTCCGAGGCCCGCGGCGTCCAGCCCGCGCCGCCGAGCAGGACGAACGGCCGCTCGGAGCGCTCGAGCAGCGTCTGCAGGCGGTTGATCGCATCCGGGCCGGGATGCGGCTGCACGACGTGGAACGGCTCTGCGTCGGCCGCGTCGGTCTCGGTCGAGAGCATGTCCTCCGGCAACGCGAGCACCACTGGCCCGGGCCGGCCCGCACAGGCCGTCGTGAAGGCTCGATGGACGTACTCCGGGATCCGGTCGGCGCGATCGATCTGCGCCACCCACTTCGCCAGCGGGCCGAACATGCGGCGGTAGTCGACCTCCTGGAAGGCCTCGCGCTCCTCCTGATCGGACGCGACCTGGCCGACGAGCAGGATCAGCGGCGTCGAGTCCTGGAACGCCGTGTGCACGCCGACGGAGGCGTGCGTCGCGCCCGGGCCGCGGGTGACGATCGCGATCCCGGGGCGGCCGGTGAGCTTCCCGTACGCGTCCGCCATGTTCGCGGCACCCGACTCGTGACGGCACGTGATCAGGCGCAGCGGCGACTCGTACAGGGCGTCGAGCACCTCCAGGAAGCTTTCGCCCGGCACGCTGAAGATCGTGTCCGCGCCGTGGACTACGAGCTGGTCGACGAGGACTTTTCCGCCGCGACGGCTCACAGCGGCTGCTCGAGGTAGATCCGCGCCCGCTGCAGCTTCGGCTTCTCCTCGTCGGCCGGATCGACGTAGGCGATCGTCCGCTTCCCGGACCATTCCACCGGAAGGACGAGCACACGGACGAACGCCGTCTCCTCGGTCTCGGACGCGGCTGCATAGACCGGGTCGGGGCCGCTCTCGTACCACCACTCGAGCGGCCCGTACTCGTGCGACTCGCCCTGGGTCTCGATCCGGATCCGACCCGTCAGCAGGACGCGCAGCCCCGGCCCGGGATGTGTGTGACGGTAGGCGACGCCAGCGGGCGGGAAGTCGACGCGGTCGCAGCGCAGCAGCCAGTCGCCTTCTGGCCGCTCCGTCAGCTCCCACACGAGCGCGTGCCCGTCGACCTGGGCGGCGCCGTAGTGCGCCTCGTCGTGCTCGACGTCGTAGACGACGCGATCGCCGACCGGGGTCGTCACTCCGTCGGGATGCTGGGTCAGGCGGAGGATCAATGGAAGTACTGGCCGCCGTCGATCACGATCGTCTGGCCGGTGACGAAATCGGAGTGGGGGCCGGCCAGGTAGACGACTGCGCCGACGACGTCCTCCGGCTCCTGGTCGCGCTGGATCGTCCGCGCGGCGACCGAGACGTCGCGGAGCTTCTCGACGACCTCCGGATTCTGCTTGACACCCTCGCTCATCGTGAACCCCGGCGCGACGCAGTTGACGAGCACGTTGTCCTTGCCGAGCTCCTTCGCGAGCGCCCGCGTGAACGCGACGATCGCGCCCTTGCTCGTCACGTAGTGGAGCAGGAAGGGCACGCCGCGAAAAGGCGTGCCGGACGAGATGTTCACGATCTTGCCGCCGCCCTGCTCGCGCATCACCGGCACCACCGCCTTCGCGGTGAGGAACATGGAGGCGACGTTCACGTCCATCACCTGACGCCATTCCTCGAGCGGGATCTGGTCGAACGGCCGCATCTCGAGCGACGCGTAGAGGCCGGCGTTGTTGACGAGGACGTCGATGCGGCCGCAGCGCTCCTGCACCTCGGCGGCCAGCCGCTGCGTGTCCGCTTCGGACGCGACGTCGACGGCGAGGCCGACGCCGCCGTCGTACTCGGCCGCCGCGTCCTCGGCGCGCGCGAGGTCGGCGATCACGATCCGCGCCCCCTCGCTGGCGAGCCCCTGGGCGATCGCCTTGCCGATCCCCTGCGAACCGCCCGTGACGATCGCGACCTTGCCCTCGAGCACCATCAGCGCAGCGGTGAGAACGACGTCGGCGCGAGGATCCGATTCACCTGCGTGTGGATCAGCGGCTGGATCTTCGCGAGGAAGGCGACCCAGCGCTCGTCGGCCTGGAGCCGGTCGCGGCGCTGCTCGCGTTCAGCGTGGCTGTCGTAGGCCCACATGCTGGTGTAGGTCGAGAGCGCCCCGATGTCCGTCGTGAACGCTGCGACGAGTTGCCCGAGGTGCTCCTGTTGGAGCGCGATCCCCTCGGTGTCGTAGAGCTGCACGAGCTCGCGCAGCTTCCCGGTGAAGACGTGATAGTCGCGCTGCTCGACGATCACTTCAGTGCGGCGGCGATCTCGGCGCAGGTGCCCACCGCCGCGACGTTCTGCATCGCGTAGTTCAGGGCGACGTTCTGCCAGTCGTCGTCGACAGTCGACGTGCCGTCGGAGGCGACGACCGCGCGGTAGCCGGCGTCGGCGGCATGGCGGGCGGTGTGCTCGATCGACATGTTCGTCCAGGCGCCCGTGATGATCAGCGTCTCGACGCCGAGCCCGCGCAGCAGGATGTCGAGCCTCGTGTTGTAGAAGGCATTCATCCGCATCTTCTCGACGATCTGATCGCCGTCCTGCGGCTCCAGGCCGTCCGCCGGAGCAGCGCCCCAGGAGCCGCGCACCAATGCATTCGCGTCCTTGACGCCCTGGAACAACGGTGCGTTCTGCTTCAGGCCGGGCGCGCCCTGCTCGACGATGTACCAGACGTGGATCACCTGCACGCCGGCCTTGCGCGCGGCGGCCGCGAGTCCCTTCACGTTCTCGACGACGTTCTGGCTCGTCGCGTGCGCGGGCGCTCCGGAGTCGGCGAACGCGCCGCCCTCGATGATCACGTCGTTCTGCAGGTCCTGAATCAGCATTGCCGCAGACTTCGGTTCGATCGGGTCCATCAAATCCTCCTAGGGCATGTAGGGCTCGTGATGCGGGCCGACCTTGGC
>JANMJY010000062.1:0-2252 GCA_031371615.1 Actinomycetes bacterium | reverse complement strand
GCCGCGGTGATGACGCGGCCACCTTTGATCAGAACGGACATCCGGATCTCCCTTCTCGGTCGTTGCCTACTTACCGCCCGGCGTCACCCTGACGGTCGCCTTCTTCCAGTTCTTGCCGGTCACGTCCACGCCGGCAGCCTTGAGCTGCGCCAGGGCCTTCGACGCGTACGCGTAGTTCGTCGCCCCCGACGGGAGCTTCTTGATCACGCCGTAGCTGCGCGCGATCGACGCCGTCTTCGAGACCGACCCAGCCGGGGCGAGGCCGACGCCGCTCGGGTTCGGCCAGACGAGTGCGTTGATCTCGTTCATCTGCCAGGTCTGGTGGCCCCTGCCCAGCAGCGACCCGTTCTTCAGCACGATGCTGATGCAGTCGGCCTGATGGTCACGGCACCAGATCCACCCCTGGAACGAGGCCTTCAGGAACTTCACCGTCGTGTCCTGGTTGGCCTTGTCCTTGAGCCAGTCCTCGCGGACGAAGACGTTGTCCTCGAGCATGCCCGTGCCGACCTTCGGATCGGACATCCGGAACACGTTCAGATCCTTCAGCTGGTAGAGCTTGCCCGTCTTCGAATTCTTCGACTCGAGCACCTGGGCGAGCTCGTTGTAGGTCATTGCCGCGGCAGCGTCGACCTGCCGCTTCAGGAAGAGCTGCATGTCGAACGGCTGGTTGACGATCGTCACGTCGCTCGACTTCGAGTGGTCGATCCCGTTCTTCTGCAGGGCTGCGAAGAGCTCGGGCTCGTTGCCGCAGCACCAGACGCCGACCTTCTTGCCCCGCATCTTCGCGATCGTGTCGATGCCGCTGTCCTTCCACGTCACCTCGGTCATCCCCGTCCGCGCGAAGACCTGTGCGACCGAGACGAGCTTGCCGCCCTTCTCGCGCGTCGCGAAGAGGTTGGGGAGCCAGTCGAGCCCGAATTCGGCGCGTTTGCCCGCGACGACCGTCTCCGGCGTGATGCTCGGCCCGCCGACCTTGATCGAGACGTCGAGTCCCGCCTGCTTGTAGTAGCCCTTATCGAGCGCCGCGTAGTAGCCGGCGAACTGCGCCTGCGTCACCCATTTCAGCTGCAGCGTGACCTTCGTCGCCGACTTGCCCTCCGGTGCCGCCGCTGCCACGGCCACCCAGGCCGCCAGACCTGCGCAGGCCAGTGCGGCCACCGTCAAGACCCAGTGCTTCCTCCTCAACTTACCCTCCTCTGCCTCGAGCGACCCAAGTTGGCCGCGTGGTTGTCATTCTGACCCTCGATCACTCGCCGCGAAAGCCTCGCGCGGCGGGAGCCCAGCTGGTGGTCAGGCGCTCCGCCAGAGCGACCGCGCCGTAGAACACGATCCCGAACGCGCTCGCGAGCACGATGCCGGCCCACGCCCGCGGGAAGTTGAAGAGTTGCGTGTCGTTCAGGATGCTCACCCCGAGGGCATTTGTCGGGCCGCCGAAGTACTCGCCGACGATTGCACCGATCATCGAGAGCACGGCGGCGACCTTCAACCCGGTGAACATGAACGGCAGCGAGTTCGGGATCCGGACGTGGCGGAATGTCGAAACGTCGCCGGCAGCGTAGGAGCGCATCAGCTCGATCGACCTCGGGTTCACGGACGTGAGCCCCCGGAGCGTGTTGACCATCGTCGGGAAGAAGCAAAGCACGGCGGCGATCGCCATCTTCGAGAACGGGTTCAGGAGCCCGAACCAGTTGTTCGTGATCGGCGCGAAGGCGATGATCGGCACCGCGTTGGCCGCGATCGCGAAGGGCATGATCGCGCGGCCGGCGGCGCGGAAGCGTGTGAGCAGGAGCGCGGTGAGGACGCCGAGGCCCGACCCGAGCGCGAAGCCGCCGGCGGCCTCCTTGAGCGTGTAAAGGCCTTAGTCCCAGAGCACGGCCTTGTCCGTCCAGAAAGCCCGCGCGATGTCCGACGGCTTCGGGAGCAGGAACGTCTCGACGTGGAGCGCCGTCGTCAGGCCCTGCCAGAGGCCGACGCCGAGCAGGAAGACGATGATCGCCGGGATCCAGTCTCGCGCGCGGCCGCCCAGCTCGCGCGTGAGCCCACGCGGAACCGGCTCGATGACGGTCGAGGTCAGTAGAGCTCCTCCGTCGCTGCTGCAGGCAGGCCGGCCTCGGGGCCGCCGCCGGCCGCAAGCGCTTCGCGCACTGCAGTGACGAGCTCGAAGAAACGCGTGTCCTCGCGCGTCGCCGCCCCGCGCGGCTGCGGCAGGTCGACCTCGATCACCTGGGCGATTCGACCCGGTCGGGGCGACA
>JANMJY010000042.1:0-3425 GCA_031371615.1 Actinomycetes bacterium | reverse complement strand
TGGCATCGCCTTGTGCGCGACTCCTTCTACCCCTGCACTCCGAAAGAGCTCCGGGAGAGAGCTCTGAGCTGGGAGGGAGTCCTACGGTGCCAACAGTCGAAGCCCGGCAAGGACATTTCCGTCGCCGTCATCGGCGACAGCCATGCCGAACATCTCTTCCTCGGGCTTGCCGAGGCGCTACCCCGGGAGAACATCGTCTACTACATCCTCGACGACGCACTCCTGACGACGAAGCCTGACGGCGCTCGCATCGTCGACCAAGTGGCAGCAAGTTCCACGATCAAGACCGTGGTTCTGAGCGAGTTCTGGTATCTGCGAGGAGTTCGCAGCGCCGGACTGCTGAAGACTCTCGAGGCGTTGAGCCTGGCCGGAAAGACCACATTCGTCACGGATGACGTCCCTTTCTTCTCGTTCGACCCGTTTGGCTGCAAGTACCGCAAGGCCCTCTTCCTGCCGACCGACTGCTCGAGGGATGCTCGGAGGTTCCACCGCGACTACTCGGTCTTCTACCCGGCGCTGCTGGCGACGGTGCGGCAGGTCCCACGAGTCCACATGCTGAACACGTCACGGTACTTCTGCGACGAGACGACCTGTGACATGGCCCGGGGTGGACAGCTGCTCTATCGCGATCGCAGCCACCTCAACATCAACGGCTCCAGGTTCCTGGCCAAGAGGATCATCAGCGACTACCCGGCGTTCGCGCAGGCCGTCACGCACCTTCACTGAGCCAACGGCGGCGACGCGGCTCTGGCACCCGTTCGCAACAGGGTTCTCGTTCCAGTAGAGGAGTCCGACTTTAGTCGCGGCTAAACCTATGCGCGGGGGCTAGATCGCGTCTAGCCCCCGCGCCGCACCCGTCCCCGTTAGCTTCCGTCACGGCCGTGATGGTCGCCGCGGCGCCGCGACCCTCGGCGCCCCCACCGTGGAGCACGTAGGTGGTGGTGATCGGTCCCAGCCGGGTCTCACCTGGCGGCTGTGATGCTCGATCGTGTAGCGGTCGATCTCGAGCTCGAGATCGGCGAGCAGGTCCCAGGTGCTCACGCGGCGATCAGGCTCCGGGCTTGATCGTCATCAGGAACACGATCACGACCAAGGTCACGAGCAGCGCGCGGGAGAGCCAGGTGAGGTTGCGAAACCGGAGAGCCAGCGCCGGGCTTGGGCCCTCCGCGGCCAGACGAGCGCCGGCACTCCCGACTGCGCGTCCGAGGAAACCGAACGCGACCCCCGCGACCGCAACCCAGAGCAGCAGGCCCCAGAACACGAACGGCTCGCTCCAGTCCCAGTCTCCGTCCTCGACGAGCCCGATCCCTGCAGCCAGGACGACGAGCGAGGTCGGGAAGAGCACCCGGTTGACGGTGAAGGAGACGTTCTGGGCGAAGAAGGCCGACTTGGCGGGGTCCGCAGCTCGCTTCGTCAGGATGCCGAACACCTGCATCGCCGTGGCCGCGCCGATCCAGACCATCGCCGCGAGGATGTGAAGGAAGAGCCAGAACTCGTACCACGTCATCGAAGCGACCCTAATTCGCGTCTCCAGCCACGGTCAAGCCGCAGCTCCGGGTCAGCTCTCAGAACACCCCGGCGTAGGCGTTAAGCGCCGGCTGACCGCCCAGATGCGCGTAGAGCACTCGCGCTCCCGGCGCGATCCGTCCCGACCGAACGAGGTCGATCAGCGCGGCCATCGACTTGCCCTCGTACACGGGATCGGTGAGCACCCCTTCCAGCCGTGCGCACAGACGGATGGCGTCGATCGTCTTCTCGTCCGGGATGCCGTACGTGCCTGCGTGCCACTCATCGAGGAGGACGATCTCCGAGTCGTCGAGCTCGCGGCCGAGGTCGATGGCCTCAGCCGTCGCCCTGGCGATGCGTGCGATCTGAGCCCACGTCTGCGAGACGGTCGCGGAGCCGTCGATCCCGAGCACGGCCCGATCGGTCTCCTGGGCAGCGAATCCGGCCACCATCCCCGCCTGAGTCGATCCGGTCACGGAGCAGACGACGACGGTGTCGAAGAAGACGCCGAGCTCCTGCTCCTGCGCGGCCACCTCGTCGGCCCAGCGCGCGAACCCGAGCCCACCGAGCGGGTGATCGGAGGCGCCTGCCGGAATCGCGTACGGCTTGCCGCCGGCCTCCTCGACCGACGCGAGCGCGTCCTCCCAGCTCCTCCGGATCCCGATGTCGAAGCCGGACGGGTCGAGCCGCACGTCCGCACCCATGATCCGCGCGAGGAGGATGTTGCCGACCTTGTCGTAGACGACGTCCGGCCACTCCACCCAGCGCTCCTGCACGAGGACGCAGTGAAGGCCAAGCCGTGCGGCGACGGCTGCGACCTGACGGGTGTGGTTCGACTGCACGCCGCCAATCGAGACGAGCGTGTCGCACCCGTGCGCGAGCGCGTCCGCGGCGAGGTACTCGAGCTTGCGCACCTTGTTGCCGCCGTACGCGAGCCCCGAGTTGCAGTCTTCCCGCTTGGCCCAGATCTCGACCGCGCTACCGAGATGCTCGCTCAACCGCTCGAGTCGATGGACTGGAGACGGTCCGAAGAGGAGCGGGACGCGATCGAAGCGCTCGATGCCCACCGCGCGCGATCCTAGTGCCGCTTCGACTCCGGTGTCGAGTGACCACGCGGTGGCGGGAATCGAACCCGCGAACGTCCGCACTCATGGCGGTTATAGAATCCAGCCCTTGATCGCGGCCCAAGCCATGCGATTGCAGCGTCCGCCCCACCGACCCGCGGAGGTCACACGATGAGCAGCCGACTTCGGCACTTCCTTGTTCTGACGACCCTGGTGGCCTTCTTGCTCGGGGTGTCCGGCGCCGCGGCGCTGAGCGGGCCCGCGGGCAACCCGACGAAGATCAAGGTCGCCGGTATCGACGTCGACGCGACGACGATCCCGGAGCTCCAAAAGGTGATGAACTCGCGCCGGATCAACTCCGTCGAGTTGACGAACTTCTATCTCCGGCGCATCCGCCAGCTCAACCCGACGCTCAACGCGGTGATCACGGTCAGCCCGACGGCCCTCGCCGACGCGCGAGCTGCCGACCGGGCGCGACGCGACGGCGACCACCGTCCGCTGCTCGGGATTCCCATCATCGTCAAGGACAACGTCGACACCACCGGCATGCCGACGACGGCCGGCTCCTGGGCGCTCGCCGGGAGCACGCCCAACGACGCCTTCATCGCGCAGAAGCTGAAGGCCGCCGGCGCGATCATCATCGGCAAGGCCAACCTGTCCGAGTGGGCCAACTTCCGATCCGGCCCGTCGTCGAGCGGCTGGAGCGGCATCGGTGGCCAGACGAACATGCCCTACGTCCTCGGTCGCAACCCGTGCGGCTCGAGCTCAGGCTCGGCCGTCGCCGCGGCCGCCGATCTCGCGGTCGCGGCCGTCGGGACCGAGACGGACGGCTCGATCGTCTGCCCGTCCGGCGCG
>JANMJY010000038.1:0-7152 GCA_031371615.1 Actinomycetes bacterium | reverse complement strand
GACCGCGGCGATCACCGCGGAGACGCCGATCAGCTCCGCGGGGTTGTTCGCGAAATAGCCCGTGAGCAGGGAGATCGTCACCTCCGCGGGAGGGAAGTCGAGCCGGCGGCGCACCTGGCGGACGATCCAGCCGACCGCGAGCCCCACGACGACGCCGCCTGCGACGTTGAGCACGAAGGACATCCCCGCCTCCAGGAGCGAGAACGTGCCGCTGATCGCTGCGACCACGGCGAAGCGGTATGCGACGAGCGCCGTGCCGTCGTTGACGAGGCTCTCGCCCTCGACGACGCTCACGATCCGGCGCGGGACGCCGAGGCGCTGCATGATCGCCGCCGCTGCGAGCGGGTCGGTGGGCGAGACCACGGCGCCGAGCACGAAGGCCGCAGCCCACGGCAGGTCGGGCACGATCGCATGCGCGACGACCGCGACGACCACCATCGTCAGCAGGACGAGGCCCACCGCGAGCAGTCCCACCGGCCGCACGTTGGCGCGGAGATCCCGGAGCGAAGTGAAGAACGCTGCTCCGTACAGCAACGGCGGCAGCACGCCGACGAGGACGAGGTCGGGGGGCAGGTCGATCGTCGGGAGCCCAGGGGCAAACCCGAGCACGAGCCCGCCGAGCACGAGCAGAATCGGGTACGGGATGCGGAGCTTGGGGACGAGCACGAGCATCGCGGCGCCCGCCGCGAGTAGCACCAGGAGCGAAGCGAGGTCGTGCTCGCTGAGCTGGGTCAGGCGAGACCCTTGTCGCGCAGCTCCGCGAGCGCGGACTCGGTCTTCTCGAGGTCGAGCCCCATCCCACGGAGGATCTCCGGCGTCTTCGTGAACTGGACGGCGCCGTACTCGACGATCTGCACGTGGTTGCCCCACGGGTCGCGGAAGGAGTTGCCGCCGAAGATCTCGACGCCTGCGTTGCGGGCGGCCGCGAGCACGGCCGCGCGGTCATCGACGACAAGCCCGAAGTGGCGCTCTCCGTCGGGATCGCTGCGCTGTGCCGACCGCTGGGCGAACGCGAGAAACTGGTCGCCCATGTCGACGAACGCCATCCCCTCCATCCGGCCGCGCAGCTCCAGCTCGAACAGGCTTCCGTAGAACGCCAGTGCCTCGTCGAGCGAGCCGACCTCGATTGCGATGTGATTCATCCCGACCGCCCGTGCCACGCGCTTACCGTACCCCGGGGAACACTCCGCCGGCCCGGCCGCCGCTCCGCCGCAGCACGATGTAGGCCAGCACGACGGCGGCGATCGTCAGCGCGAGCACCATCGCTGCCGTCGCGTTCACGATCGGTGACACGCCGAAGCGCAGCGACGAGAAGACGTACAGCGGCAGCGTCGTCGTCCCCGCCCCGGTGACGAAGAAGGACGTGTAGAAGTCGTCGAAGGAGAACGTGAACGCGAGCAGGCCGCCGGCGACGATCGCAGGCGCGAGCCGCGGCAGCGTCACCTGGCGGAAGGTCGAGAGCGGCCCCGCGCCAAGGTCGAACGACGCCTCCTCGAACTCCTGGCTCATGCCGACGAAGCGCGCGCGCACGACCAGGGCGACGACCGACGTGTTGAAGACGACATGGGCGGCGAGCACTGTCTTGAGGCCGAGGGTCACCCCGACCTCGGTGAAGAAGACGAGGGCGGCGATCCCGAAGACGATCTCCGGCGTCACGAGCGTCATCGTCACGAGCGCGTCGACCGGCACGCGCAGGGCCCGCCACATCCGTGGTAGTGAGAGCGCGAGGAGTGTCCCCAACAGGCAGGAGACGACGGCAGTGCCAGCCGCGATCAGAAGCGAGTTCCGGAGTGCGCTCGTGATCGAGTCGTCCTCGAGCGCTGCGCCGAACCACTTCGTCGAGAACCCCTCCCAGTTGAGCGTCTGCCGACCGCCGTTAAAGGCGTACACCACCACGACGACGACCGGCGCATAGAGGAACGCGTACACGAGCAGCGCATGCGCCGCGAGCAGCCGCCTACCCATGGGCGGCCTCTCCGTGCGCTGCGATCCTCGAGAACGCGACGAGGACGACGGTCATCGAGGCGATCACGACCATCGCGATCGCGGAGCCGAGCGGCCAGTCGTGCGCCTCGCTGAACTGTTGTGCGATCAGCGTGCCCGTGTAGGCCGTCTTGTTGCCACCGAGGATCGCGGGAATGAGGTACTCGCCGGTCAGCGGAATGAAGACGAGCAGCGAGCCGGCGACGACGCCGGGCAGCGCGAGCGGGAGTGTGACGCGCCGGAACGCGCGCAGCGGGCTGTCGCCGAGGTCCTGAGCCGCCTCGACGAGTGCCCAGTCGATCCGCTCGAGCGCCGCGTAGAGCGGCAGCACCATCAGCGGCAGGTAGTTGTAGACGACGCCGATGTAGATCGCCGATGTCGTGTAGAGGAGGTCGATGTGGAAGGCGCGGAAGACCGGGAACGACGGGTCGAGGATGATCAGCCAGGCGTACGTGCGGATCAGAAAGCTAGTCCAGAATGGGACGATCACGAGCAGGAGCAGCAGTGTCCGACGGCGGCTGTAGCGGGCGAGCCAGTAGGCGAACGGGAAGCCGACGAGGAGAGTGGCAGCGGTGCCGAAGCTCGCCAGCCCGAGGGTGCGGACGAAGATGTCGCGGTAGACCGGTTCCCAGAGGTAGCGATAATTGTCCAGGTTCCAGCTGAAGTCGATCCCGACGAAGCCGGAGAGCTCGGCGAAGCTGTACGCAGCGATGAAGCCGAGCGGGGCGAGGAAGAAGGCGGCGTACCAGCCGAGCGCCGGCAGCGCGAGCCAGGCGGGGTAGCGGGGGCCGCCGCGGCCAGGGCGGCCCCCACCTCCGCTCATGCGTTCTTGAACTCCGTCCAGATGCGATTGCGCAGCGCCGTGCCCCGCGCCGTCACCTGGTTGGCCTGCAGCTTTGCGAGCACGGCCGAGGACGGGAAGACGGCAGGGTTGTTGAGAATGCTCTTCGCCAGTACACCCCGGAGCAGGGCCGGCTTGAGAGGCGAGCCGTAGTATGTGTACGAGGTTTCGACGGCGTTGTTGCGAGCTGCGTAGACGAAGTCGATCCACTTGTGCGCCGCTTCTGGGTTCTTCGCGCCGACCGGGATCGCGTAGGAGTCGACCCAGAACTCCGCTCCCTCCTGGGGGATCACGTATGCGGCCGGCTTCTTCGCGGCCACCGCGAGCCCGTCGCCGTTCCAGCCGAGTGCCATCACGATCTTCCCGGCGATCAGCTGCTGCTTGTACTCGGTGGAGGTGATCGCGCGGAGGTGCGGCTTGAGCGCGATCAGCTCCTGCTTGGCCTTGTCGAGCTGGGACGGATTGTCCGTGTTGTATGAGTAGCCGAGCATCACGAGCATCGAACCGATCAGCTCGGGGATTCCGTCGAGCACGGTCACCTTGCCCGAGTACTTTCCCTTCGTCAGGTTGACGAATTCGCGCCAGGTCTTCGGCCGCTCCTTGACGAGATCCGTGCGGTACATGAAGCCGGTCGTGCCCCAGTCCTTCGGGACCGAGAAGCGGTCGTTGCGGTCAAACGGGAGGTGGCGGAACTTCGAGTTGATGTTCCGCTTCACGGTCGGCAGCTTCGACCACTGGATCGGCTGCAGCAGCTTCTCCTGGGAGAGAATGGACACCATGTAGCCCGTCGGCACGATCAGGTCGTAGCCGCGGGCGCCGCCCTTCAGTTTCGCCAGCATCGCCTCGTTCGAGACGTAGAAGTCCTTCTTGACCTTGATTCCGGTCGCGTTCGTGAACGCCGGGTAGGTCTTTGGGTTCACGTAGTCGGCCCAGTTGTAATAGAAGAGCTCCCCTGCCTCTGCGCCGGACGCCGCAAGTGCGTCCGCTGCACCGAAGCGCCCCAGGCCGAGCGCCGCGACGGCTGCCGCGGTCCCGGCTACGAAGCCCTTCCGGTCGACGCGACGTCCGTCGAGGACGTCCTCGATCTCGTGCTCGTTCATCTGTCTCCTCCTTCGAACTCCAGGGCCTCGACGTCGGCCCAGCTCACCCTGACCTGCTCGCCCTCGGCAAGTGCGACCGCGCCCTCGTTCCCGCGTCGCCGCTGCTCCCGGACAAGCACTTCCTGTCCGTCCTCGAGCCGGACTACCGACTGCACCGCCGGACCGACCACCATCGTCGCGAGAACACGCCCCGGTAGGCCTTCGCCGTCCCGCTCGACGCGCAAGCCCTCCGGGCGGATCGCGACCGTTCGCCCCCGGCTCTCGATGAAGTTCGTTTCGCCGATGAAGCCGGCCACGAACGGAGTCGCTGGCTCGTCGTAGATCTCCTGCGGGCGCGCGAGCTGCTCGATCCGGCCGCCGCTCATCACCGCCACACGGTCCGACATCGCGAGCGCCTCCTCCTGGTCGTGCGTGACGTAGACGAAAGTGATCCCAACCGACAGCTGGATCCGCTTCAGCTCGATCTGGAGCTCCTTCCTCACCTTCAGGTCGAGCGCGCCGAGCGGTTCGTCGAGCAGCAGCACCTTCGGTTCGAGCACGAGCGCCCGGGCGAGTGCGACCCGCTGCTGCTGGCCTCCCGAGAGCTCATGCGGCCGGCGGTGCTCGACACCCGCAAGCCGGACGAGCTCGAGCAGCCCGAGGGCGCGTCGGCGCCGCTGCGCTCGGGGCACCCGCCGCTGCTTCAGCCCGTAGGCGACGTTGTCCAGCACCGACAGGTGCGGGAAGAGCGCGTAGGACTGGAAGACCGTGTTCACGGGCCGGCGGTACGGCGGCAGTCGGGCGACGTCCTTACCGCCGATCCGGATCTCGCCGGCGTCCGGTCGTTCGAACCCGGCGATGAGGCGCAGCGTCGTCGTCTTGCCGCACCCCGAGGGCCCGAGCAGCGAGAGGAACTCACCGTCCCGCACCTCGAGATCGAGAGCGTCGACCGCGACGACGGTGCCGAACCGCCGCGTCACTCCGAGCAGCTCGACCGTGCTCATCAGTAACTCGGCGGGGAGACGACGAACATGACCTCGGCGGGTTCGTCCTCGTGGTTGACAACACGATGGGGCGTCGAGCTCCGGTACTGGACGCTGTCGCCGGAGCCGAGCTCGTAGGTCTCGGCCTCGAGCTGGAGGCGGACTCGGCCCGCGAGCACGATGAACACCTCTTCGGAGTCGCCGTGGTGGTAGGCCTCGTCGCCGGTGGAGCCACCCGGGTCGAGCTCCGCGACGACGACTTCGAGATGGTGGAAGGGTTTCGGTGTCAGGAGCGCCTTCCGCCCGAGCTTGCCCCACGCGACGAACTGGCGGGCCTCGCGCCGGGAGACACGCGGACGCCGCGTGCTGTCGGGGGCGAAGAGGTCGGAGACCGCGACGCCGAGCGCCGTTGCGATTCGCTGCAGCGAGGCGATGCTGGCGCTCGTCAGCCCACGTTCGGCCTGGCTGAGGAAGCTCTCGGAGAGCCCGGTGCGCTCGGCGACCTCTTTCAGTGTCAGCCGGCGTAGGTGGCGAATCGCACGGACCCGGCTGCCGACGTCGACTTCAGGCTGCGGATCGACCGCGAGGATGCTCTCGAACAACCATCCTCCTTAATGCCACTGAACCATGACTGAAGGTATCTTCACCACCGACCCTACGCCGCTGTAGCCCTGGCTGTCAACGTCCGGTGGAACCGTGCCCGATCCCGCGGTGTAGAAGGGGCGAGTGGTGAGCCGACCACCGACAGAGGACAAGCTCGTCGAGCGCGCCCGTGGTGGTGACGCCACCGCGTTCGCTGCGCTTGTCCGCGACCACGAGGAGATCGCCTTCCGGACCGCGTACCTGATCGCCCGCAACGCCGCCGACGCCGAGGACGCCGCCCAGATTGGGCTGACCAAGGCCTGGCGGGCGCTGCCGCGCTTCCGCCGCGGCGCGCCGTTTCGCCCCTGGCTGCTCGCGATCGTCGCGAACGAGGCGCGTAACCGCCGCCGCGCCGAGGGTCGCCGCGAGGCCCTTGCGCTGCGGGCGGCGCACGAGCTTCCCTCGGGGGACGCGGCTCCGTCTCCCGAGGGGAGGGCACTCGCCGCCGAGGAGCGCGCCGAGCTGCTGGAGGCGCTCGAGCTCTTGAGCGAGGCCGACCGGCTGGTCCTCTCGTGCCGTTACCTGCTCGACTTGGGCGAGGAAGAGATCGGGGAGGTGCTGTCGCTGCGCCGGGGCACTGTCAAGTCGCGCACCTCGCGGGCACTCGCGCGGCTGCGCCGGCAGCTGGAGGAGAGCCGTGTCTGAGCTCGAGCTCCGCCTCACTGCGCTCCGGGAGGAGCTCGCCTGGCCCGAGACTCCGCGGCTCGAGCCCACCTTCGACCCGCGTACTGCACGCGGCTCACGCGTGCCGCGGCTGGCACTCGCCTTTGCCGTACTGCTGGCCGTGGTCGCCGGCGTGCTCGCGCTCTCGCCGGGCGCCCGCAGCGCCTTCCTCGAGATCTTCCACCTGAAGGGTGCGAGCGTCGAGCTCGTGGAGACCCTGCCGCAGGTGAATGCGCAGCCGATCGACTTCGGCGAGCGGGTCAGCCGCGAGGAGGCGGAGCGCCGCGTCGGCTTCGAGCTCGTCGACCTGGGCAAGCCCGACGCAGTCTTCGTGCGGGGTACGCGCGTGGCCTCGCTCGTCTACGGGCCCGTGGAGAAGCCGCGGCTCGTGCTCTCCCAACTGCGCGGTGGGGTCTGGGAGGGGATGGTCAAGAAGCTCGGAGGTAGCGGGACGCGGATCGAGCAGGTCCGGGTCGACGGGCACCAGGGCCTGTTCATCACGGGCGACCAGCATTTCGTCATGTTCCTGAACGAGAACGGCGCGATCAGCGACGAGGAGACGTACCTCGCCGGGACGGTGCTGCTCTGGAACCGCGGGCCGCTGCTGCTCCGGCTCGAGGGCGACCTGACGCGGGCCGAAGCGCTCGAGCTCGCCGGATCGATCGGCTAGGGAACCGACGCGCGACGATGGGTGTAACACGGTCGTCAACCGAACGGAGGTCCGCATGAAGAAGCTCGTGCTCGTGCTCGCTCTGGCCGCTGTCGCCGCACCGGCCGCCGGCGCCGGAGGCTGGGCGACCGTGGGTCTCAGCTCGCTTCCGCCCGCGGGCCTGAAGGCGAAGCAGGCGTGGCCGGTCGACATCACCGTGCTCCAGCACGGCCGAACACCGCTCGCGGGCGTCACACCGGTCGTCCGGATCCGGAACGACGGTGGCACGCTCGTCAAGAGCTTCACGGCGAC
>JANMJY010000033.1:0-1556 GCA_031371615.1 Actinomycetes bacterium | reverse complement strand
CGCGGCGTCGGAGCGGCGAAGGAGGGGGCTCGTGGGGGAACCATGGGTTCCCCCACGCGTGGAACCCCCGGTGGCGGTGCAGAAAGGCCATTGGGCTACGAGCCGATCAGCCCCTGCCAGCGCTCGAGATAGTCCGTGTTCGAGAGCGCTTTCGAGTCGAAGATCTTGACCTTCGAGAGGGTGGCGTCGTCCGGGAAGACGAGCGGGTTGGCGGCCAGGTCCGGGTCGATCTTCTCCATCGCCGCCTTCGCGCCCTTCACGGGCGAGACGTAGTTGATGTACGCGGCGATCTGGGCGGCGATCGCCGGGTCGTAGGCGAAGTTCATGAACGTCGAGGCCGTGAAGGCGTCGCCGCCCTTCGGGATCAGCATGTTGTCGGTCCAGATCGCCCCGCCCGTCTCCGGCAGGTTCCACTGGAGGTTCTTGTTGTCGAGCGTGAGCTGCACGACGTCGCCCGACCAGGAGAGCGCGGCGGTGAGGTCGCCCTTCGAGAGCGGCCCGCTGTAGTCGTTGCCGGTGAACTGGCGGATCTGGCCGGAGTCGACCGCCTTCTTGATCCGGTCGAACGCCTTCGTGAACGACGCGTCGTCGACCTTGGTGGGGTCGTCGCCGTTGGCGAGCATGACGACCGCCACGGAGTCGGCCATCTCGGTGAGCATCGTCACTTTCCCCTTGAGAGCAGGGCTCTCGAGCAGCTCGTCGACCGTCAGCACGGGCTTGCCGCCGGTCAGCTTCGTGTTGGTCGCGATCCCGGTCATGCCCGACTGCCACGGGAGGCTGTACTCGCGGTCCGGGTCGAAGCTCGGGTGGGCGAGCGAGTCCTGGAGGTTCGAGATGTTCGGGAGCGCGGACTTGTCGAGCTTCTCGGCCCAGCCCTTCTCGATCAGCAGCGAGGGGAAGCGCGAGTTGTCCGTGAGGACGACGATGTCGCGGTCGATCGACTGGCCCTGCGACAGCGGCCGCTGGATCTTCCCGAAGTAGGACGCGTTGTCGTTGATGTCCTCGAAGTAGTCGACCTTGACGCCCGTCTTCTTGGTGAACTGGTCGAGCGTCGGCCGCTTCTTCGTCTTCTCGTCGAAGTCGATGTAGAGCTGCCAGTTGGAGAACCGGAGCTGGTCGGCGAGCTTCTTCGCCGCCTGCGTCGTCGCAGCGGCCTGGTCCGAGCCGCCACCGCAGGCGGCCAGGAAGCCCGGCAGCGTCAGGGCGGCACCGCCGAGCGCGGCACGTTCCAGCAACTGCTTGCGGGTGAGAGTGCGATTCATGGTGCCTCCTCGGCATCGGAGAGTTGGGGGTCGATGACGAACGTGGACTCGGGGCTCCAGCTGAGCAGCGCGGCCGAGCCGGGTGCGAGCGGGCGGCTCCCGTCGGTGTTCTGCGCGTAGACGACGAGGTCGCCGGCGCCGGTCGAGACGATGTACTGGGTCGCGACGCCGACGTAGGCGGTCTCCTTGACCGTGCCGGACAGCGAGTTCTCGCCGTCCCGTGGCGGGCCGAGCCGGAGCTTCTCGGGGCGAACGCCGGCCGCGACCGTCCCCGTGCGCCCACTGAGCGCGACC
>JANMJY010000046.1:0-3957 GCA_031371615.1 Actinomycetes bacterium | reverse complement strand
GGCGGATCGCTGCGTGGGCGCGCTCGTGCTCGGGTTTCGTCGACTGGCCGAGGTAGACGCGCTGGAACATGAAGCCGCGGAGCGAGAGCATCGCGGCTCCGATCTCGTCGCTCTGGACGATATCGCCCGCCTGCGACGACGCCTCGACGAGGTCGTGCACCAGCGTGTCGATCCGCTTCGCCCCGGTCGGGCCGAGCGTGTCGAGTTCGTCGCGCGGGAGGTCCTCCTGCGCGAGGATCCCATAGCGGATCGCGTCGTCGATGTCGTGGTTGATGTACGCGACCCGGTCGACGATGCGGACGATCTTCCCTTCGAGCGTCGTCGGGTCTCGGCTGCCGGTGTGGGTGAGAATGCCGTCGACAACCTCGTGCGAGAGATTCAGCCGGGCGGCGATCCGAGCCGACTGCTCGTTGTGGCGGAAGCCGTCGCCGCCTCCCTCGCGCAGAAGCTCGTCGAGCGCCGCCTCGCCCGCATGACCGAACGGCGGGTGGCCCAGGTCGTGCCCGAGGCCGATCGCCTCGGTCAGGTCCTCGTTCAGCTGAAGCGCCCGTGCGACGACCCGCGCGATGCCGGTCGTCTCGAGGGTGTGGGTCATGCGGGTGCGGTAGTGGTCGCCCGCCGGGTCGATGAAGACCTGGGTCTTCCCTTTCAGGCGCCGGAACGGCTTCGAGTGCAGGATCCGGTCACGGTCACGCTGGAACGGCGTGCGCACGAGGCACTCGTCCTCGACGCGCTCGCGGCCGGCGCTCTCGTAGGAACGGACGGCGAGGGGCGAGAGGGCGTGCACCTCCAGCTCGCGGATCCGCGCAGCGAAGCCGTCGGCGACTCTCCCGGCAAGGTCGGGCATGCGCCCAGGCTAGATGATGATCGGGACGGTGCCGCCGTCGGCCGACCAGGCCGCGCCGGTCACATACGAGGCGCGGTCGGACAGCAGAAAGACGATCACGGCTGCGATCTCCTCGGGCTCGGCCAGCCGGCCGAGCGGCCTGCCGGCGCCCACCTTCGCGAGCACCTCGTCGCGGTCGCCTTGCTGCTCGGCGAGCCCGCCTTTGCCGAGCCAGGCCCCGGTCGCGGTAGGCCCCGGCGTGACCGCGTTGCAGCGAATCCCGTCCCCTGCGTAGAGGTCGGCAACGAGGCGCGAAAACGACAGCATCGCGGCCTTCATCACCGAGTAGTCGGGCATCGATGCAGAAGGCCGCTTCGCCGCCGTCGAGGAGACGTTGACGATCGCGCCGCTTCGGCGTGCCTGCATCCCGGGGAGCGCCGACCGTGTCGCCCGGACCGCGGTCATCAAGTTGAGTTCGAAGGAGACCGCCCAGTCCGCATCGGTCAACTCCTCGAGGGTTCGGATGGCGGTGCCGCCGACGTTGTTCACGAGGCAGTCGACGCGGCCGAACGCCGCTTCGGCCGCGGCGATCAACTCGTCGGCTGCGGCCGGCTCGGTCAGGTCGGCGGCGACGTGCACGTCTCCGACACCGTCTGCGCGCCGGCCGGTGGTCACGACACGTGCGCCCTCCTCCTGCAACTGCCGCGCCACGGCGAGCCCGATCCCGGTCGTCGAACCGGTCACGACACACACCTTGTTCTCGAGGCCGAGGTCCATCCCGTCGCTACGTTAGCTGTGTGACGACGATCCTCCTCGCGCGGCACGGCGAGACCGAGTGGAATCGCGAGGGCCGCTGGCAGGGTTGGGCCGACCCACCGTTGAACGAAACGGGCCGGGTGCAGGCCCGCGAGCTCGCGACGCGGCTGCGCGCCACTCCCTTCGACGCGGTCTATTCCAGTGACCTGCAGCGCGCGCACGAGACCGCGGAGATCGTGGCGGAGCCGCATGGGCTCCCCGTTGTCGCCGATCCGGGCTTGCGCGAGATCGATGTCGGGTCCTGGTCCGGCTTCACACGCGCCGAGCTCGCGGCTCGATTTCCAGGCGGCGAGCGCCCGGATGGAGAGACCCGCGAGCAGCACGCGGGGCGCGTTCTCGCAGCGGTGGAGCGGATCGCCCGCGAGCACCCGGGCGCGCGCGTCCTGCTCGTCACCCACGGCGGCACGATGCGGGCGGTGCGCAGCCACGTCAGCGACGAGCCGTTTCATCCCATCGAGAACTGTGGCGTCCTCGAACTCCACTTCCGCGATGATCGCCTCGCCCTGCCGATCCGCTAACTTCAGGGTCAGGGTATGGAGGACTACACCAACAAGTACAAGGGCGAGCAGGTCGAAATCGCCCTTTTCGGGGGCGAGTACCAGGACGGCGTCCTGACGGCGTACTGCTACCTCGAGGATGTGGCCCACGTCGAGTTGAACGGGCACATTCTGATTCCGCTCCAGAATGTGGCTTCGTTGCACTGTTCGAGCCGCTGCGACGCCCCGGAACCGGACTGGCCGCCGCGCGGCCTCGCCGAGGACGACCCGGACGACACGCCCGACGAGGCGTAGCCTCAACGTCAGGCAATGAGCCGGCGGCTTCTCGTTCTGCGCAACGCGCTCAAGGCCTGGCTCCTGCTCGCCGGCATCTCGCTCCTCCATGCGGCGAAGGGCTGGCGCCACCGCGGCAAACACCTCGCGCAGCAATACGCCCGCTCCGCCGTCCTGCATGCCGGCGCCGTCTATGGGTACGCCGACCGAATCGTGATGGGGATGGTCGGGGCGCGCGAACTGCTCCTGGGCGAGGCGCCTGCGCTTCATTCGACGGTCGAGGCGCTCTCGGCCCGGGCGGGCGTCGTGAAGCCGAAGCTCTACGTGCTCCCCGACGGCTACCCGCGGGCGCTTTCGGCGGGCCGCGGCGCCGGCGGCGGCGCCGGGCTTGCGATCTCGCTCGGGCTCCTGGGGGTCGCCTCGCCAGCCGAGCTCGAGGGCATCGTCGCCCATGAGCTGGCACACGTGCGCCACCGCGACATCCTGCTGCAGACCGTCGCGGTCGTGATCGCAACGACGATCGTCGAGGCCTCCAGGGTCGGCGGTGCGCTCCAGCGTGTCCTGCTCTTCGTCCTCGGCCCGCTCGCGGCCGCTTTTGTGCACCTCCTGCTTTCGCCCAAGCGCGAGTTCGAGGCCGACCGGTTCGCCGCCGAGCTCTGCGGCTCGCCGCACGGGCTCGCCGACGCGCTCATCCGGCTCGAGCAGGCGATGCAGCTCGTCGGCTTCGAGGCGAGCCCCGCAACGGAGCCGCTCTACACCACAAACCCGTTCGCCGACGAGGGGCTTGCGGCGCTCTTCGCCTCGCACCCTCCGGTCGGCGAGCGGGTGCGCCGGCTGCGCGAGCTCGACCCGGACTGGCGCGAAAAGCTCCGCGCGGCGTAGCCAAGCAACGACGAAAGGCCCCTTGCGGGACCTTTCAGTTCGAAGAAAGTAATGGGCGGCGTCCTACTCTCCCGGGGGATTGCTCCCCGAGTACCATCGGCGCTAACGGGCTTAACTTCTCTGTTCGGAATGGGAAGAGGTGTTTCCCCGTCGCTAAGACCGCCCAATTGTCGAGGCGTGCGCGAAACGCAGCACCCTCAAAACTCCATAGCTACGACACATGAGTTCTAAATCAAGACCTCGAGCAATTAGTACGGATCCGCTGAACACATTGCTGTGCTTACACGTTCCGCCTATCAACGTGGTGGTCTTCCACGGCTCTTACTCTCTCTAGGAGATGGGAGGCCTCATCTCGAGGTGGGCTTCCCGCTTAGATGCTTTCAGCGGTTATCCCATCCAGACGTGGCTAATCAGCAATGCCCTTGGCAGGACAACTGATACACCAGAGGTCTGTTCATCTCGGTCCTCTCGTACTAGGAGCGACTCCTCTCAAGCTTCCAGCGCCCATTGTGGATAGGGACAGAACTGTCTCACGACGTTCTGAACCCAGCTCGCGTACCGCTTTAATGGGCGAACAGCCCAACCCTTGGGACCTGCTTCAGCCCCAGGATGCGACGAGCCGACATCGAGGTGCCAAACCCTCCCGTCGATGTGGACTCTTGG
>JANMJY010000017.1:0-4343 GCA_031371615.1 Actinomycetes bacterium | reverse complement strand
GCGCTGCAGGAGGCGGCGCTCGATCCGATGCTCACCGGGCGCGACCACCTGCGCCTGCAGTCGACCCTCCAGGGGATTCCTCGCGCCGAGCGGAAGCCGCGCTCGGCGGAGCTGCTGGAGCGCGTCGGCCTGAGTGAGGCGGCCGATCGCAGGGTCGGCGGCTACTCGGGCGGCATGAAGCGGCGGCTCGACCTCGCGCTCGCGCTCGTGCACCGGCCGCGCATCCTCTTCCTCGACGAGCCGACGACCGGACTCGACATCCAGAGCCGGACGGCTCTCTGGGACGAGGTCGGCCGCCTAGCCCGCGAGGACGGCGTCACCGTCTTCCTGACGACGCAGTACCTGGAGGAGGCGGACGTGCTGGCGGACCGGGTCGGGATCATCGACCACGGCCACATCGTCGCCGAGGGCACGCCGGCTGCGCTCAAGGCCGAGATCGGACTGCCGAGCGTGCACGCGACGCCGCTCGTCGAGAGCGATCTCGAGCAGTTGGCCGCCGCGCTCGCTCCGCACGGCGAGCCGCTCGGCGGCGGTTCCCGCGAGGCCGTCGTTCGGCTGCGCGACGGGCTGGCCGGGCTACCGGCCGTCGTTCGCGCCGTCGACGAGGCCGGGCTCACCCTCGCGAGCCTGGAGATCCAGGCGCCGTCGCTGGACGATGTGTTCCTCGCCAAGACCGGCCGCTCGCTGGAGGGAGCAGCCGAGGCCGAGGCCGACGCGGCCGAGCCGACCGCGTGAACCACTTCTGGCCGCAGGTCGCCGCGCTCGCGCGGCGCTCGATCGTCCGCACGGCGCGCCAGCCGGCTGCGGTCGTCTTCCCGCTGATCTTTCCGATGCTGCTCCTGCTCGTGAACTCGGGCGGGCTCAAGGCGTCGACCAAGCTGCCAGGTTTCCCGACCGACTCCTTCGTCGCCTTCGCGCTCGCCGTGCCCTTCATCCAGGGCGCGCTCTTCTCGACGATGAACGCGGGCACCGATCTCGCCAAGGACATCCAGACCGGCTTCCTGAACCGTCTCTCGCTGACCTCGATGCGCGGGGTCGCGCTCGTCACGGGCCAGCTGGCGGGCGTTGCCGTCCTCGGCCTGATCCAGGCCGGGTTCTACATCCTCGTGGGGCTGATCGTCGGCGTCCACTTCGCCGCGGGCGCGCTCGGCATCCTGGCGCTCTTCGGCTTCGCGGCGGTGATCTCGATCAGCTTCGGCGCGCTCGGGGTCTTCCTCGCCCTCCGCACCGGCTCGGGCGAGGCGATCCAGGGCCTCTTTCCACTCCTCTTCGTCTTTCTCTTCCTCTCCTCGATGAACACGCCCCGGAACCTGATCGACGTCGACTGGTTCCGCTTCGTCGCGACCGTGAACCCGGTCTCGTACCTGATCGAGTGCGTGCGGAGCCTGATCATCACCGGCTGGAACGGGGATGCGCTCGCTCTGGGCTTCGGCTTCGCCCTGCTGATCGGGGTCGTGTCGACCGGGCTTGCCACGTTGGCGCTCAAGGACAGGTTGGTGCGGACATGAGGATCTGGCCCGTCGCCTCCGGCGTCGCCTGGCGGACGCTGAAGAACGTCTTCACCAACCCTGCGCTCCTCTTTCCTTCGCTCCTCTTCCCGCTGTTCTTCTTCACTGCCTTTGCGGGCGGGCTCTCACAGGTCTCGAAGGTGCCGGGCTTCGACTTCGAGCCCGGCTACACCGCGTTCCAGTTCTGCTTCGTGCTGGTCCAGTCAGCCGCTTTCGGCGGGGTCTTCACCGGCTTCGGGATCGCGCGCGACTTCGAGAACGGCTTCGCGCGGCGGCTGCTGATCGCGGCGCCGAACCGCACCGGGATCGTGCTCGGCTACGCGCTGGCCGCGGCGATCCGCTGGGCGTTCACGGCCGCGTTCCTGACCGTGATCGCCCTCCTCGTCGGAGTGAACATCTTCGGCGGCGTGGTCGACGTCTTCGGCATGTACGCGCTCGCGCTGCTGATCAACGTCGCGGGGCTGCTCTGGGCGTGCGGCGTCGCGATGCGCTTCCGGACGATCCAGGCGGGGCCGGTGATGCAGATGCCCGTCTTCCTGATCCTCTTCTTCGCACCCGTGTACGTCCCGCTCGGACTCCTCACCGGCTGGATCGAGGCGGTCGCGACCCTGAACCCGCTCACCTACGTGCTCGAAGCCGTGCGCAGCCTGCTCGCCGGCAACGGGGTGCACGTTGCGCTCGCGTTCGGGATCGCCGTCGCCCTGCTTGCGAGCTTCTCGCTCTGGGCCCTGCGGGGGCTCCGCTCGGCCGAGGCGGCCGGGTAGGTGCGACTCGCCACGGGATCGCTGCTCGGCGCCGTGCCGGTCGACGCCGGGACGGTCGAGTTCCGTGCCTGGGCGCCGAACGCTCGCTCCGTCAGCGTGCGCCTGGCCGAGGGTGATCAACCGCTGACCGAAGCGGGCGACGGGTTCTGGGCAGGACACGCTCCGGCTGCTCCCGCCGACGACTATCGCTTCGTCCTCGACGGCGGCGATGCCTGGCCAGACCCGGGCTCGCGCTGGCAGCCCGAAGGTGTGCGCGGGCCTTCGCGCGTCCTCGACACCGGCGACCTCAAGATCCGTCCCGGACCGGCGCTCGACCTCGAGGAACTCGTCCTCTATGAGCTTCACGTCGGCACCTTCTCGCCCGAAGGAACGTTCGACGGCGTCGCCCCGCGCCTTGCCGGGTTGCGCGAGCTCGGCGTCACGGCGATCGAGCTGATGCCGGTCGCGACCTTCCCCGGCAACCGCGGCTGGGGCTACGACGGGCTCTTTCCCTACGCCCCGCATCCCGCGTACGGCGGTCCGGCCGGCCTGGCGCGGCTCGTCGACGCCGCCCACCGCGAAGGGCTCGGTGTCGTGCTCGACGTCGTCTACAACCACATCGGCCCCGGGAACGAGGCGCTGCGCGCGTTCGGGCCGTACTTCACCGACCGGTTCGGCGAGACGCCGTGGGGAGAGGCCCTCGACTACTCCCAGACAGGTGTGCGCGAGTGGGCGATCCAGAACGCCGAGCTCTGGGTGCGGGAGTACGGGATCGACGGGCTGCGCCTCGACGCCGTGCACGCGGTCGAGGACGATTCGGCTCGGCATGTCCTCGCCGAGCTCGCCGACCGGGTGCGCGCCGCGGGCTCAGGGGTGCTGATCATCAGCGAGATGGGCCCGCCGGACTTCCGCCCGCTCCACGACTGGAACCACGACGCCATGTGGCTCGACAGCCTCCACCACGCTCTCCACGTCGCGCTGACGGGAGAGCGGGACGGCTACTACGCGGACTTCGACGGCTCGATGGCCAGCATCGCCGCCGAGCTCGCCCGGCCGGAAGGCGGGCAGATCGTCGCCTGCGCCCAGAACCACGACCAGGTCGGCAACCGCGCGTTCGGCGACAGGCTTCCTCCGGCGAAGCGGCGCCTGGCCGCGGCCGTCATCCTCTTCAGCCCCTTCACGCCACTGCTCTTCCAGGGGGAGGAGTACGGCGAGGTCGCGCCCTTCCAGTTCTTCACCGACCACATCGACCCGTTCATCGCAGACGCCACGCGCGAGGGTCGCCGGCGCGAGTTCGCCCGCTTCGCGAGCTTCTCGGCGGGCGACGTGCCCGACCCGCAGGACGAGGCGACGTTCCTGCGCTCGAAGCTCACGCCGGCCGAGCCGGAGGAGCTCTACCTGCGGTTGCTGCGCCTGCGGCGCGAGCTGCCGCGGGAGGTCGAGGTGGAAGTCGACGAGAACGCGCGCACGCTCACGCTCCGTCGTGGGCGCGCCACGCTCCGTGCCGACTTCGCCAACGAGACGGTCGAGCTCGACGCATGAGAGTCTGGCCGGGCAAGCCGTTTCCGCTCGGCCCTCGCTGGGACGGCGAGGGCACGAACTTCTCCCTCTTCTCGGAGCACGCGGACAAGGTCGAGCTGTGCCTCTTCGGCGAGCAGGACCGCGAGACGCGCTACGAGCTGACCGAGCGCACGGCCTTCCACTGGCACGGCTACCTGGCAGGGATCGCCCCGGGCCAGCGCTACGGCTATCGCGTCCACGGGCCCTGGGCGCCGGAGCAGGGTCACCGCTTCAACCCGGAGAAGCTCCTGATCGACCCGTACGCCAAGTCGATCGAAGGGCCGGTCCTCTGGAACCGGGGCAACACGCTTCCGTACGTCCCGGGCGGTGAGGACGCCGACCTCGAGGCCGACGACGAGGACGATGCGGAGGCGATCCCGAAGTCGGTCGTGATCGACGAGTCGTTCGACTGGCAGGACGACGCCCCACCCGCGCGCCCGTGGAACGAGACGGTCATCTACGAGGTGCACACCAAAGGGTTCACCAAGCTGATGCCCGGCGTCCGGGAGGAACTGCGGGGCACCTACGCCGG
>JANMJY010000280.1:0-1905 GCA_031371615.1 Actinomycetes bacterium | reverse complement strand
CGCGATCTGCTCGACGCAGTCCTCGACCGCCGAGAGCATCCCGAGCCCGAGCAGGTCGATCTTGAGGAACCCCGCGTCGGAGCATGAGTCCTTGTCCCACTGGCAGATCTGGCGGCCGGCCATCGCCGCCGGCTGCACCGGCACGAGCTCGATCAGCGGTCGCGAGGAGATCACCATCCCGCCCGGGTGCTGCGAGATGTGCCGCGGCAGGCCCGCGATCTCTCGCGTCAGCTCCGCGAAGGCTTGCCAGCGCGGCGAGAGTAAGCGCTGCTCCGATTCCGGAAGCAGCGCAAGCTCCTCGGCGACCTTCTTCGCGTTCCAGCCGTCCGAGACGCGCGCGAGCCGCTCCAGCTCGGCGAACGGCAGCCCGAGCGCCTTGCCGACGTCGCGGATCGCGCCGCGTGCCCGGTAGGTGGAGAAGCTCGCGACGAGCGAGGCGTGCTCGCGCCCGTAGCGCTCGGTGACACCGAGGATCAGCTGCTCGCGGATGTCGCGCGGAAAGTCGAGATCGATGTCCGGCACCGACGCGAGCTCGCGGTTGAGGAAGCGGCCGAGCGAGAGGTTCTGCGCCACCGGGTCGACGTGCGAGAGGCCGGTCAGGTAGCAGACGATCGAGCCGACAGATGAGCCGCGCCCCCGCCCCGGCGGCAGGAAGCGCCGCGGCGAGCCTGGCCCGCGGATCCCGCTCGCGAGCTCCCGCGCCAGCTCGAGCACCTCCCAGTGGAGCAGGAAGAAGCCGGCGAGGCCGAGCTCGTCGATCAGGCTCAGCTCCTGCTCGAGCCGCGCCCGAGCCTGGCCCAGCAACAGTCTGTTGCTGGGCGGGTAGCGGCCGGAGAACGCGTCGCTGCAGACCTCCGCGAGCTGCTTGATCGCAGGCACGGCGCCCTCGGAGAAGTCGGGATAGCGGTAGCCGAGCTCAGCGGTCAGGTCGAACTCGAGCCGCTCCGCCACCTCGGCCGTGCGCCGCACGGCGTCACGGTCGTTCGGAAAGAGCTCGAGCAGCTCCGCGGGAGCGCGCAGGACGCTCTCGTGGTTGCCGCGCCGCTCGCGCTCGCACGACTCGAGCGAGGTGTTGTGCCGGATCGCGACGAGCACGTCCTGGAGCGCGGTCCGGCGCGGGTGGTGGGCGTGGACGTTGCCGGTGACGACGGTCCGGACGCCTGCGTGCTCGGCCAGGTTACGCAGGTGTGCGTTCCGGCGCACGTCGCCGCGTTCGAACGGCCGCTGCAGCTCGACGTAGAAACGCTCGCGCCCGAAGACGCCGGCGAGCGCCGCTGCGGCGTTCGGGTCGCGAACGCCGAGCCCGTCACGGGCGCAGCCGGAAAGGCAGACGAGTCCCTCGTTCAGATCCATGAGCTGGGCCGGGTCGAGCGCCGGCGGCAACAGCTCGGCTCTCTTTTGCGCAAGATCGGAATCTGCGGGAGCAGGTTCCGATCGCGCGAAGACCCCTAAAAGGGGCGCTTCGCGGCCCTGCTTCGGCCTCGTATGGGCGTGCGCGGCGGTGAGCAGGCGGCAGAGATTCGCGTACCCCTGCGACGACTCGACGAGCAACGTCACGTGGGCGCCGCCGTGCAGCCTCACCTCGGCGCCGGTGATCGCCCGAACGCCGACGAGCTTCGCGGCGTGCGCGAGCTCGAGCGAGCCGTAGACGCCGTCGTGGTCGGTGAGCGCGAGCGCCTCGTAGCCGAGGTCCGCCGCGCGCAGGGCGAGCTCCTCCGGGTGGGAGGCACCGTCGAGGAACGAATACGCGGAATGAGCGTGAAGCTCGACGTACGTCATCCGCATCTCCGAGGCGTGCGATTGCGTTGCTCTCTCGGATGCGCACAATGGCGATGATCATGGCCTCGATCACCCTGGTGACGACCGCGCTCTTCGCGCACGCGCTCGCCACGGTCGACGAGCAGC
>JANMJY010000273.1:0-17045 GCA_031371615.1 Actinomycetes bacterium | reverse complement strand
TGGAGCGCTGGAAGGCGTCGAGACGGTTGAGGGCTACGCCGACTGGATGAAGGGCCTACGCACGCCGCTGCCAGACGCCAGCTACGAGATGCGCTCGTTCGCGATCGACGACGCACGAGAGAACGTGGCTGCGTACGCCGTGTTCCGGGGAACGCACACCGGCGAGGGCGGGCCAGTGCCGCCAACAGGACAAAAGGCGGAGGCCGACTACGCCATGGTCATGGATTTCGACGGCGATCGGATCCGTCACCTGACGAAGATCTGGAACGATGGAATCAGCCTGCAGCAGTTGGGCTGGGCGTAACGGCCCGCTTGCGTGCGCCAGTGATGCTGGAATGTCACATGACGCCCGATGAGTTGTTGACACCCATACTCGGATTTGTGACAGTCGCGGGAACCAGCTACCCGGGAGGGTTTGATGCCTGCCACGCATGATGACGCCGTCCTGATGGTCGAGCTTGCGAAGTGGGGCTCGATGATTGGTCTGGCCGAAGCGTCTCGGGAACTCTTCGCGGACGACTTCGACCCGAACGCCGCCGAGGTGACCGATCCCTCGGTCAGCAACATGCTCAATTTTGGCGAAACGATTGGGACGCTCGTGAAGAACGGGTTGATCAATCGCGAACTCGTGTACGACTGGCTCTGGGTCGAGGGAACTTGGGCACGCGTGGCTCCCGCGGCCAAACGAGCGCGTGAGAAGGCCGGGGTGCCCCAGCTCTACGAGAACTACGAAGCGCTCGCGGCGGGCCAGAGCTTGTCCTGAGCCGTCGGTCTCTTGTGTTCCGCGACCTGCCAGGCGTCTGGTGACCCAGGCGGCAGGGCCATCGACTGCCCGAGTGTTCAGGAGTGTCTCTTGACGGCCCAGCGCTGCCCCGGCGGTGAGCACGGGATTCCCCGAGGACTCTTGCAATGTGCCCGGAGTGTGATTTGCTACGGACGTTACAAACTCAGGGGGGACTAGGAGGCAGAGAAGATGGGACGTAGACGCTCGGTCTGGTTTGTGGCGGTGGCAGTGGGCGCGTTCGTAGGGGCGCTCGGCGTCCTTCGCGCATCGGCCGCACCACCTGCTGAAGCAGACGCCACTGCAGTGTTGCAGTGGAACCTGATTGCGGTCAGCACGATCACCGGCGTTCCCGGTCCGGGGCTTCCGGGCCCAGCGGGCGGAGCACCGCCGGCATCTCAAGTCAACATGGGGATGGTTCAGGGGGCTGTCTATGATGCGGTCAACGCGATCACGCCGAAGCATCACCGGCCGTACCTTCTGAACAGACGGTTCGGCAACACGGCCTCCGATGAAGCGGCCGTCGCAACGGCCGCGTACCTGGTTCTGAAGAACATCGTCGAGACCGTCCCTCAGAGCATCACGTTCCCCAGCAGGGCGGCCCTGCTCGCGACGCTCGCGTCGCAGTACGAAGCTGCGAAGAACGCGATACCCGACTCGCCGTTCAAGAATAAGGGGATCGCTGCCGGGACCGCGGCGGCGGAGGCCATGATCGACGCGAGGCAGAACGATGGAAGGTTCGGGCCGTCCCAGTTCATGCCGAACCCGAACCCAGGGTATTGGGATCCGGTGGCGCCAAACGGCACGACGGCGCTAGACCCCACTCCGTGGGTCGGCGGCGTCAAGCCGTTCCTGATGCAGAGCTCCTCGCAATTCCGTTCCGCCGGTCCACTTGCGCTCAACAGCCCCGCCTATGCGGCGGACGTCAACGAGGTCAAAGCTCTTGGCGGCAACGGCGTGGTGACGCCCTCGGCCCGAACGGCAACCCAGACGTATATCGCCAAGTGGTGGCAGAGCAACCCCGTCGCGAGCTGGAACGACGTCGCCCGCCAGCTCATCGCACGAAACCAACTCGACGCTGCTGACAGCGCACGTCTCCTCGCGATGCAGAACCTGGCAGCGGCCGACGCAGCGATCAACACCTGGAACGACAAGTACCATTTCAGCTTCTGGCGGCCGTTTCAGGCGATCCGCAGGGCGGCGGACGACGGCAACCCCGCGACCTCGCCTGACCTGACGTGGACGCCGCTGATCACGGCGCCCTACCCCGAGCTTGTGTCGGGACACCTCGGGCTCGACAGCTCGCACACCGGCGTGCTGCGGATGTTCTTCGGCAACGCACCTGCGGGCGGGTACCAAATCACGAGCTTCTTCGTTAATCCCGGCGGGGCTGCTACGCGTTCGTTCAGCAGCTTCTCGCAGACGGTTGACGAGATCGTCGAAGCCCGCATCTGGGCAGGGCTCCATTTCCGCACTGCCGACGTGCAGGCCGTAGAGCTCGGAACGAATGTCGCGAACTTCGCGGCCGCGAACTACTTCGAGCCCGTGGGCAATCACTGACCCGGTAGTCGGCTCCTAGCGTCGACTGAGAAGGCCCGCTCCAAGCGGGCCTTCTCTACGTCTTGGCGGGCTCAAGAGGAGCACCGCGAAGAATGAATGCCGATCAACGGTGCAGGCCGCCCGTGGCGAACGCCCCCACTTCTCTTGAACATACAAGCCACTCGGATGGGCGAGTGTGCTCACGCCAGCGGTCCCCGGGCGGCTGTCTCCAAGCCCTGCAGGCTCCCAAAAACCTGTTCCCAAGACCTGTCCCCAGCGTTACGGGAGCTCCTCGTTTTTGGCTTGAACAGAAGCCTGCGGCAACAGCGCCAGCTGGCGGATGCGCAAGCAAGAAAAAAGGCCATTTGCTGGCCTTTTGTGAAGCCCTCTGACGGACTCGAACCGTCGACCCCCTCCTTACCATGGAGGTGCTCTACCAACTGAGCTAAGAGGGCGAGACTCGCAAGTCTAGCGCCCGGATCCGCCCCACTGGTCTTGGGAGCGCAGCGACCCTTCAGGGGTCTTGGCGCGTATCGGGATCTGCTTCCGCAGATCCCGATCCCGATTGCGCCCCAATCAATGCAGGGGGAAGGATTCGAACCTTCGTAGGCTGAGCCGGCGGGTTTACAGCCCGCTCCCTTTGGCCGCTCGGGCACCCCTGCGCGCGACTGGGGAGTGTAGCCGGAGGACAGGCGTACGATCCGTGGGATGGAGCGGTTCGACGCGATCGTCGTCGGGGCGGGGCCCGCAGGCTCGGCGACGGCGATCCGGCTCGCTCGCGAGGGGGCTCGAGTGCTGCTCGCCGACCGCGCCCGCTTTCCGCGCGACAAGCCCTGCGGCGGGGGCGTGACGGGACGCGCGGTGCGCGAGTTGCCGTGCGCCATCGACCCCGTCGTCGAGGACGTCGTGCGGACGCTCGAGGTGCGCCTCCGCTACCGGAAGCGCTTCGAGCGCCGGGCCGAGAGGCCGCTCGTCCTGATGACCCGGAGGCGGCGGCTCGACGCCTTCCTGGCCGAGCAGGCTGCCGCCGCCGGAGCGGACTTTCGCGATGGTGTCACGGTCGAAGGTCTAACGATCGGACCGGACGGAGCGGAGCTCACCGTCGGCGGCAAGCGCGTCGGAGCGCCGGCGATCGTGGGGGCCGACGGCGTGAACGGGAAGCTCGCGCGCGCCGCCGGCATCGGCGGCGGGATCGTCTACGGGATCGCGCTCGAGGGCAATGGGCCGCTGCCGGCCCGTCAACAAGGGCGCGCCACGGTCGAGGTCGGCGTCGTGCCCGGCGGCTACGGCTGGGTCTTCCCCAAGGACGGTCAGGCCAATTACGGCGTCGGCGGGTGGGCGAGCGAGGGGCCGAGGCTACGCGAGCATCTGCACCGGCTCTGCCTGGCGTACGACATCGACATCGGCGGCCTGACCGACCTGCACGGCCGGCGCCTCCCGATGCGTAGTACGAGCGCTGCGCGCCGCGGTTCCGTCCTCCTCGTCGGCGACGCCGCCGGACTCGTTGATCCGCTCTCGGGCGACGGCATCTACGAAGCGCTCGTCTCGGCCCGTCTCGCGGCTGCCGCGATCCTCGCGGGCCGGCTCGAGGACTACGAGAACGAGCTCCATGCGGTGCTCGGCCGCTTCGCTGAGACATCGTGGAAGGCGAAGCTCATTCTCGACCGCCACCCCCGCGCAGCGTTCGAGATCGCGCGCCTGCCGCCGGTGTCGCGTGTGGTCGCTGGGCTCCTCTCGGGCGACCTCACTCATCCGAGTGATGCACCCGGTTTCGCCCGCCCGCCGCTCCGCCTGCTCGCACGGCTCTAAAGCATGGCAGCGAACCTGCCGATTCCTCACGCGACGCCTTATGGACCTGAACTCTCTCCTCCGGCGCGCCGTCGAACTCGGCGCGAGCGACATCCACTTCAAGCTGGACCAGCCGCCGATGCTGCGCCGCGATGGCGCGATCGCGCCTCTCGAGGACTGCCCGGCGTTGACCGAGCAGAACCTGCTCGCGGCGCTCGAGGCGGTGACGCGCGTCACACCCGAGCGGCTGAAGACGTTTCACGAGAGCGGCGACCTCGACATCGCCTACACGGCGGAGGGCCTGCCGCGGTTCCGTGTCAACGCCTATCGCCAGCGCGGCAACATCTCGTTCGCCTTCCGGGTGATCCCGCGCGAGGTGCCGAGCTTCGAGGCGCTGAACCTGCCGCCCGGCGTGAAGCGGCTCGCCGAGGAGCACCGCGGCCTGGTGCTCTGCACCGGTGCGACCGGCTCGGGCAAGACGACGACCCTCGCGTCGATGCTCGACCACATCAACCGCACGCGCTATCAGCACATCGTCACGATCGAAGACCCGATCGAGATTCTCCACCCCGATCGCAACTGCATCGTCAACCAGCGTGAGGTCGGGCTCGACACGGAGAGCTTCGCCCAGGGCCTTCGGCGAGTGCTCCGTCAGGACCCCGACACGATCCTGATCGGCGAGCTCCGCGACGCGGAGACGGCTCAGACCGCGCTTCAGGCCGCCGAGTCGGGCCATCTCGTCTTCTCGACGCTGCACACGATCGACGCTGCCGAGACCGTCGGCCGCATGATCGAGTTCTTCCCGACCGGAAAGCAGCAGCAGATTCGCTCGGTGCTCGCGGGCGTGCTGCGCGGGGTGATCAGCCAGCGGCTCCTGCCACGTGTGGGCGGAGGCCGTGTCGCTGCGGTTGAGGTGATGGTCATGAACGCCCGGATCTCCGACCTGATCCGCGAGGAGCGCACCGAGGAGATCCCCGACGCCGTCGCCGAGGGCGCCTTCTTTGAGATGCAGACCTTCCAGCAGGCGTTGATCGAACACGTCCTGGCCGGCAGCGTCGAGCGCGAGATCGCCGCGAACGCGTCCTCCAACCACCACGACTTTCTCGTCGCGCTCGATCACGCGGTCAAGCAGCAGGGCGCTGACGTCGCTCAGGTACTGGCTCGGGAGGAGGCCGCGGCGCAAGTAGACGTTCCCGTGCTGCGTGTCGCCCGCCCTGCAGGCGCCTGATGCGCACCCTGCTCGCCGTTGCACTGCTCGCGGCCGCGCTCGGGGCCGGAACAGCCTCCGCCGACACGTTCGCCCTCGTGCCCGATGCGCCCACCGACACGTTTGCCGTGGTGCCTGAGGCGCCCGCCGCGCTGTTGAATCTCCCGCCGGCGGAGACGCCGAACCAGCCCGGTGGCCTATTGCTGCCCCCGGCAGCGTTCGACGGGCAGTTCCTGCCGATGAGCGAGATCTCGTATGAGCAGCTGCAATCCGTCTGGGTGCGCGCAGGCGCCGCCTACGGGATCCCGTGGCAGGTGCTCGCGGCGATCAACAAGATCGAGTCCAATTTCGGCCGCAACATGGGCCCGAGTTCTGCCGGGGCGGTCGGCTGGATGCAGTTCATGCCAGACACCTGGCTGCGCTGGGGTATGGACGCGAGCGGCGATGGGATCTCCGACCCGTGGAACGCAGACGACGCCGTCCACTCCGCCGCGCGCTACCTCGCGGCCGCAGGGGGCCGGGCCGACATCTCTCGCGGGATCTTCGCCTACAACCACGCGCAGTGGTACGTCGACGACGTGCTCGCGCTGGCGGCGGTCTTCGGCGGCGGTGGCAGCGCTGACGCAGTCTTCTCGCTCGACCGGATCGCGATCGCGCTCGAAACCGCGCAGAAGCAGGTTGCTGCATTGAGCGAGCAGCTCGGCGCAGCCGAGTCGCGCGAGACCGAGTTGACCGCTCGCGCCGACACGCTCGCGCGGGAGTCCGGGAACCTCGACCAGCTCATCTCCGACCGGATCCCCAAGGAGGCGGAAGCCTTCCAGGCCGACCAGGAACGGGCGGCGGCCAGCACCGAGGTCGAGCGGCTGCGCGCCGAACTGGGCCAGGCGCAACTGGCGCTGGAGGACGCCCGCACCGGTGCACACTCCGCGTCGTTCGCGCCGGCGGCGGCGGCGATGCTCCGGATGCCGACCCGCGCAGACGGCTACGTGTTCCCGGTCGGCGGTGGCTCCGGCCTCGTCTCGGTCGGCCACCACCATCACGACTATCCCGCCGCGGACATCGCCGCGCCGGCCGGGGCGCCGGTGTTCGCACTCAGCGACGCGCTCGTGCTCGCGCTCGTCGATGACGGACGCTGCGGCATCGGCCTGTCGCTCCGCTCCCTTGACGGCCTCGAGTGGATCTACTGCCACCTCTCCTTCCGCGATCCGGGCCTCCAGGCGGGCGCGCTCGTCACAGCAGGGCAATGGGTCGGGCTCGTCGGCTCGACCGGCAACTCGACCGGGCCGCACCTCCACCTCGGGCTGAGGCCGTCCCGCTACCCGCAGGAGATGCCCTGGTTCCAGGAGTTCGCGGGGCTCGCGTTCACCTGGCAGGACCAGTCGCTGGAGTCGACGATACGGACGACGCCGGTCTTCTCGGTCGTCCCGGAGGGACAGCCGGATCAGGTCGGCGGGGACGTCGTCGAGTTCACTCTCGAGGGGGGTTGAGTTCGTGGCCCGTTCTGCCGACGTACCTCGTATGACTGCGGGAGTCTTCGGACGCATGCCGCGCGCCGCCGCTATCGCGTGCGGTGTCGGCCTCTGCATGGCCACGATCGCCTACGCGGCGAGCTCGACGGTTTCGACGCCGACAGCGACGCCGGCGACGCCGGTCGTTGCCGCCGCGCCCGACCCGCTCGTCGTGCCCGACGTCCGCAAGCAGGCCTACGTGTTCGCGAAGGGCACGCTCGAGCAGCACGGCTTTGCCTGGCGCGTCGAGGGCGGCGTGCCCGGGTTCGCCGCCAACATTGTCGTCTCACAGAGCCCGGTGCCCGGCACCCGTCTCGTTCCCGACGGCGCTCCGACCATCGTGCTTCGGCTGAGCCGGAACGGCGCCTACAAGCAGGAGGGTGTGCCCGAGAACGTCTCGCCCTATCCCGGCAAGGCGGCCCGCGTCTTCGGCGTAGCCAAGCCGAAGCCCCGGAAGGCGCAGCCCGCGGCCGCCGTGAAGACCGCTCCGGTCGCGAAGCCGGCGGCGAAGCCCACCACGAAGCCCGCCGCCAAGCCGTCCGTCCGCAAGCCCGCCTTCACCGTCGCCGGCGCCTCGAAGGAGCCGACCGACGAGATCCTGTTGTCCGTCCGCGCGAAGCGGCTCGCCGCCTGGGTCGAGGCGCACCCGCAGCGCACACCGGCGAACGTCAACCACTGGCTGTACCAGCACAACTGGATCGTCACGGGCGCCGGGTTCGGCTGGTCGGACGGCGCCGAGGCGCTCCGCACACTCGTCGCGATCGACGCGCGCGTTCAGAAGCTCTGGGGTGTCGGCGCGCGAAGCGAGCAGATTGCCCGGCACGCCCTAACGGAGGTGGAGGCGAGGTCACGTTGAGGTGGATCCGCGCGCGGCTCGGCGATGAGCGCGGCTACTCCTTGATCGAGCTCATCGTCTCGATGTCGATCCTGGCCAGCGTCATGGCCTCGGTCAGCATCTTGCTCGTGAGCGCCACCAACTCCGAAGTCGACATGAACCGACGCTTTCAGGCCCAGACAGACGCCCGGATCGGGCTCGACCGCCTGCGGCGCGAGGTCCACTGCGCGCAATCGGTCGCCATCTCCGGAGGCGGGACGACGGCGACGCTCACGATTCCCTCCACCTGCCCGACGGCGGGCGGCCTGACGTCGATCACGTGGTGCACGAAGGCGAACGGAAGCCGCTGGGATCTCTGGCGCTACCAGGGCGGGAGCTGCAGTGGCACCGGCCGCACGTGGGCCGGCTCGATCAACCAGTCGGTGGTCTTCACGTACAGCGCTCAGAGCACCTCCAGCCTCGCGTACCTCACCGTCAACCTGCCGGTGAACGTGTTGGGCTCGAAGACGATTTCCTCGTACGTGCTCTCGGACAACATCGTGCTGCGGAACAGCACGCGCACATGAGCCGGCTTCGCCTGCTCCGCGGCGAGGGGGGCTTCAGCCTGGTCTTCACGCTGCTCACGCTGCTCGTTACGACCACCACGCTGACGGCGGCGATCCAGTACACGACGTCGAACTCGCGCGGCGCGGATCGCTCCAAGGCGGATCAGATCGCGTACGCACTCGCTGAGGCGGGGCTCGCAAACGCTGCCGCCGTGGTCTCGAAGCCGTCGAACGACGCGCTCTCGCAGTCCACGCTGCCGGCCACGGAGCCGACGAATGACCCGAACTACGTTCTCCAGTACGAGGGCGGGACGGTGAAGTTCTGGGGCGTCCTCACCGGTCACCAGTGGATCATGCACGGCGTCGGGCTCGTCACCGATCCCACGGGCAAGACCGCCACCGTGCGCCGCGAGGCCACCTCGACCATCAAGATCCAGCCGACGCTGACCCAGCAGCTGAACTCGAACGCCTGGAACTACCTGTTCGCCAAGAACACGGGGGGAACGTGTGACGTCACGCTCAGCAACAGCGTGGCGGTCGATGCGTCGATGTTCATCCTCGGCGACCTTTGCCTCGACAACACATCCTCGATCGTCAAAGCGGCTGCCCCGAACCTGACCGGGCTCTACGTCGGCGAGCACATCCAGTTCCTCGGCACCGGAGCCATCGGCACGGTCGCGAACAAGATCGAGCAGGCGCAAGTCGGGCTCGGCTGCCGCATCGGTGGGAGCGGCGCCTGGACGAGCCCCTGCACCGCGGCGACCCGCGTGAACGCCACCACGATCCTGAGCGGGACGGCTCCCGGCACGGGTCCGACCGCGGACTTTGCGTTCTGGTACACGAACGCGAAGCCGGGGCCGACGCAGTTCTGCGGCAGCGGTTACTCCGGGATCGCGCTCACTGCCTTCGAGTCGGCCGGGTCGACGACGATGAACAACAGCGCGGGCACGTTCAACCTGACGCCGGGCTCGAACTACACCTGCCGCTACTACGATGTCGCGCCCAACGCCACCGATCTGCTCGGCGAGCTCTCGTGGAACAACACGACGAAGAAGCTCACCGTCAGGGGGGTCATCTTCATCGACGGCTCCGTCCTGATCTCGAACAACGCCGTCAACGAGTACGACGGGCTGGCGACGCTCTACGTGTCCGGGACGTTCACGATCAACGGCTCCTCCCAGCTGTGCGGCGCCGTTTCGGCCGGCTCGTGCAGCTACTCCGCCTGGAACCCAAACGTGGACAACCTGGGGATCATCGCGAACGGCGCCGGGAACAGCGTCGCGCTCGCGAACTCCGCCTACTACCAGGGCAGTGTCTACGCGACGAACACCGTCGACGTCGGTTCCTCGGCCCAGTTCGACGGCCCAATGGTGACCGGCACCTTCGTGCTGGCGCAGTCGGTCCAGACCCACGAATTTCCCACGATCACGTCGGTGCCGGTCGGCTGGCCGGGCAACCCGACCGTCTACGCTGAACCGCAACCTCCCCAGAACTATTCGGGTTAGGGCGTGCTCCCCCGGGCGGGGGATTCTCGCCTGCACCTGGTCGCGTTTACTGCGTCCAGAGGTTCTTGGTTCCTGCGGCTCGTTGCTCGATGGAGAAGAAAGGTTCGCCGCAGTGGTTCGAGGGCTCGTTTCATCCATGCGCAGGATCCGCACGCGCCGCTTCCGTGCCGAGGCCGGCTTCGCGCTGCCCTTCGCGCTCCTGACGATGGCCGCGACGGGCACGCTCGCGACGAGCGCCATTGCCTACTCGAGCTCGAACTACGGCGCCGCCAAGCGCAGCGATGCCGAGACGAAGGCGCTCGCGCTCGCAGAGGCCGGTCTCAACTACGCGTACTCGACGCTGTACAACTCGGGTACGCCGACGATGGCGAACGCGGTGCCGTCGCGCACGATCACCCTCGACACCGGCGACGCGACGTACTACGGGACCCTGACCGGCAGCACGTGGAAGCTCGTCGGGATCGGCACGGTGCAGAACCCGATCGGCCCTGGCAGCGCGTCGGTGGTGCGGACCGTGAGCGGGAGCGCCGCGCTCGGCTCGGCGCACAGGGGAACCGACAACAACGCCGTCTGGAACTACGTCTACGTAGACGACCCGACGTACACGACCGATCTGGGCAACTCCGTGGACGTCAACATTCCGCTCTACGTCCGCGGGAACCTGCGCCTGAGCAACACGGCACAGGTCTCCAGCTATGCGCTGCAAGTTGGCGGAACGCTCGAGTTCAACAACTCCTCGCACGTCGGCACATCCAGCGAGCCGGTACACGAGGCCCACGTCGGCGGTGGCTGTCGGGTCGGCTCTTCCGGCGGGTACACGAAGCCGTGCGGGGCGGCGCAACGGGTGTACGCGACGATCTCCGACTCGACGCCGACGACGTTCACGAAGCCGCCCGTCGACCTGTCCGGCTGGTACTTCAACGCGCAGCCCGGCCCCCGGCACCCGTGCACGAACGGCAGCTTCCCGGGCGGGTTCGACAACGACGCCGTCCCGAACAACAGCCGCGCCAGCGTCGACCTGACGCCCGGCTCGGCCTACGACTGCCGGGTGTATGACGCCAGCGGCGCCCTGGTCGGCCAGATCACGTGGAACCCCAGCACGCAGGCGCTGATCATCGCCGGGACGATCTACTTCGACGGCTCGATCGTCTTCAGCCAGCAGAACAGGGCCATCTACCAGGGCCGTGCGACCATCTACGCGGCGGGCGACATCACCCTCTCCAACCAGACGACCCTCTGCGGCGATCCCGAGTGCGACACCGACTGGAACGCGCAGCAGAATCTGCTGGCGTTCGTGGCCGGCCGGAACGTCTCGATCGGCAACAATGCGAGCTTCCAGGGCGCGATCTATGCGGTCAACGACTACACCGAGGCGAACGCCTCCGTGATCTGGGGCCCGATCATCGCCCGCCGCGTGGCTCTCGCCAACTCAAGCGTCAATCACTACGTGCCGATAGGGACCTTGATGCCGGGTATGCCTGCGAACTACGAGGACGTCGTGACGATCACCAATCAGACCGGCAGCTGGGGCTAGTGGACTTCGCGCTGGCAGCGTTCGCGTTCGCGCCGGGCCTTGCCCTCGGCAGCTTCCTGAACGTCGTCGCGGCCCGCGTGCCGCTGAAGCGGTCGATCGTCAGCCCCGGCTCGGCCTGCATGAGCTGCGGGCACGAGCTCGCCTGGTACGAGAACGTCCCCGTGCTCTCCTACCTCGTGCTGCGCGGCCGCTGTCGTGGCTGCGACGCCCGCATCGGACTCGTCTATCCGGCGGTCGAAGTGCTCGCTGCCCTGCTCGTCGCAGTGTCATTCCTCCAGTTCGGCTGGTCGGGCAAGTCCTTCGTCGCCGCGTTCTTCTGCCTGACGCTCGTCGCGATCTCGGCCACGGACGTCTCGCACCGGATCGTCCCGAACGTGATCGTGCTGCCCGCAGCCGCGATCGTCCTCGTGGCGATGACCGTGCTCGCGCCGAGCGCGGAATGGGGACTCGGGGCCTTCGGCGCGGCGCTCTTCCTCTTTCTCGCCGCCCTCGCCTATCCGAAGGGCATGGGGATGGGCGACGTCAAGCTCGCGCTCCTGCTCGGCGCGATGGTCGGCCGCACGGTTCCCGTGGCACTGATGGTGGGCATGCTCGCCGCGCTCGTGCCGTCGATCGTGCTGTTCGTCCGGCACGGCAGCGCCGCCAGGAAGATGGCGATCCCGTTTGCGCCCTTCCTCGCGCTGGGTGGCGTCGTCGCGCTCTTCTTCGGTGACCGGCTGCTCGACGCGTATCTGACGCTCCTCTAACGCCTCAGCACGCCGCCCTCGCTCGACCGAGGGATTCGCCGAGGGGTTCGGAGAGCTTCCCCGAACGCTCGTTACCCCTGGTGCAAACGGTCAAGCAACGGGCCGTCGCTGCCGATAACTCGAACGAGGGATATGGACTCAGAACGTCCACCGAATTTGCGCACCGTCGGCTCGCCCGGCGAGCAGGCCGCCGGCACCGGCGCGCCGCCGCTTGGCTCGGGCATGGCGATCAACGCGACCGCCGAGCTCGTCGTCGACCTGCTCTCGGCCACGGGCCTCGTCTCGCCCGACAAGCTCGCGCTCGTCCGCGGCCGCGCCGGCCAGGGGTCGCTCGCGCAGGCGATCGTCGACGAGGGCGTCGCGCCGCCGGAAGGGATCGCCCGCTCGCTCGCCGTCCGCTACCAGATCGCGCTCGTCGACCTCGCGCTCGCGGGCGTCGACAAGGAGGCGGCCGAGCAGGTTCCGCTGCACGTGCTGGAGCGCGTCGTCGCGATCCCGTACGCCCTCGAGAACGGAACGCTGCGGATCGCGGTCGCCGACCCCGGCAACCTGCATGGGATCGACGAGCTCCGGCTCGCGACCCGCTTCCCGCTCGACCTCGGCGTCTCCTCGAGCGAGGACATCCTCGCCGAGCTGCGCCGGATGGCGCGGGCATCCGAGGCGTTCGGCACCCGCGCGGTGCTGGAGGAGGTCGATGCCGACCTCGGCATCGGCGAGGAGGACGAAAACGACGACCTCGAGCTCGACGACGGCATCTCCGATGCGCCGCTCGTCCGGCTCGTCAACTCCGTCATCTTCCAGGCCGCCGAGGACGGCGCCTCCGACGTCCACTTCGAGCCGCAGGAGGACGCGCTCGTCGTCAGGTTCCGCGTCGACGGTGTGCTGCACGAGGTGCAGCGGATCCCGAAGCGGATGACGCCGGGGGTAACGACACGCCTGAAGGTGCTCGCAAAGCTCGACATTGCCGAGCGGCGTAAACCGCAGGACGGCCGCATCTCGCTGAACGCCGCCGCCGCCGGCCGCACGCTCGACATCCGTGTCGCGACCCTGCCGACCGTCGAGGGCGAGAAGGTCGTGATGCGCCTCCTCGACAAGTCGCGGCGCGCGCCGACGCTCGAGGAGCTCGGGCTCTCGGACGACATGCGTGACCGGCTCGCGGAGATCATCGCGAAGCCGACCGGCGCCCTGCTCGTCACCGGGCCGACCGGCTCCGGTAAGTCGACGACGCTCTACGCGGCGCTGACGACGATGAACCGGCCCGAGATCAACATCATCACCGTCGAGGATCCGGTCGAGTACCGGCTCACCGGCGTCAACCAGGTGCAGATCAACAACCGCGCCGGACTCACGTTCGCGTCTGCGCTCCGCTCGATTCTGCGTTCCGACCCCGACGTGGTGATGGTCGGCGAAATCCGGGACGGCGAGACGGCCAAGATCTCGATCGAGGCCGCCCTCACCGGTCACTTCGTGCTCTCGACGCTGCATACGAACGACGCCCCGAGCGCGATCACCCGGCTGAACGAGATGGGCGTCGAGCCGTTCCTGACCGGAGCCGCCGTCACCGGCGTGCTCGCTCAGCGGCTCGCCCGGAAGCTCTGCTCCCACTGCTGCGAGATGTACCAGCCGTCGACCGTGGAGCTGCTCCAGTCGCGCGTGGCGCCGGACGTCGCGGCCGCGTCGGACGGGATGGTCTTCTATCGCAAGAAGGGCTGCCCGCGCTGCAACCAGACGGGCTATAAGGGCCGTGTCGGCGTCTACCAGCTGCTGACCATGACCGAGTCGATCGCGCAGCTCGCAGTCGCCCGCGCGAGCCGCGAGGACGTCGAGCGCGCAGCGATGGACTCCGGCATGCGCTCCCTCTGGGACGACGGCCTGGCCAAGGTCGCTGCCGGGCTGACGTCGGTCGAAGAGCTCGCCCGCGTCCTCGTCTAGACGCGCGGACGACGGCCGCTTACGGGCAGGCAGACGGGTCGTCGACGAGTCGGGGCTCCGACGAGCTGAGCCCGACGCGCGTCCCGTCGGCGAATGCAACGGTTCCGGCCGAGAAGGGTGCCTTCCAGACGCCGCGGGCGCAGACGGGAATCCGGACCGTCGCGGTCCGGCCCGCGCGGACGCGGTGCTCGTTCGTGTCTCCGTTCGGAAGCTCGAGCCGGAACGGCAGCGCAGGCGTGCCGCTCGGGGCCGAGAGGTCGAGCTCGACCCATCCAGCCAGCTTGGCGCCGGTGTGCTCGGGCCAGACGCGGAGCCCGCCTTCGCCCAGAAGGAGCCCGTTGAAGTACCGGCCGGTCATCTCGACCTCGAGCTGCGGTGCTCCGAGCGGCCGCCAGAGCGTCTTCGTCGGTCCGGTTGCGACGCGCACTGCGTTGCGGAGGACGAGCGACGAACCGAACGAGTCGGCCAGGATCAGACCGGTCGTGCCGGCGAGGTGCCCGGCGCGGTCCAGGTCCGCGGGTGGCGCCGCGAACGAATCGGGCTTGCCGGCGCCGTCGAGTAGGACGACGCGCCGAACCGAGCGATTCCAGAAGAGGGTCGTCAGCAGGTCGGCCCGGATCGAGTTCGGCGCGGCGAGAAGCGTGACCGGGCCGCTCCCGGCAGCATCGACCCAGGAGGGATCGGCGGGAAGGTAGATCGCCCGGACCGCTGAGCGGTTGCTCTCGTAGTGGATGTCGGCTGCGGCGGTCATTCCCACGGCGGCGACGGTGGTCAAGGCCAGAGCGGCCGCCGTCCCCAATCGAGGACGGCTGCAGGCTGCGAGGATGACGAGAGCCGACGCGACGGTCGCTGCCGCGGCGACTGCGAGCGAGGCCAGGCCGACGTCTCCGACGAGCCCCTCCAGTTGCTGCAGCGACGCGAGCACGAACGACTGGCCGGTGCCGCCGCCGGCGGCGTAGCCGGCCAGCGGCTGGACGGCGGCTCCGGTGGCGACCACAGCGGCGAGGAGTGCGTGCACGCGGAGGTGCGGCCAACCCCGGACGGCGTACAGGGCAAAGAGACAGATGAGCAACGGAACCGCGTAGAAGACGTAGCGCTCCTGGACGCGGCCGACGTCGCCGACGAGCGCGGCTTGAGTCAGCAGCGTCACGAGCAGCGAGAGCGCCAGGACCCCGAACGCAAATTCCCCCCTGCCGCGAGGCCGTGCCAGGGCAAGCGCGAGACCGAGGAGCGCCCCCGGCACCATCACCCAGCCGGCGGCGTAGCCGAGGACGAGTGCGTTCACACCGAACGCCTTCGCGGCGCCGACCGGCTCGACCGAGTACGCGGTCAGGCTGCCGTAGACGCCGAGATTGCCTGCGAGACCGACGACGAGGCCGCCGGCAAGGAATGCAACCGTTGCTCCCGCGGCGAGCCAGTGCTCCCGGAGGCGCGCGCGCAACTGGCGCTCACGGAGGCCGATTGCGACGACCGCGAGCAGGTAACAGAGGGGCAGGACCGCGAGCTGGATCCGGCTGCACGCGGCCAGGCCGGAGCAGGCGAGAAACGCCGCTTGTAGCCGCAGCAGCGGCCGCTCGACGACTGCGACCGCAACAGCGACCGCGGTCAGGGCGAGCGGATAGGCGAGGGACTCCGCCAGCACCGACGACGAGTAGAGGTGCTCCGGCACGACGACTGCGAGGGCTGCGGCCGCGAGCGCGAGCCGGTCGCCGACTCGAAGGCGGCGGGCGAGCAGGAAGACGGGGATCGCCGCCAGCGACATGGCCACGGCGTTGAACGCCTGCACGGTCCTGTAGGCGACCTCGACGTCGTCCCAGAGCCACGCGGGCGCGGTCAAGAGGGGGTAGAGGAGCGGGAGGAAGTGGGCGCTCTCGCCGCGCACGAGCGGCGTCCCGCTCTCGAGGAGCGAGCGCCCGAGCTCCGCGTACATGTACTCGTCCGGGAAGTAGCCCGGCGTCGCGCGGCGCCACGCGAGTGCGGCGTGAAGCACGCTCGACAGCGCGACGACGACGGCGACTGCTAGCGGCGCCGTCGCGATGCGCGTGGTGATCGAGGCGACGCGCGAAGGCGCGACCTCCCTGATCAGCGGAGCGCTGACGTCCATCGCGCTTCTACTGGGCCTGGACGTCGCAGCCGAGGACCATCAGCGCCTCGACGGCTTCCGTCACGAACTGGGTCGCCAGAGCGGCGTTCGCGAAGGTATAGGGACCGGGGCGGACCGGCTCGCTCCCGTTGGCAGCGCCGATCGGAAAGACCTCCGTCTCGACGACGCAGGAGTCGCCGTGGTCGACGGCGCGAAGCACGGCGACCGAGCGTCCGTCCTTGCGCGCGTGACGTACGAACAACTCGCGCTGGCCGGGCTGGAGGCCGGGCTGGACGGCGATCGCGCTCACGGCGAGGCGTTGGCAGCGGCCTGGGCGACCGTCTCGCGGTCGACGAATCCGTTCAGCTCAACGGCGACCTCGCCCGACCGCTTCACGACGAGCAGGCTCGGCTCCTTCGCGGCGTCGAGCTTGGTCAGGAGCGTCCGCGCGACGCGCTCGTTGAGCACGTTCAGTGCGAGGAAGCCGGCGCCACTGAGCTTCGCGCCTGCCTCGGCCTCGGCCGCGCCGAGCTCGTCGATCTTCGCGCCCGGCAAGACGAGGGAGACGACGACGACTGCGTGCTGACGGAGCGCCTGGTCGACGGCGACCGGGAAGCCGGTGGGCGGGACGACGGGGTTCAGGACGGGCTTCGGCTTCGCCTGTGCGGGCTTCGGCGTCTTGGTAGCGGGGGCGGTCGCAGCAGTCTTGGCCGGCTTGGTCGCGGGGTTCGCGGTCGCGGCGGGCTGGGCCTTCTTGACCGGCTGCGGGATGGGCGCCGACTCGTCCACGCTCGGGCTCATGGTGCGCATCGCGAGCATGCCGGCGGCGCCGGCGAGGACGATGAGGATCGCGAAGATCCGGACGGGAAGGCTGATCTTTTCCATCTCAATCCTTATCGGCAGGGGGTCGGCAGTCCTGTAGGAGAACGAGAGAGGGCGCGGTCTCCCCCGCCCACTCAGTCAAGCGAGGATCAGTGAGGCATACGGACAGGCGCCAGCCTTGATGACACCGTTGTTCGCAACCGTCGCGGAGCCCTGCTGG
>JANMJY010000128.1:0-3784 GCA_031371615.1 Actinomycetes bacterium | reverse complement strand
ATAACCACGGAGCGTGTGGAATGAATCGCTTGCGCAGCGATCGCGGCCAGGCCGCGGTCCTCACCGTCATCTTTCTCGTCGCGCTCCTCGGCGCCGTCGCCATGGTGCTCGACGTCGGTTCGTGGTTCCGCGCCCAGCGCGCCACCCAGTCGACCGCCGATGCGTCCGCGCTGGCCGCCGCCCACGAGCTCCCGGAGAGCCCCGGCAACGCGAACGTGCTCGCCGCCGAATATCTCGCCAAGAACGGGGGCGGCACCGCTGTTGTCACCTTCTCGACGAAGCTCTACGCCAACGACACTGTGAACGTCACCGTGACGCGCAACACTCCCGGCGTCTTCTCCAAGCTCTTCGGGATCAACTCGGTCGACGTGCACGCGAAGGCCTCGGCCCGCGCGGGCAATCCCGACGAGGCTCGTTACGCCGCGCCGATCGCCGTCGACATCAAGCACCCGTTGCTTCAATGCAAGCCGCTGCCGTGCTTCGGCACCCCGACGACGCTCGATCTCAAGAAGGTCGGCCCCGGGGCATTCCGGCTGCTGAATCTCGACGGCTCCAAGGGTGGCACCGGCGGCAAGATCGACGCCGACTGGATTCTCCATGGCTACGACGGCTATATGCCCCTCGGTTGGTACGGATCAGATCCAGGAGCCGCATTCAACGACAACAAGTTCGACGGTGCGCTGAACCTACGCATCGGCGACGAGCTTCTGTTTCCCGTCTACGACAGCACCCGCGGGAATGGCTCGAACTTCGACTATCACGTCGTCGGGTGGGTTGGCTTTGTCGTCACCGGCTTCGATGCCAAAGGAAACAACGGCAAGGTCGATGGTCACTTCGTTCGCGTGATCTGGGAAGGAATTCTTTCCACCTCGGGCGGCGGCGAAGACCTCGGCGTCCGCTCAATCGAGCTCGTCGAATAACACCAAAGAAAGAAGGATGAAGACGCTCATGACGTACAGGGTCAAAAACATAACTATCGCCGTCGTGTTGGCCCTCGTCGCCGCGTTGCTGACGATGTTCTACACGACCAACTTCCAGCGCAACGTCCGGAAGGACGAGACCAACGTCGCGGTGTTCGTGGCCGTGCGTGACATTCCCGCCGGCACGTCCGGCGCAGATCTGGAGCGCAAAGGCCTGCTGAAGAAGAGTGAGGTCGTCCGCCGCAACGTGGTGCCGGGCGCGATCTCGAATCCCAAGCAGGTCGCCGACCTGGTCGTCACGCAGCCGGTCTACGCGGGGGAGCAGGTTTCCACCCGCAGATTCGCGACGCCGTCCCAGCGGGGCGTCCGCTCGCAGTTGACCGGCGTTCAGCGCGCCATCTCGATCCCGGGCGACGAGCACCAGCTGCTTGCCGGCACTCTCACGCAAGGCGACAGGGTCGACCTCGTCGCCACCTTCGGAGTCGGTGGTACGAGCTCGTTGCCCGTGACTCGGATCGTCCTCCGCGACATCGAGGTGTTGCGTGCGCCGAACGGCACCGGGACCAGCGCGAAGGTCACCTCAGCGAGCGATCGGAACGGTGGCTTCTCCCTGTTGCTCAAGGTCACCGACACACAGGTGCAGAAGCTGTACTGGGTGTTCACGTCCGCCGCGGCCTGGCACTTCGAGCTCCGCCCCAACACGGACGCCGCGGACAGCCCGGAGAACGTCGAAAGCTGGTACTCGGTGCTCCGCGAGGGCGTCCGCCAGAAGCAGCTCAACGAAGCGGGCGTGGATCAGATCCCCGCGATCGGTGAAGGGACCGGCAATGCCAAATAACGACAGCACGCGCATCTACGTCACTGGCTCCTGCGACGGGCTCGACCGCCTGCGCGAGGGCCTCGCAACCCACCCCGACCTGGACTTCGTCGGCTGGAGCGAGAACGTCGCCGAGGCGACGGCCGCTCTCGCGGGCGGACACCTCCAGGTGGTCGTGCACGCAACTCGATCACCATCGTTCCCGGCAGACGAGGTCGCCGCGATCCGCGAGCACACCCGCTCGCCGATCGTGATCTTCGCCTCCGGCGAGTCGTCGGCACTGCTCGACGAAGCTCTCGACGCCGAGGGGATCGCTGACGTCCTGCTGCTGCCGCAGCTGACCGAGAACGTCGTCTTCGCGCTCCGCAAGGCGGGTCACGCCGGCCGCCGCCTCGTCACCGAGGGCGGTCACGCCCGCCAGGGGCGGATCATCACCGTCTTCTCGCCCAAGGGCGGAACCGGCAAGACCGTGACCGCGACCAACCTCGCCGCCTCGTTCGCGAAGCACGAGGGGAAGCGAACGCTGCTGCTCGACCTGGACCTCCAGTTCGGGGACGCGGCCATCATGCTCGGGCTCGAGCCCGAGAAGACGATCTACGACCTCGTGGTGGCGCCGGGCGAGCTGGACTCCGAGAAGCTCGCGGGCTACATCACGAAGCACACGTGCGGCCTCGACATCCTGCCGGCGCCGTTGCGCCCGGAGGACGCCGAACTGGTCACGGAATCGAAGCTCGCCCGCCTGCTCGAGGTGGCGCGGGAGTCCTACGACGTCATCGTCGTCGACACCTCGCCGTTTTTCCACGGGCCGATGCTGGCGACTCTCGATCGCACGGACGAGCTGCTGATGGTGTGCGGTCTCGACGTCCCGACGCTGAAGAACGTGAGGCTCTCGCTGCAGACGCTGGAGCTGCTCTCGTTCCCCTCCTCGCGCATCCGCTTCGTGCTCAACCGCGCCAACTCGAAGGTCGGGATGAAGAAGAGCGAGGTCGAGGGAGCGCTCGACGTCAAGATCGGCTTCGAGGTGCCGTCGGACCGAGCCGTCCCACTGGGCGTCAACCGCGGCGCTCCGCCCGTGATCGCCGACACGGGCTGTGATTTCGCCCGTGCGATCCGTGAGGTGGCCAAGTCGCTGCTCGCTCAGGAGCAGCCGAAGAAGAGGCGCATGTTCGCCGCGCTGGCTCGGGCGTAGACATGGGCCTTCACGACAGGCTTTCGAAGCAGAACGAGAACGGGGCCGCGAGTGCGACCGCAGAGCGTCCGGTCGCACTCGCCGGTCCCGTTAACACCTCGCAGCAGGCTCCGACCGGCAACGGGGCGAGCGATCCGTACGCGGAGCTGAAGAGCGGCATCCACCACGCGGTGATCGCCAAGCTCGGTCCGGAGCTCTTCAAGAAGGAGACCACCGAGGACCTCAGCGAGCGAGTGCTCCACGCCGTCACCGAGCAGCTCGCGCTCAACCGGACGCCGCTGACGCGCGAGGAGCGCAGGCGGATCGTCCGCGAGATCGCCGACGACGTGCTCGGCTATGGCCCGCTCGAGCCGCTGCTGCGCGACGACTCCATCACCGAGGTGATGGTCAACAACCACGACCTGATCTTCGTCGAGCGCGAAGGGCGCCTCGAGCGCTCGGACGCATCGTTCGTCGACAACGCCCACCTGCTGCGGATCATCGACAAGATCGTGTCGCAGGTCGGCCGCCGGATCGACGAGTCGTCGCCGATGGTCGACGCGCGCCTGCCTGACGGCAGCCGTGTCAACGCGATCATCCCGCCGCTCTCGCTCAAGGGCCCGACGCTGACGATCCGGAAGTTCGCTCGCGACCCGTACACGATGGACGACCTGGTCAACTTCAACTCGCTGACCCCGCAGGCCGCCCAGTTCCTCGCCGCGTGCGTGAAGGGGAAGCTGAACGTCCTCATCTCCGGCGGTACCGGCACCGGCAAGACGACGATGCTGAACGCGATGTCGTCGTTCGTCCCGGCGGACGAGCGGATCGTGACGATCGAAGACGCCGCCGAGCTCCAGCTTCAGCAGGAGCACGTGATCA
>JANMJY010000015.1:0-9294 GCA_031371615.1 Actinomycetes bacterium | reverse complement strand
AACGTCGTGGGCGCCTTCGCCTCGGCGCGCGCCTCGCCGTCGCGGGTCTGCCTCGTCGACGACGTCTACACGAGCGGCGCCACGGCCGCGGCGGCCGCGTCCGCGCTACGGCGCGGCGGCGCTCGCAGAGTGGAGGTGGTGACGCTCGCACGGGCGGTGCGCTGAGGCTTCGCGACAATTGAGAGCACCGCGGTCCCGGGCGTCCTTCGTTAACCTGGAGTCAACTACCGGACGAAGGAGACGCGATGCGACTTCAGGTCAAGGGCCGAAACGTCGAGGTCAGCGATTCGATCCGGAGATACGCCGAGGACAAGCTCGGCAAGCTCGAGCGGCAGCTCGCCGACCCGACCGAGGTCGAGCTGGAGCTCGCGATCGAGCACAACCCGTCAATCGCGAACAACCACGTCGCCGAGGCGACGATCCGGACGAAGGGCCCGACCCTGCGTGCTCGGGAGGCTTCGACCTCGTACGAGTCGTCGATCGACCAGCTGGTCGAGAAGCTCGAGCGCCAGGTCAAGCGGTACCGCGAGAAGCGCAGCCGCAAAGAGACCGCGCGGCGCGGGAACGGTCATGCCCCGGCAGCGGACGAGCCGAACTTCTCGGCGGAGCAGCTCGAGCAGATGATCGTCAAGTCGAAGCAGTTCGACCTGCAGCCGCTGACGCCCGACGAGGCGGCGCTCGAGCTCGAGCTGATCGGCCACGATTTCTTCGTGTTCGTCAACGTCGACACCGGCAAGACGAACGTGGTCTACCGGCGGCGCGCGGGGGCTTACGGCCTGATCGAGCCTCAGGCGTAGTTGGGCATCTTCCGCCGGAGCCGGGCGCTCCACGAGCAGCTCGCGGAGCAGGCCGGCCTCGACATCGGCGCGCCCGACCGGCCGCCGCACTCGCGGGCCGCGGAGATCATCCAGGGCCTCGCCGACGGGTTCGTCGGCACTCCGCCGGACGCGTTCGGCAAGCCGTCGCCGCTCGGGGAGGTGGCGATCCACGGGGTGCACCGGCCGCGACAGTGGGACACGGTCGCGAGCGTGCGGGCAGAGCTGCCCGGCGATGAGGTCCACTTCACGGCACTTCCGGACGGCACGCTGCTGGTCGAGGAGGACGTCCCCGCCGGGGCGCTCGCGTCGCTCGCCGAGGCGGTCGAGGCCTCGGTCAGCGCGCCGTACCGCGCCGAGGGCGTCCGGCGGAGCGAGAGCATCTGGGCGGTCGCGGCGAAGCGGATCGAGGTTCGGGCGTTCCCGGACCACAGAGGCGACGAGCTCGAGCTCGTCGAGGACGACCACGTGATCCTCGGCCACCGGCTTGACGGTGACCTCTTCCAGGTCGAGGTGACGCCGCTCTAGGCTCTACACAGAGCCGCTGACGTCCGCCCAGGTGGCGAAGCCGAGCGTGCGGTCGGTCGCGTACGCGAGCCCGCGCCGGCCCAGCTGCGCCTCGAATCGAGGCGCGAGCGTGCGGAAGAGAACGTCCTTGCCGCTCTCGAGCCGCCGCAGCCGCAGTTGCCTCCCCGTCCCGTAGGCGACGATGCCTTCCGAGAAGCCGAGGAACCGCGCCCCCGCCGGCAGCGGGATCCGCGTCACGGTGGCGCCGTGATGGATCTCGAGCCCCTCGGCGGTCTCGACGATGAGTCCCGGCGCAGCCAGCACGGCGGACTGGGCGCCGGCGGGGTCGAACGGCGTCTGCCCGAGGATGCGACCGGTGGGCGAGATCGCGAGGACGCTTCCGTCCGCGAGCACCGCTGCGTAGCCGCGCGAGTGGGCGCTCAACGCGCTCACCTGCTCGGGTGCGTCCAGCGTGAACTTGCGAGCGCCGTTCGGGGCCAGGACGACGATCCTGCGCCCGACGGCATACGGCAGCGAATCGTCCCACGCACGGCCGACCACGATCGGCGCCGGTCCGTCGACGTCGGCGGCCTTGAACTCGATCCGCTTCGCGTGTGCGGTCCCGCGCTTCGTCCAAAGCGACCACTCCCGGATGTTGCCGCCGATGTAGGTCAGCCAGAGCTCGCGACCGCCCGTCACCGACACAGCGGCGATGCCGCTACCGGTGCTCGTGGACACGAAGCAATGGCTTGCGATCCGCACGTCGCCGCGCGTCGCGACGTCCCAGCGGCGCACCTCGTAGCAGCGCCGCCGGTACTCGTCGGCATAGCCGACCTCTGTACCCGTGATCGCCACGGCAGAGACCGGCCCGACCACGGTCCGGTCGCGCAGAGCAGCCGCGGCAGCTGCCGGAATGACCGCCAGAACGGCGATGACCACGAGGAGCCGCGTCACGCACCGAACGCTACAGCGGGGCTGTTAGGCCTCGGTGAAGCCCCCGTAAGGAAACACGCGCAGCGGCTACCCTACGTTGATGCCGACCGCCGATTTCGGGAAGCTCGAGAAGGTCCTTCGCCTCGGCGAGGGCCGCCGCATGAAGCGGCTCGCCGCCCAGGCGGACTACATCACCTCGCTCGAGCCCGACTTCCAGAAGCTCTCCGACGACGAGCTCCGCGGCTTGACCGCGGCCTTCCGCCAGCGGCTCGAGAACGGGGAGCTGCTCGACGACTTGCTCTTCGAGGCCTACGCCGCCGTGCGCGAGTCGCGTTGGCGCGAGTCGCAGCAGCGCATGTTCGACGTCCAGATGATGGGCGGGATCGTCCTGCACGAAGGCGACATCGCCGAGATGAAGACCGGTGAGGGGAAGACGTTCGTCGCCGCCACGGCCCTCTTCCTGAATGCGCTCCCCGGCACCGGCGTCCATCTCGTCACGACCAACGACTATCTCGCCAAGCGCGACGCCGAGTGGAACGGAGCGGTTTTCGAGCGGCTCGGGATGACCTTCGGCTTCATCCAGAGCATGATGCCGTTCGCGGAGCGCAAGGAAGCGTATGCGGCCGACATCACGTACGGCACGAACTCCGAGTTCGGCTTCGACTACCTGCGCGACAACATGGCGGTATCGAAGGACGGTCTCGTCCAGCGCAGCCACTCCTTCGCGATCGTGGACGAGGTCGACTCGATCCTGATCAACGAGGCGCGGACGCCGCTGATCATCTCCGGTGAGCCCGAGACTGCCGCCACGACGTACTACGACTTCGCGCGCATCGTCAAGGAGCTGACCGGTGCGCCCGCGACCCGCAAGAGCGAGAAGGGCGAGGACGAGACCGAGCTCTCGGGCGCCGACTACCTCTACGACGAGAAGCACAAGACCGTCTCGCCCGCGCAGACCGCGATCGACAAGATCGAGCGCGCCCTGAAGATCGAGAACCTCTACGACCCGACGAACGTCCAGCTCGTCAACCACCTGATCCAGTCGCTCAAGGCTGAGTCGCTCTACCAGCGCAACGTCGATTACGTGCTCCAGGACGGCGAGGTGAAGATCGTCGACGAGTTCACCGGCCGGATCATGGAGGGGCGCCGCTGGAGCGACGGCCTCCACCAGGCGGTCGAGGCGAAGGAGGGCGTCCAGATCCAGGAGGAGAACGTGACGCTCGCGACGATCACGCTCCAGAACTACTTCCGCCTCTACGAGAAGCTCGCGGGAATGACCGGTACCGCCAAGACCGAGGAGAAGGAGTTCGTCGAGATCTACAACCTGCACGTCGTCGAGATCCCGACGAACGTGCCGGTCACGCGGAGCGACGAGAACGACTACATCTTCAAGACGAAGGAAGCGAAGTTCGCCGCGGTGATCGAGGACATCAAGGAGCGCTACGAGGAAGGGCAGCCGGTGCTTATCGGCACGATCGCCGTCGAGACCTCCGAGTACCTCTCCGAGCTGATGAAGCGGCGGGGGATCCCGCACAACGTGCTGAACGCGAAGGAGCACGAGCGCGAGTCCGAGATCATCAAGGACGCGGGCCAGCAGCAGGCGGTCACGATCGCGACCAACATGGCCGGCCGCGGCGTCGACATCAAGCTCGGTGAGGGGGTCGTCGACCTCGGCGGCCTCTACGTGCTCGCCACCGAGCGGCACGAGTCGCGCCGGATCGACAACCAGCTTCGCGGCCGCTCCGGCCGGCAGGGAGACCCCGGCCTGACGCGCTTCTATCTCTCGGGCGAAGACGACCTCGTGCGTCTGTTCGCCGGCGACCGGATCAAGAACATCATGGAGCGCTTCAAGCTTCCGGACGACCAGCCGATGGAGGCGAAGATACTCTCGAATCAGATCGAGAACGCCCAGAAGAAGGTTGAGGAACAGAACTTCGTCGCGCGGAAGAACGTCCTCAAGTACGACGACGTGATGAACACGCAGCGGCAGGTGATCTATGAGCAGCGCCGGCGCGTACTCGACGGCGACGATCTATCCGGCGAAGTGCGCGAGTGGATCCGCGAGGTCGTCGAGACGAACGTCAACAACGCGACCGAGGCGGAGTTCTCCGAGGACTGGGATCTTGCCGCGCTGATCGCGCAGATGCAGGGGCTGTACGGCACCGACATCACCGTCGAGGAGCTGCAGGAGGAGGTCGAGCTCGAGCGCGAGACGCTGATCGAGGAGTTCGTCGACGACGCGCTCGAGACGTACGACGAGAAGGAGACGCTGTACGGGCCCGAGTTGATGCGGGAGATCGAGCGCTACGTGATGCTCCAGGTCGTCGATTCGCGCTGGAGAAGCCACCTCGACTCGATGGACTATCTTCGTGACGGCATCCATCTGCGCGCGATGGCGCAGAAGGATCCGCTCGTCGAGTACCGCGGCGAGGGTCACAAGATGTTCGAGGAGCTCGGCGGGACGATCCGCGAGGAAGTCGTGCTGACGCTCTTCCATGCGCAGATCGAGGTGAACGACCCGCCGCCCGAGCCGGAGCAGGGCAACGGGAACCTCCAGTACCAGCACGAGACTGCCGCCGGTTCGGAGGTCATCGCAGCGGCGGGCGGCGCCGCTGCGTCCGTCGGAACGGCGTTTGCGCCGCAAACGGGGGGCGGCACCGCCACCGCGACCGCCGTCAACGACCACAAGGACGTCGGCCGGAACGATCCGTGCTGGTGCGGTTCGGGCAAGAAGTTCAAGAAGTGCCACGGCGCCTAGCGACGACCTAACGAGTCGATACCTACCGTTGCCGTCCCACTCAAAGACGCCGCCGCCGCCGATGTGTGACTTGCGCTTTTGGAAGACGTTGCGCACGTTTCTCTACCACCGGACACCGCTCGATCCAGGCGCGTCCTGCTCACGCTGAGGTAGGCGCCTAGGGCGTCTGCGGTAAACCCGTACCTGGCTCAGTGTCGACCCCGACGCGCCTGGGTGAGCGAGGCGTAAGCATCAGCTCAACTGGACAACGCACGGGAGGAGCCGAAGATGATGAAGCGGATGATTGCCGCCGCGACCGTCGTGGTCGCCGCAACAGGCGCGGTGACCGCGAGTGCGGTGACCTCATCGAAGGTGGTACCCGTCGGACTGAGCGAGTACAACATCCTGCCTGCCAAGCAGGCGGCTCCGGCCGGGAAGGTCACCTTCGTATTGCAGAGCAGCGGCAAGGTGACGCACGAGTTGGTGGTCGTCAAGTCGGCCAAGCCGGCTGGGAATCTCCTGAAGGGCAAGGAGGCCGACGAAGCGGGTGCAGTCGGCGAGGTTGGAGAGTTGAAGCCCGGCCAGACGAAGAAGCTGACCCTGACGTTGGCGAAGGGTCACTACGCTCTGATCTGCAACCTGCCCGGTCATTACAAGGCCGGTCAGTTCGCGGACTTCTACGTTCGCTAGCCGTCGACGCCAAGCACGTTGAATCATCCGGGTCTCGGTCGGATATGAGGCCCGGATGAACGGTCGAGGCCGCGGCGACCTGCCGGCGGAAGCCGCCGCAGGCCGGTGCTCGGCTAGGATCGATCGATGTCCGAGACCGCGATTCCGCTCGACCAGCAGCTCGAGGAGATCAGAGCCCAGCTTGCCTGGGTTCGTGATTACCTTTGACCCGGACACCGTAGCGTCCCGCGTCACCGAGCTCGAGCAGGAGCTGGGGGAACCGGGCTTCTGGGACGACCAGGCCCGCGCGACCGCCGTCTCGACCGAGCACTCCCGCCTCTCGAAGCGCCTCGAGCGCTACGAGCGGCTTCAGCGTGAGCATGACGACGCGGCCGAACTGCTGGAGCTCGAACCCGATCTCGCCGGCGACATCGAGTCGCAGCTGCAGCCGATCCGGAGCGAGCTCGAGCGGCTCCAGGAGGACGCGCTCTTCAACGGCGAGTACGACACCGGCGACGCGGTCGTGTCCGTCCACTCGGGCGCGGGCGGCACCGACGCCCAGGACTGGACGGAGATGATGCTGCGGATGTACCTGCGTTGGGCCGAGGACCGCGGCTTCCAGACGGAGCTCGTCGAGGCGAGCCCGGGCGAGGAGGCCGGCCTCAAGTCGGCGACGTTCACCGCGAAGGGCGAGAACGCCTATGGCCTCTTCAAGGCCGAGCGCGGCGTGCACCGGCTCGTCCGCCTGAGCCCTTTCGACAGCGCCCACCGCCGCCACACCGCCTTCGCGCAGGCCGTCGTCGCGCCGCTCCTGCCCGAGGAGAGCGCCGTCGAGATCGACGAGGACGACCTGCGGGTCGACACCTACCGCGCCTCGGGGGCCGGCGGCCAGCACGTCAACAAGACCGACTCCGCCGTCCGGATCACCCATCTGCCGACCGGGATCGTCGTCCAGTGCCAGAACGAGCGCTCGCAGACCTCGAACAAGCAGACGGCCCTGCGGATCCTCAAGTCCAGGCTCGTCGAGCTGCAGGAGGAGCAGCGCGAGGCCGAGCTCGCCAAGGAGCGTGGGGCAGCGCAGGACATCGGCTTCGGGAGTCAAATCCGGAGTTACGTGCTCCAGCCCTACCAACTTGTCAAGGATCTCCGCACCGGCTACGAGGTCGGCAACGCCCAGGGCGTGCTCGACGGCAACCTCGACGGCTTCGTGCGCGAGTACCTGCTCGCCAAGGCGGCGGGCAAGGCGGTCTAACCGGCGTGTCGGCTAGACTTTGGCACTCCAGATGCCGGAGCGGCACACGGTCGACAACGATCGCGCCGACTTCCCCCTGATTCCGGTGACTGACACGAACTTGCAGACAGACGTGACCCAAACGGCGGCCGCCGAGCCGCAGAACGGCATTCCGGCAGACGCCTCTGCTGCAGCCACGATCGACGCCTCGATCGCTGGGACGATGATCGTGTTCGAGAGCGTGACCAAGGTCTACGAGCCGAACGTGACCGCCCTGAACGGAGTCTCCTTCGTGATCGACAAGGGCGAGTTCGTCTTCGTCGTCGGTGCCTCCGGCTCGGGCAAGTCGACGATGATCCGCCTGCTGCTGAAGGAGCTCGAGCCGAGCTCGGGCCGGATCCTCGTCGGCGGCCGCGACCTCTCACGTCTCAAGCAGTCGAAGGTGCCGCTGCTCCGCCGCAACGTCGGTTGCGTCTTCCAGGACTTCAAGCTGCTCCCGAACCGCACCGCCGGCGAGAACGTCGCGTACGCGCTCAAGGTGCAGGGCGAGAGCACGTCCAGCATCCGGAAAAAGGTGCCCGAGGCGCTCTCGCTCGTCGGGCTCTCGGACAAGAACGGCTCGCTGCCGGACGAGCTCTCGGGCGGCGAGCAGCAGCGGGTCTCGATCGCGCGCGCCGTCGTCAACCACCCACCGCTCCTGATCTGCGACGAGCCGACCGGCAACCTTGACCCGGACACGTCGGTCGGGATCATGCAGCTGCTCTACCGGATCAACCGGGCGGGTACGACGATCCTGATGGTCACCCACGACCGCGAGATGGTCGACAAGATGCGCCGCCGCGTGATCGCCCTCGAGGACGGGCGGCTCGCGCGCGACGAGCGCCGCGGAGGGTACGAAAGCGAATGAGGGTCCGGCTGCTCTTCTCGGAATCGCTTCGCTCGCTCGGCGCCAATCTCTCGACCACGATTGCCGCGACGATGACGGTGCTGATCGGCATGTTCCTGCTCGGCCTTTTCATCGCGCTCGGCTCGTGGGTCGTGTCCTGGTCCGACCACGTCAAGCGTGAGCTGCTGGTCAAGGTCTTCTATGTGCAGGACGCGAAGGAGTCGCAGATCAACGCCGTGCGCGCCCAGCTCGAGGCCGACCCGCGCGTCAAGTCGGTCACGTTCGTCTCCGCCGAGAAGGCGCTCGAGCGGATGCAAAAAAAGTTCCCCGAGCTGACCGCCAACCTGCCCTCGAACCCGCTGCCGCCGTCGCACGAGGTCGTACCGCGCCGCGCCGAGGACGTGAACGCGATCGCCGCCAGCCTCAAGCCGCTCCCGGACGGGGTGGACAAGGTGAAGTACGGCAAGCAGACTGCCGACCGAATCCTGCGCGTCGCCCGCGTGATCGAGATCGTCTTCTTAGCCGCGGTGCTTGTGCTCCTTGTCGCTTCGACGCTGCTGATCGCGAACACGATCCGCCTCTCGATCTTCTCCCGACGCCGTGAGATCGAGGTGATGAAGCTCGTCGGAGCGACGAACTGGTTCGTCCGCGGCCCGTTCATGCTCGAGGGCCTGATCTGCGGGCTCCTCGGCTCGCTTGTCGCGATCCTCTTACTGCTCGTCGGCAAGGAGCTGGCGCTGCCGGCGATCCTCGGCCGGATCGAGTCGTCCTCGGACGTCGAGGCGCTCTCGTTCTTCGTGAACGCGCTGATCCTGCTCTTCGTCGGGCTGGGCGTGGGCGCCGTCGGCTCCGGCTTGACGCTTCGGCGTTTCCTACAGGTCTAGCGCCTCGTGGCATCTCGCCGGGAACATCGCGGCCGCCAGAAGCGGCCGAGCCGCGGACAGCGCCGTCAGCGCCGCGACGCGCACGCTCGCGTCCCCGAGCCCGAGATCGTCCTCCCGTTCCGGGTGATCGAGCCCGAGACGGTCGTCGCTCACGTTGGCCCCACCAACTCCGGCAAGACGCACTCGGCGCTCGAGTTCCTCGCCGAGACCGGCCGCGGCGTCTTCGCCGCGCCGCTGCGGATGCTGGCTCAGGAGGCGCATCGGCGACTGAGCGCGCAGCTCGGCGCCGAGCACGTCGGGCTCGTCACCGGTGAAGAGCGCGTCAACGAGCGGGCTCCGATCATCTGCTGCACGGCCGAGATGGCCCCGCTCTCCGGTGAGGTGCTCGTCCTCGACGAGGTGCAATGGGCCGACGACAGCGAGCGCGGCTCCGCCTGGACGCGACTGCTGCTCGCAGGGGAGTACAAGCACATCCTCCTGCTCGGCGCCGTCGAGTCGCTGCCGCTGATCCAGAACGCCTTTCCCGAGGCCGAGGTTCGCTTCTTCGAGCGCAAGGCGCCGCTCGACTGGACCGGCGCTGTCTCCTTCCAGAGCCTGAAGCCGGGCACTGTGGTGGTCGCGTTCAGCCGCCG
>JANMJY010000117.1:0-10947 GCA_031371615.1 Actinomycetes bacterium | reverse complement strand
GTCGGGCTGCGCGGCTACATCGACAAGCAGTACTCGGAGCACTGGGGGCCGTTCGCGGCGGGCGTACTGCTCGCGGGCATCCCGATCATGGTCATCTTCATGTCGCTGCAGCGGTTCATTGTCAGCGGCCTCACCCAGGGCTCGGTCAAGGGATGACAATGACGGGCGTCGACGCGCCGGCGACACTGCTCGACCGCCCGCACCACGACGGCTCGGACGCGTACGTGCTCGAGCGCCCGGACGAGCTCGGCGGCACCGCGACCGTGCGGCTGCGGGTGCCGCACGGGACGACGGTCGAGGAGGTCGTCCTGCGCTCCGTCGTCGACGGTGAGCCGCGGAACGTGAAGGCGGTACGCGACGAGGAGACGGAGACCGACGTCTGGTACCGCGCGACGTTCACGGTCGACAACCCTTCGACGCGCTACCGTTGGCTGCTCTCCGGCGGCTCCGTCGGCTACGCCTGGGTCAACGGCCTGGACGTCGTGGCGCACGACGTCCCCGACGCCGACGACTTCGTGCTCACCACCGATCCGGGCGGCCCGGACTGGCACCTCCGCTCGGTCGCCTACGAGATCTTCCCCGACCGCTTCGCCTCCAGCGGCGTCGCCGCCGAGGCTCCAGAATGGGCGGTTCGGCGCGGCTGGGAGGAGCTGCCCACAGGTCGTGGCCGGGCGACCCCGCGCGAGCTCTACGGCGGCGACCTGGGCGGAGTCGAGGCTCGACTCGGCCACATCGAGGACCTCGGCGCCGATCTGCTCTACCTGACACCGTTCTTCCCCGCGGGCAGCACGCACCGCTACGACGCGGCCTCGTTCGAGCTTGTCGATCCTCTGCTCGGCGGGGACGAGGCGCGTGCCTCGCTCGTGCGCGCGGCCCACGCGCGCGGCATGCGCGTGATCGGCGACCTGACTCTCAATCACAGCGGGGTCGGACACGATTGGTTCACCACCGAGCGGGACTACTACTACTTCGACGACTCGCTTCCCGGCGGCTATGCCTCGTGGTTCGGGGTCAGGTCGCTACCCAAGCTGAACTGGGGCTCCGCCGCGTTGAGCGCACAGATGCAGGCCGTCGCGCGGCGCTGGCTCGACGTCGGGCTCGACGGCTGGCGGATCGACGTGGCGAACATGACCGGCCGCCACCGCGACTCGGACCTCACGGGCGAGGCCGCCCGCGCGATCCGCAGCGTGCTCGGCCCCGACCACCTGCTCGTTGCCGAGCACGGCCACGACTTCCGCGACGATCTGTTCGGGGGCGGGTGGCACGGGACGATGAATTACGCCGGTTTCCTGAGGCCGGCCTGGGAATGGCTCCGCGGCGACGAGCCGCCGGAGGAGCTGCGCCGCAGCTTCTGGGGCACACCGGTCGGGCTGCCGCGGTTGGACGGCTCTGCCGTGACCGCGACGATGCAGGCCTTCCGCGCCGGCGTTCCGTGGCAGTCGATTCTTCACTCCTGGAACTTGCTCGACAGCCACGACACGGCGCGCTTCCGAACGGTCTCCGGGTCGCGGGCGCTGCACGAGGTCGGGATCGGCTTGCAGATGACACTGCCCGGAGTGCCGATGGTCTTCGCCGGCGACGAGGTCGGGCTCGAGGGTGAGTGGGGCGAGGACGCGCGCCGGACGATGCCGTGGGACAGCCCGGAGAACTGGGACGCGGACCTCTATGCGAGCTATGCGCGGCTGATCCGGCTGCGGCGATCCAGCGAGGCTCTCGCTCGCGGAGCCCTGCGCCAGGTATTCGTCGGCGAGGACGCAATCGCCTACCTGCGCGAGCACGGCGACGAGCGGCTGCTCTGCCTCGCAGCTCGTGCCGACCACGACCCGATCCGGCTGCCGCTCGGAGCGCTCGGCTGCCGCGCGCTCGATCCTGTTCTCGGCGGCGACGCACTCAGCGCCGCCGGCATCGCGACCCTGCCGGCCGACGGCCCGGCGTTCCACGTCTGGAGGCTCGATGGCTGACGTCAAGTTCGACGAGATCGACAAGGTCTACGACAACGGCGTCCGGGCCGTGGACGACCTGTCGCTCGACATCCCCGACGGCGAGTTCCTCGTGCTCGTCGGGCCGTCCGGCTGCGGCAAGACGACCGCGCTGCGGATGGTCGCCGGCCTGGAGGAGATCTCCGGCGGCACGCTCTCGATCGGAGGGCGCGTCGTCAACGACCTGACCCCGAAGGAGCGCGACATCGCGATGGTCTTCCAGAGCTACGCGCTCTACCCGCACCTCTCCGTGGCGGAGAACATCGCGTTCGGCCTGCGCCTCCGCAAGACATCGAAGTCCATCATCAACGAGCGGGTTGCGTGGGCGGCGAAGATGCTCGACCTCACCCCGTACCTGGAACGACGCCCGAAGCAGCTCTCCGGCGGGCAGCGCCAGAGGGTCGCGATGGGACGCGCGATCGTGCGCGAGCCGAGCGTCTTCCTGATGGACGAGCCGCTCTCGAACCTCGACGCGAAGCTGCGCGTGCAGATGCGCGCCGACATCTCGAAGCTGCAGCGCGACCTCGGCACGACCACGGTCTACGTCACGCACGACCAGGTCGAGGCCATGACCATGGGCGACCGCGTCGCGGTGATGAACCAGGGCGTCCTGCAGCAGGTCGACACGCCGCAGCGGCTCTACGGCCGGCCCGCGAACCTGTTCGTTGCCGGGTTCATCGGCACGCCGCCGATGAACCTGATCGAGACGGACGTGTCCGTCGACGGCGACACCGTGACGCTCCTGATCGGGGGCCAGCGCCTGCCGGTGCCCGACGCGGCCCTGAAGCGCTACCCGGGCATCCGGAGTGTCGGCGGCCGGCGAGTCGTAGTCGGACTGCGCGCGAGCGATCTTCATCTCGCGCGCGACCGCTCCGACCTCCCGACGCTGACGGCACGGCTCGAGCTCGTCGAGGTGCTTGGCTCGGAGTCGATCGCGTACTTCCGCATCGACGCCATGGCGATCCGGCCCGAGGGGGTCGACGAGGAGACGGACGAGGAGATGGAAGGGCAGGGCGTCACCGCTGCGCGGCCCAACTTCGTGGCGTCCCTCCCCGCCGAGTCGGCTTACGGCCTCGCAATCGACACCGACGTCCCGCTCGCGGTCGACGCGGCCAAGCTCCATGTGTTCGACCTGGAGACGGGTGAGCCGCTTCGCTGATCTCTTTGCGCAGGGGCGGGATCCGCAGGGGCAGATCCCGACCGCGCGAAGATCCCTGAAGTGGCCGCGTCGCGGCCCGGCTCCCGCTGTCGGACTCGTCCTCGTTGTGCTGCTCGCCGCCGCGTCCGCGAGCGCGACGACAGACCTTGTGTTTCAGAAACACAAGGTCTCGGCCCCGGCACCGCCTGCCGGGGCGGCGCTCGAGGCGCTCGCGCAGCCGCCGCGGCGCACCTCTATTGCCTCGCAGCGCATCTACTTCGTCATGACCGACCGCTACGCGAACGGCGACCCCGCTAACGACCGCGGCGGGCGCACGGGCCCTCGTGGCGTTACGGGCTACGACCCGGCCGACACGGGCTGGTTCCACGGCGGCGACTTCCGCGGCCTCACCGGCGGCTGCACGACCGGCGCGGGCCTCGCGCGGATCAAGGCGCTCGGCTTCACGGCGGTCTGGGTGACGCCTCCGTTCGGGCAGAAGACGGTGCAGGGGTCGAGTGCCGCCTACCACGGCTACTGGATCCGGGACTTCACGTCGGTCGATCCACACCTCGGCACGAACGAGGAGTTCGCGGACTTCGTGGCGTGCGCGCACCGGCTCGGGTTGAAGGTCTACATCGACGTGGTCGTCAACCACACCGCGGACGTGATCCTGCCGTCGGGCACCGGCTACTCCTCCGCGCCCTTCCGCGACTGCCGCGGCAAGTTGTTCAACCCCGCTCGGTACGCCGGCGGCAAGACGTTCCCCTGCCTGAAGGTGGGCAACTTCCCGCGGGTGCCGGTCGTGCTCGCGGAGGACCGGAACGCCAAAAAACCCGACTGGCTGAACGACGTGCGCCGGTACCACAACCGGGGGGACATCGACTTCAGCTCGTGCAGCGAGACCTGCTTCGAGCAGGGTGACTTCTTCGGCCTCGACGACCTCTTCACCGAGCAGCCGGTGGTGGTGAACGGGCTGGCGCAGGTCTACGGGGACTGGATCCGCCGTTACAAGGTCGACGGCTTCCGGATCGACACGGCTCGGCACGTCGACCGGGCGTTCTTCAAGGTCTGGACGCCCAGGATCCTGGGCGCAGCGCGGGCCGCCGGCGTGCCCGACTTCGAGCTTTTCGGCGAGGTGTTCAACTCGGACGCAATCGAGCTCTCGAGCTTCGTCCGCGACCGCAAGCTCCCGAACGTGCTCGACTTCCCGTTCCAGGACGCGGCCTCGCGCTACGCCGCGGGCGATGCGAGCGCGAAGGGGATCGTCGCCCGGCTCGACGACGATGACTACTTCCAGGGCCCGAGCGGCGTCGCGCACACGCCGCCGACGTTCCTCGGCAACCACGATATGGGCCGGGCGGCTCGGATGATCAAGGATCGCTCCGGCGGCAAGAGCGGCGCCGAGCTGCTCCGGCGCGTGCAGCTCGGCTACAGCCTGATGTACCTGCTGCGCGGCGCTCCGGTCGTCTACTACGGCGACGAGGTAGGGATCGTCGGCAGCGGCGGCGACAAGGAGGCGCGTCAGGATCTCTTCCCGACGCAGGTGGCGGGATGGCGCACGGAGGAACGCGTCGGTTCGGGATCGATCGGCGCGGGCTCCTCCCTGGACGTCGCCTCGCATCCGATCGCGGAGCAGCTGAAGCTGCTCGCTGCGCTCCGCACTGCGCACCCCGCCCTCTCGACGGGTGCCTCGATCGTCCGGCTCGCAGCCGGTGGCGTCCTCGCCGTCAGCCGGATCGACGCCGCGGCGAAGCGCGAGTACGTCGCCGCCTTCAACTCGGGGACGACGACTGCGCGCGTGGTCGTGCCGACGTCGACTCCGTCCGCGGACTGGACCGGCCTGCTCGGCGTCGACTCGCGCAGCAACGATGCCGGCGGGCTCGTGCTCTCGATCCCGCCGACCGGCGCGCTGCTGCTCCGGGCGAACGCGGATCTTCCGGTCGCACGGCCCGCCGCTCCGAAGCTGAAGGTCGCCGCCGACGATCTGACCGAGCTCGTCCGCGTGACCACGACGCTGAGCACCAAGACGGTCAGCGTCGCGTTCGCGGTGCGCCGAGCGACCGGCGGCTGGCGACGCCTCGCCGTGGACGACTCGCCGCCCTACCGCGCGTTCCTCGACCCCAAGTCGTACCGTCGCAAGGAAACCGTCCACCTCGTCGCGATCGCGCGTGCCCTGGACGGCACAACCGCGGTCTCCGCTGTCGTCCCGACCATCGTCCGACGCTGAAGGGGAGAGTCATGAGAGCTTCGAAGATCGTCATCGCCGCAGCCACGCTGGTGCTGCTGCTCGCCAGCAGCGCACCCGCGTCGCACACGCCGGCGCCGAGCGCCGTCACGGTCGCGGGCAGCCTCCAGTCGGAGCTGGGTTGCCCCGGGGACTGGGATCCCGGCTGCACCGCCACGCAGCTCGTCTACGACGCGGCCGACGAGGTCTGGCAGCGCTCATTCTCGGTGCCCGCCGGCTCCTGGGAGTACAAGGCGCCGCTGAACAACGGCTGGGACGAGAACTACGGCGCCAACGCGACGCCCGGCGGCGCGAACATCGCGCTCAACCTGCCCGCGGCCAGAAGCGTCAAGTTCTACTACGACCACGAGACGCACTGGATCACCGACAACGTGACCTCGACGATCGTGGTCTCGCCGGGGAGCTTCCAGTCCGAGCTCGGCTGCCCTGGCGACTGGGATCCCAGCTGCCTCCGCTCCTGGCTGGAGGATCCGGACGGAAACGGCACCTACACCTTCTCAACCACCGCCTTGCCAGCCGGCACGTACGAGGCCAAGGCCGCGATCAACGAGAGTTGGGACGAGAACTACGGCGCCGGCGGCGCGCCGAACGGCTCGAACCTCACGTTCACCGTCACGACCGGCGCAACCGTCACGTTCTCGTACGTCGCGTCGACGCACGTCCTGTCGATCTCGGTCGTCGCTCCCGGCCCCAGCCACGACGGGAACGTGGAGTGGGACGGCCTGCGTCACGACTCGCGCGACCCGCTGTATCGCACGCCGGGTGGGGCCGTGCCGGCCGGGACGCCGGTGACGCTGCGGCTGCGCACCTACCACGGCGACGTCACCGCGGTCGCCGCCCGGATCTACGACGTCAACGCGAACGGGCAGCGGATCCTGCCGATGACGCTCGCCGCCGAGAACGTGTCCTGCTACGACGGGACGTCCAAGCGCTGCGACTTCTACGCGGTGACGCTGCCGAACGCGCGGGCGAACAATCTCTGGTACCGCTTCGTCGTCTCCGATGGCGGCGACATCGATTACTACGGAGACAACACAGCTGCGCTGGACGGCGGCCTCGGACGTACCACCGACGACCCGGTCGACTGGAGCTATGCGCTCACCGTCTACGAGCCGGGCTTCACCGCGCCAGCCTGGGCAAGCAGGGCCTTCATCTACCAGATCTTCCCCGACCGCTTCCGGAACGGGGACAGGAAGAACGACCCGCAGGCGGGCGACCTTCGCTACGACGAGCCCGTCACGACGAAGGCGTGGAACGCGCTTCCGGAGGGCTACTGCCGCAATTACACGTCTGGTTGCACCGAGGGCCCGCGCGGTCGGGACTACTTCGGCGGCGATCTGAAGGGCGTGCGCCAGAAGCTCGAGTACCTACAGGTGCTCGGGGTGACAGCGATCTACTTCAACCCGATCTTCTGGGCCAAGTCGAACCACCGGTACGACACGGCCGACTACGAGCAGGTCGATCCCGCGCTCGGCGACCTGAAGGAGTTCGAGAAGCTCACCAAGCAGGCGAAGGAGCTCGGGATCCGCGTCATCCTCGACGGCGTCTTCAACCACATGTCCTCGGACAGCCCGCGCTTCGACCGCTACGGGCGCTACCCGACGGTGGGGGCCTGCGAGTCGGCGACCTCGCCGTACCGCACCTGGTTCACGTTCCGCAACGCCAACGCCCCCTGCGGCTCGGCCGACTACGAGTCGTGGTTCGGGTTCGACTCGATCCCGACCTTGTTGAAGACGAACGCGGCCGTGCAGGACTACTTCGTCCGCGGGCCAAACGCGATCGCGAAGCGCTGGCTGCTCGCCGGCGCGGGCGGCTGGCGGATGGATGTCTCCGGCGATGCGTCATTCCCGGACGGGTACTGGGAGGCGTTCCGCCGGGTCGTGAAGTCGGTCGACCCGACTGCGCTGACGATCTCGGAGACGTGGCAGAAGGACACGGCGCTGCTGCGCGCAGTCCGAGGCGACCGCTTCGACACGTCGATGAACTATCGGCTCCGTGACGCGATCATCGGGCTGCTGTCGCCGAATCCGTACGACCCGAAGGGCTTCGGCGACAGCGGACGGCAACTCGCGCCGTCCGAGTTCGCATCGCGGCTCGAGTCGATCCGGGAGGACTTCCCCGATGCTGCCTTCTACTCGGCGATGAACCTAATCGACAGCCACGACACCGAGAGGGCGCTGTGGACGCTCACGCCGGGCGCCGACACGCGGGCGGCGAAGGAGCAGAACGTGGCCAACCTCGCGGCGGGCAAGCAGCGGCTGCGCCTCGCCTCGCTGGTCCAGTTCACGCTCCCGGGCGCGCCGACCGTCTACTACGGCGACGAGGTCGGGGTCACCGGCGACGACGACCCGGACGACCGCCGCACCTACCCGTGGTCCGATCTCGGCGGCAGCCCGGACGCGTCGCTGCTCAGCCACTACACCGGGCTCGCAGGGCTACGGCGGGCGCACCCGTCGCTGACGGCCGGGTCGTTCGCGGTCGCCTCGGTCGACGACGCGGCCGGCACGGTCGTGCTCGAACGGCGCTCGGCGACGGAGCGGGCGCTCGTCGCGCTCAACATCTCCAGCACCACGCGCACGCTGCCCGCCTCCGGCACGCTCCTGAAGGCGGTCGGCAGCGCCTCGGTCGCGAGCGGGACGCTCACTCTCGGTCCGCTCAGTGGCGCGCTGCTCGTCGAGCAGGGCGACTTCGATCCTCCCGCAGCTCCCGGCGGTCTCGCCGCGACGGACGGGAACGCGCAGGTGTCGTTGTCCTGGAATGCGGTGGGCGGCGCCGCCGGCTACGACGTCTACCGCAGCCCGCTCTCGGGCGGCGGCTACGTGAAGGTGAACGGAGCGCCGCTCGCCGGCACGAGCTTCACCGATACCGGGCTCGAGAACGCCCGCACGTACTACTACGTCGTCCGCGCGCTCGACGCGGCCGGTAACCAGAGCGCCGCCTCGAACGAGGTCTCGGCGTTGCCGCACCTGACCATCGGCTGGGCGAACACGCAATGGCCGCCCACCCTCAACCACACGATCAGCGTCACCAACCGGACCGACAATGTCTACGGCCAGGTTTGGATCGACGGGGCAACGAGCGCACCCGGCCCGACCGAGGGCCTGCTCGCCGAGCTCGGCTTCGGGCCGGACGGCTCGCAGCCGACCGGAGCCTGGACGTGGGTCGAGGCGACCTTCAACACGCAGGCCGGCTCGAACGACGAGTTCGTCGCGTCGCTGCTGCCCGAGGCAGTGGGCACCTACGACTACGCCTACCGCTACTCCACGACGGGCGGCCGCGACTGGGTGTACGCCGACCTGGACGGGATCCAGAACGGCTACAGCCCGGCCAACGCCGGCAGCCTCACCGTCACCCCGAGTGGCGACGCAACGTCTCCGGCAACGCCGACCGGGCTCCACGTGGTCACTGCAGCGCCGGCCTCGATCGAGCTCGCCTGGGACGCGGTGACCGGCGACTCGTCGCTGTACGGCTACGAGGTTCGTCGCGCAGGCACGGCGGGCGGCCCTTACGTGACGATCGCCCGTGTCACCGGGACGGGCTTCACCGACACGACCGTGACGGAGAGCCAGACGTACCACTACGCAGTCCGCTCGCTCGACGGGTCGTTCAACCGATCGGCCGACTCGGCGCCGGTGTCGGCGACGGCAGCGCTCCGAACCGTCTCGATCGTCTTCACGGTCACCGTGCCCGCGACGACCGACGCGACCGGCCGGTCGGTCTACATCGCCGGCTTCCTCAACCGGCTCGACGGCGGCCTGCCGGAGTGGAACCCCGGCGGCGTCGTCCTGACGCGGGTGGACGCGACCCACTGGCGGGTGACGCTGACCGGCAAGGAGCAGACCCAGATCGAGTACAAGTTCGCGCTCGGTACCTGGGACTACGTCGAGAAGGACGCCGCCTGCGGTGAGACCGGCAACCGCCAGCTGACGGTGGCCTACGGTGCCGGCGGCGTGCAGACCGTGAGCGATGTCGTCCCCAACTGGCGCAACGTCGCGCCCTGCGGGAACTGAGATGAAGGCGGCGCCGGCCGGCGAGCCCGACGCCCCCGGCCGGCGCCCCGCCTTCCTCCCGTCGATCGCGACTAGCAGCTCGGGCGCCGTTTGACGTGGGAGGCGGCCCTCCTTCGGGGTACCCCGCGCACACTCTGATTACAGGCCACTGAACAAACCCGTACCGGATCGTCCTTTCCGCCTTACGACTGCCGCCGATCCTGCGATCGAGGCAAGCAACCCCCACAAAGGAGGAAAGCACCATGCACGTCAGCATTCGCACGATTGCGGCGGCGGCCCTGGTCGCGCTCCTCGTTCCCGTTGCCGCGGTTGCGAAGGACGCGAAGGACGCCAACGTCAAGGGCCCGACGGCGCTCGTCGGCGCCGGTTTCTTCGGCGGTGAGCTCGAGTTGGCGATGGCGGACGGCCAGAAGCCCGTCCGGATCGCAGGACGCGCCGGTTACGTCGGCGTCCTGGACGTCGGCGGCGATCTGAAGGTCCGCTGCAGCGGCGCGGGCCGCGTCAAGAAGACGGAGACCGAGAAGGGCATGGTCTACGTCTGCGCCGGCAGGGGTGGCCAGCTGGTCGCGCTCGGAAGCCACTTCAAGTTCCGTGGCTTCGCGATGCGTTACCGGGCGCTGCTTCCCGAGGGCGTCACCGGCAGCTTCCACGGACGGTTCGTCGAGTGTGACCTCACCGACGAAGAGTCGAAGTGCCAGCTCCCCAAGCCGGACGTGTCCCAGCCGGACACCGAGCGGGCCAAGCCGGCCGAGCCGCGCGAGCGGGGACAACAGCGCCCGGCCCCGTCGGACGACGAGGAAGTGCCGACGCTGGCGGAGCTCGCGGCGCTGCTCGCCGGAACGAAGTAACGGGCTAGCTGAGACCTGCTTCGCGCAGGGGCCGCCGTGCCCAGGCGAACCGGTCGCGGTACCACCCTTCGAACGGATGGAGGGTGGTGCCGCTTCCGGACGAGTGTACGAACCAGCCGCCGCCGAGATAGATCGCCGCATGGCCGATCTGGGCGGGCTTCGACTTGGCGCCGCTGTCGCCCTGGAAGATCAGGTCGCCGGGCAGCAGGTTCTCGGCCTTGCGGATTCGCTGCGCCGCCGGCACCTCGCCGGACATCTCGTAGGTCGTCCGGCCGCGGAGCACCGACGCAAGAGCGGACGCACCCGGGAAGGGCTCGAGCTTGAAGACCCGCCAGACGAAGCCCGAGCAGTCGAAGCCGCCGGGCTCCGGCTTGCCGAACGGCATCTGCGCCGTCTCGGAGGTGCCGCCCCAGATGTACGGATAGCCGACGAAGGAGACGGCTCGAGTCAGCACCTGCCGCTGGACGTCGGTCAGCTCCGGGAGAACGAGGGCCTCGGTCTGCGAGCGGACCCAGTCCTGCTCCCAGCCGGAGAGATCGAGCAGCCGGGCGAGCGAGTAGGCGGCCTCCGCGCGCGTCGCCGGGTCGTTGAGGCTGAGCTCGAGCGCGTCATCCACGGCGGGGTGGTTGAAGCGGAAGCCCAGCAGGCGAGCGACCGTCTCGGTGCCGGCGCCGGCCTTGGGTGCGAGGCCGGCATCCCGGAGCGCGGTCGTCACCGTGCGAGCGGT
>JANMJY010000105.1:0-3348 GCA_031371615.1 Actinomycetes bacterium | reverse complement strand
GTGCCGGTCGTGCCAATAGTGCCGAGCGTGCCGGAGACGACCGCGAACACGGTCCCGGTCACGCCGAGGAGCGCCGCCAGCTGGAGCCAGGGCCCCGGCGAAGCCGACGAATGAGCAGAGCTAGAGGACACCGCGCTCCTTTAGCTTCCGGCGCAGGTCGTACAACGGCCGATGGCTCGTCACATACGGGACGGTGTCGAAGTTGTGCGGCGGCGGCGGCGAGGTCGTGTACCACTCGAGCGTGTCGGCGAGCCACGGGTCGTTGCCCACGCGACGCCCGTTTCGCGACTTGATCACGTTGAAGACGAAGACGAGAAGGCCGAGAGCCATCACGTAGGAGCCGATCGTCGAGATCAGGTTGTACTCCTGCAGGAGGCCCGTGTCCTCGTAGGTGTAGACCCGTCGTGGCATCCCGAGCAGCCCCAGCATGTGCTGCGGGAAGAACGTCACGTTGAAGCCGATGAAGATGAGCCAGAAGCTGACCTTGCCGAGCCGCTCGTCGAGCAGCCGCCCGAAGAACTTCGGCCACCAGTAGTAGAGACCGGCCAGGATCCCGAAGATCGAGCCGCCGAAGAGCACGTAGTGGAGATGCGCGACGACGTAATAGGTGTCCTGCACCTGCCAGTCGATCGGGAACGCGGCGACGAAGATCCCCGAGAGCCCGCCGATCGTGAAGACGGAGAGGAAGCCGAGGGCGTACAGCATCGCCGTGTCGAAGTGCAGGTTGCCGCGCCAGAGCGTCGCCAGCCAGTTGAAGATCTTCACGCCCGTCGGGACCGCGATCACCATCGACGTGACCATGAAGAACGCGTTCAGGAAGCTCGGCAACCCGACGGTGAACATGTGGTGCGCCCAGACGAGCAGCGAGAAGAACCCGATCGCCACGGTCGAGAACGCGATCGCCTTGTAGCCGAAGATCGGCTTGCGCGAGAAGACCGGGATCACCTCGGAGATGATCCCCATCACGGGCAGGATCATGATGTAGACCTCCGGGTGGCCGAAGAACCAGAACGCATGCTGGTAGAGGACGGCGCTGCCACCCTCGCTCGGAACGAAGAAGTGCGTGCCCGCCTGGCGGTCGAGCAGCAGCAGCGTCAGGCCGGCCGAGAGCGTCGGCAGGACGACGATCAGCAGGATCGCGTAGACCTCGATCGACCACACGAACAAAGGCATGCGAGTCCAGCTCATCCCCTGCGTGCGCAGATTGTGGATCGTGACGACGAAGTTGATCGCTCCCGCGAGCGACGCGATCGTGAGCACGTGCAGCGAGAGGATCCAGAGGTCCTGGCCGTGGCCCTGCGCGTAGACGGAGTTCGGCGGGTAGCTCGTCCACCCGCCGCGGGCCGCGCCGCCCGCAGCGAAGAACGAGAGCAGCAGGATGATCCCGCCGAAGAGGAAGAGCCAGTAGGAGAGCGCGTTCAGTCGCGGGAAGGCCATGTCGCGGGCGCCGATCATCAGCGGCAGGAGGTAGTTGGCGAAGCCCGCGAGGATCGGGACGATGACGAGGAAGATCATCGTCGTCCCGTGGATCGTGAAGAGCTGGTTGTAGGAGTCGCGCTCGATGAAGTGCTCGTTGGCCTGGGCGAGCTGCGTTCGGATCAGGAGGGCCATGATCCCGCCGGCCACGAAGAAGAGGCCGGCGGTCGCGAGGTAGAGAATCCCGATCCGCTTGTGGTCGACCGTGACGAGCCAGCTGACGACGCGGCCGCGCTGCCAGGAGGGGACGGGTGCGGGTTCGCCCTCAGCCGCCATTGAGCCCTCCCTCCTTCAGGAAGTCGGTCAACGCGAGCATCTGCCGGTTTCCCCAGTCCTTGCCGATGGGCGGCATCGCTCCCCGGCCGTTGCGCACGACTTGCTCGACCGCGTTTGCGTCGTTGACCAGCGAATTGCCCGCGAGTGCCGGTCCGATGTCTCCCTCACCGGCGAGCCCGTGGCACTTGGCGCAGGCGCCCGTGAACGTCTCCTTCCCGAGGGTGGACGTGCCCGCTTCCTGGGCTCTTCGCTCCTTATCGAGCCAGGCCTCGAACTCTGCCCGCGGCATCGCCTCGACCTCGGCCTTCATCGCCGTGTGCTGGATGCCGCAGAGCTCCGCACACTGACCGCGGTAGATCCCGGGCGCCTCCGCGTTGAACCACGTCTGGTTCGTCGTGCCCGGGATCGCGTCGAACTTGCCGCCGAGCGCTGGAATCCACCAGGAGTGGATCACGTCGAAGGCGGGCGCGGTCACCTCGAGCTTCACGTTCTGGCCGACGGGGGCTCGCAGCCGGTCGACCGCGATGACGCCGTTCGGATACGTGAAGTTCCAGTAGTAGCGGTAGCCCTTCACCTCCACGTCGACTCGGCCGCCGGCGGCGTCTGCGGCCGGAACGTTCTGAATCCCGGGCAGCTTCCAGAAGACGAAGGCGCCGATCGCGACGAGGACGAGGAAGGGCGCAACCGTCCAGGCGAGCTCCAGGTTCGTGTTGCCGTGGATCTGGGCGCCGTCCTCGAAGCGGGCGCGCCGCCGACGGCGGTAGCGGAAGATGAAATAGAGCAGCGACCCCTGCACGAGCAGGAAGATCGCGCCGGTGAAGATCGACACCCAGACGTAGCTGTCGTTGATCCGCTGGGCGTTCGGGGAGGCGGGTTCGACGGGGGCGATGCCGCCGTTGCCCGCGAGCGCCACGCCCGTGAGCGCGAGCGCAGAGAGCACGGCAAACACGGCAACTGCGAGAAACCGGCGCACGGGCTGCCATTCTATGAAGGTGACCAAATCGGTGCGCAGCGGAACCCGCGTCGAGCTGCCCGCCGGTGTGGCACGGCCGTTCGAGGTCTACGTGAACGGCGTTCGCCAGCGCGAGGGATCCGACTTCCGCGTCGACGACCGGGCTCTCGCGTTCACCCGCGAGCTGCGCCAGGAGGGGAAGCTCGGCTTCTGGCGCTGGGCGTCCATCCTCTTCGGCGCCGCCGGCACCTACCGGCAGAACGACGTCGTCGACGTGATCTACGAACGCAGCGGCCAACGTGCCGTCGCGAGCGCGTTGCCGGTCGAGCCCTAGCGGCGCGCCGCCGCGGTGGCGGCGCGCAGGCGCTCCGCGAGCTCGCCCGTCAGCTGCCCCGGCTTGAGCTGCCAGGCCCAGTTGCCGAGCGGCTCCCCGGGGGTGTTCATCCGGCCCTCGCTGCCGAGGCCGAGCACGTCCTGCGCCGGGATCATGCAGAGCGCTGCACGGGAGGAGAGAGCGAGCTCGATCAGCTGCCCCGGCTCCCGATCGGGAAAGTGACCCTTGAGCGTGTCGGTGTCGTGGGTGGTCGTGTAGATCACTTGGTGCTCGCGGTGGTTCTCGAACCGGTGCGGGCTGTCCGGATGCT
>JANMJY010000084.1:0-8505 GCA_031371615.1 Actinomycetes bacterium | reverse complement strand
ACGTTGGTCGCGCGGATGATGCCGTCGAGCGTGGACTGGCCGGTGCCGTAGCGGTTGTCGAAGAGGTGCTTCGTCTTGGCCTCGTTCACCGCCACGACGGGGAAGGCAAGCTTGCCGTCGCGCTCGAGCGCTTTCAGCCGGATCACGCCGGTGGTGGTCTCCTCGGTGCCGGCGATCACGTCCCCGAGCTGCTCACGCCGCGCCGTGTGGAGGACGCCGATCACGTCCGCGCCGTCGTCCATCGTGATGTGCGGCTTGTGGTCGACCGCGGCCTCGATGTGCTGGTAGTACGAGTCGTTGTCCTCGCCCTTGATCGCGAACGTCGAGATGCCGTACTCGTCGACGAGCGCCGCGGCGACATCGTCCTGCGTCGAGAGCGGGTTGGACGCGCAGATGACGACGTCCGCGCCACCCGACTGCAGCGTCCGCATCAGGTTCGCCGTCTCGGTGGTCACGTGCAGACAGGCGGAGATGCGGTAGCCAGACAGCGGCTGCTCGGACTCGAAGCGCTCGCGGATCGCGCTCAGCACGGGCATCTGCCGGTCGGCCCACTCGATCCTGCGAACGCCCTCGGAGGCGAGTGTCAGATCTTTCACGTCGTGTCGCTTGGTGGTAGCCATCAATCCCTTTCGTCAGGTCAGCGGAGCAGTGTAGGTGGAGTTCTCAGGCGACGGCCAGCAGCCGTTCGTGCTTGCGCTGCTCCCAGTCGACCCAGTCGGCGGACGGGGAGCTGCCGTGCAGCCACGTCTCGACGGCAGCCCGCAGGTCGGGCTCGCGGCGCAGGCGCGCGGCGAAAGCAAGCTCGTCGAGCTCGACGGAGAAGCGCTCCCGAAGGTCGCGGAGCGACCGCAGCTGGTTCAGCTCGCGGAGGTCGTAGAGCCGGTAGCCGGCGCCCGTGCGCCGCGGGACGACCAGAGCAGCCGCCTCGAGGTACCGCAGCATCCGAGACGACCAGCCGGTCTGAGCGGCGGCCTCGCCGATCGTGAGCCCCTGCATAGGACGAACCTTACCACAACCCTGTCAGGGTTAGGCCGCGGTCGTGCCTGTGCGGCCGTAGAGATCCTCGAGCCGGACGATGTCGTCAAGCTGGGGCGTCGAGACCTCGATGATCGTCGTGTCCTCGATCGCCGTGACGCGGTGAACCGTGCCCGGCCGGTAGCGGAACGCCGCCCCAGGCCCGATCACCTCCGAGTTGAGGACCTTCTGCCCCGCGTCTCCCAGCTCGAGCTTGGCACGGCCGGACTGGACGAGCCACGACTCGTCCTTCTCGTTGTGGAACTGGAGGCTGAGCGCGGCACCGGCCTTCACGAAGAGGATCTTCGCGGCGTAGGTGTCGGAGAGCGCCCAGATCAGCTCGTGTCCCCACGGCTTCTCGACCTTCTTGACGGCGAAGGCCCAACGGTCGAGCGAGTCGATATTCGTGGAGTCGAGATTCGTCACGAGAACGTCACTGCGCCGGCGGCGATGGTCTCGTCCGCCGCGACCCGGAGGCCGTGATCGAGCATATTCCCGTCGCCGACCTTCGCGCCAGGCCCCACGACGGCGAGGCCGCGCACATCGCAGCCGGAGCCGAGCTCGGCCCGCTCGCCGACGATGGCCCCCGACACGCTCGTGCCGCTCCCGACGATCGCGCCCGCGCCGATCACCGACGACTCGATCGACGCGTGCTCACCGATCCTGGCCCCGGCGCCGATCACGGCGAGGCTTCCGATGCGGGCGCCCGCGCCGACCGAGGCGCCTGCACCGATGAAGACGGGCGGGACGAGCCTGGCGCCTGGGCTCACTTCGGCGCTCGGGGAGACAAGCGTGTAGTCCGCGCCGAGCGCGTCACCGAGCTCGGTGACGAAGTTCCGCTCGAGCACGTCGCGGTGGGCCTGGAGATAGGCGTCGGGGGTGCCGATGTCGAGCCAGTAGCCGGGGAGCGCGATCCCGGCGACCGCCCCTTCCTCGACGAGCAGCGGGAAGATCTCGCGCTCGATCGACACGGGCCGTCCCGGCGGAATCAGGTCGAGCACATCGCGCTCGAGGACGTACATGCCCGCGTTGATCAGGTTCGTGTCGATCTCCTCCGGGCGGGGCTTCTCGAGGAAGTTGAGCACTCGTCCGTTCCCGTTGACGCGCACGAGCCCGTACCGGGCCGGGTCCTCGACGGGCGTCAGCAGGATCGTTGCACGCGCCTCCCGCTCCCGGTGGAAGGCTGCGAGCGCGTCGAGGTCGGTTTCCCGAAGCGAGTCGCCGTTCAGGGCAAAGAAGGGCTCGTCGAGATCCTCGGCTGCGAAGCGGATCGCGCCGCCGGTGCCGAGCGGCTCCTCCTCGATCTTGTATTCGAGCCGGAGCTCGCCGTAGGCGTCGCCGAAATGCTCCTGGATCTGCGTCGGCAGGTAGCCGCACGAGACGATCGCACGGGTGACGCCGTAACGGCGGAGGTGCTCGAACGTGTAGGCGAGCTGGGGCCGGTCGACGAGCGCCAGCATGTCCTTCCGCGTCAGGTCGGTCAGCGGCCGCAGGCGCGTGCCGAGGCCCCCGACGAGGATCACGGCCGGCAAGCTCACTGGCTAGACCGGACCCGCAGCGCGGCCGATGCCGTCGTAGATGAACCCTGCCGCTCGCAGCTCCGCCGGATCGAGCATGTTCCGGCCGTCGATCAGCAGTGGGTTGCGCATGCGCCTCGCTGCCTCTTGCCAGTTGAGCTCCCCGAGCTCAGGCCACTCGGTCACGAGCACGGCTGCATCCGCGCCGTCGAGCGCGTCCATGGGCTCGGCGCAGATCGTCGCGCGCGGCAGCGCCTCGGCGCCGTCGGCCACCGGATCCCACGCGCGCACCTCGGCGCCTTCGGCGACGAGCCGCCCGGCGAGCACGAGGCTCGGCGCCTCCCGGATGTCGTCGGTGTGCGGCTTGAAGGCGAGACCGAGCAGCGCGACCGTCTTGCCGCGCAGGCTGCCGAGGTGGTGCTGCAGCGTCCCGATCACGCGCCGTTTCTGCAGCTCGTTGACCTCGATCACCGCGTTCAGGAGCTGGAAGTGATAGCCGGAGTTCGCGGCGAGCTGCTTCAGCGCCAGCGAGTCCTTCGGGAAGCAGCTGCCTCCGTAGCCGATGCCGGCGCGAAGGAAGCTCGAGCCGATTCGACGGTCGAGACCGACGCCCTCGGCCACGCGGACGACATCGGCGCCGGTGGCCTCGCACACGTTTGCGATCTCGTTGATGAAGCTGATCCGGGTCATCAGGGCCGCGTTCGCCGCCAGCTTGATCATCTCGGCTGAGGCGACGTCACAGCGCACGATCGGTGCGTCGATCCCGCTGTGGAGCTCGGCGACGGCGTCGCCGTCAGCAGCGTCGAACGAGCCGATGACGATGCGGTCCGGCTGCTGGAAGTCTCGGATCGCCGTGCCCTCGGCGGTGAACTCGGGATTGGAGGCGTAGCCGACGCGTTCGAGCCCGCGCTCGTCGAGGCGGTGGCGGACCCTCGCGCCGGTGCCGACCGGCACCGTGCTCTTCATCACGAGGACTGCATCGCCCTCGAGCGCGGCGAGCTCGTCGACGACGGTCCAGACCGCCGAGAGGTCGGCGTCGCCGGAGTAGGTCGGCGGTGTGCCGACGGCGACGTAGAGGAAGTCGGCGCCGGCGACCGCCTCGGCGACGTCGAGCGTGTACGTGAGGCGCTCGGCGTTCCGGCGCAGCAGCTCTTCGAGGCCCGGTTCGTAGATCGGGACGTCGCCTGCGCGCAGACGTTCGATCCGCTCGGGGAGGACGTCGCGAACGACAACGTCGTGACCGAGCTCGGCGAAGCACGCGCCGGTCACGAGACCGACATAACCCGCGCCGAAGACAGCGACTCTGGACACGCGCGGAACCTACCTACCTGATGCTACGAAGCGGTTTGAGACCCTTCGCGATCGCGAGCATCGTCTCGTTCGAGAGCGAGTCGAGCAGCGTGTTCACGACCCAGTAGGACGCACCGCCCGCACGCAGCACGACCATGTGCAGCTTCGGCCCTGTGTAGTGGAGGTCGTAACGGCGGCCCTTGATCGTGCGGACGAAGTTGCTCTCGCTGAGGACGGGCGCGTCGTTCCAGTCCGTCATCTGGACACCCCAGTACTCGCCGCCGCCGGTCCGGTAGGTGAGCCGAATCGTCTTGTGCTTGCCGTCAGGATCGATCCGGTACAGGCGGATCGGCTTCTCCCGGTCGATCCAGGAGCTGCGCTCGAGCACGGTCGGCACCTGCACCGGGAACGGGAGCTTCGGCGCGCGCTCGCGTAGGAGCGCAAGCGAGGCCTGCGCCCCGGGAGCGACGGTCGGCTTCTGCTTTTGCGGCGTCTTGTCGACCGGAGCCTCGGCGAGGGTGCCGTGGAAGGTCTGGCCGACGATCACGGTCAGGAGCGCACCGTTGGAGAGCGCCTTGACCGTGGGGTCGAGCGCGACGACGTCGTCGGTGCCGAAGAGCGTCGCCACCTTCTTGGCCGCGGCCTCGGCGCCGGGCTGGGCCGCGTCGTACTGGATCCGCGTCTTGAAGTACTCCCAGTTCGGGGCGTTCGCGTTCTTGCCGTCGGGCGGGTAGATCATCTGATAGCCGCGCTGGGAGAGGACGTAGCTGGCCGTCCCGGCCGAGCCAGTCACGCCGTTGCCGTTGAGCACCGTGATCGTCGTCTCGCGCGGCGGCGGCGCCTGGTCGGGGGTGGGCTTCGGCTTCTCGTTCAGCGCGACCGCGGTCGCCTTCTCCGGTGAGTCGACATCGGGATTCGCGAACTCCTGCACCGCCTTCTGGACGTTCGCCTCGGGCACGAGCAGGTCGTAGCCACCGGTCTCCTCGATCCCCTCGAGCTTCGCCTGGAAGAAGTGGCCGGGTGGGAGCGAGTAGGCGAACAACGCGTACCGGAGCACGGTCTTCAGCTGAATCTCCTTACTGCCCCCCTGCCCGACCTCGACGTTGTCGGTGATCGTCTTCACGATCCTGGGCAGATCGAGCGGGCTTGCGCTCGACTTGATCTGATCCTTGAACGCCTGCACGAACAATTGCTGGCGGGCAACGCGGTAGAGGTCGGAGTCCGTGTGCCGGTAGCGGACGAAGTCGAGCGCCTGGTAGCCGCCGAGCTTCTGATAGCCCGGGAAGAGATTGATCGTCGCGTAGCCGAAGTCGCCGCCCTGGTTGTTGAAGTAGCGCCGGTCGACGTCGAGCCAGATGCCTCCGACGGCGTCGACGAGCTTGCGGAAGCCCCGGAAGTTGACGGTGATCAGATAGTTGATCGGCAGGTGAGTGAGCGCCCGGACCGTCTCCAGCGTGCCCTTGGTGCCGCACTCGGCGTAGGCCCCGTTGATGCGGGCGTTGAAGGTCCCCTTGCCGGGGCAGTGGATCGGGACGAAGAGATCGCGCGGGAAGGAGAGGAGCGAGACGGACTTGGTCTCGGGGTCGGCACGGACGAGCATGACGGTGTCGGAGCGCGACTTCGTGCCCGCGCCCTCTCCGGCGCGCCGGTCGTAGCCGACGACGAGCGCAGTGGCGGGCTGGCCGGGAAGCGCGACGTCGAGCCGCTTCGCGGCGATCTTCACGTCCGGCGTCGAGGCGACGACGGCCGCGACGCTCTCGTGGAACCAGAGATAGGCGCCGCCGGCGATCGAGCCGATGACCACGAGCAGCGCGACGAGCACCCACGCAAAGACGGTGCGGAGCGTCGCCCAGCCCGAGCGCGGGGCCGGTTCCGGCTGGCGGTAGATCGTGATCGGCGAGAGAGCGCCGGGTGGGAGCACCGGCCGGCCGTTACCGGTCACGGCCGCCCCGCGGCCAATGCCTCTCTTCAACGTCGTCCGCATACGCAAGACGCGGGCGCCTGGCACCCGCGAAGGGCCCAGGATAGCCGACCGCTAGGTCGTCGCCGCCCGCACCGACGCGAGCGCCTCCGCGAAGAACGCGTTCTCCTCGGGCGTGCCGACGGTGATCCGGAGCGCTCCGGGCGCTCCGAACCCTCCCATCGGGCGAACGATCGCTCCCTGGCGGAGCAGCGCCTCGTAGAGCGGCACAGCGTCGTCGCCGACCTCGACGAAGAGGAAGTTCGCGACCGCCGGCCCGACGGGCTCGAGCCCGTGCTCGCGCAGCGTGCGTTCGAGCGTTGCGCGGCCTTCGTGGGTGAGGCGGCGGCGCTCGGCCAACTCGTCGTGCTCGTTCATGCTCGCCACCGCGGCCACCTGGGCCTGCGTGTTGACGTCGAACGCTCGCCGCGTCTTGCCGATCGCCTGGATCACGTCAACGGGGCCGATCCCGTAACCGACGCGAAGTCCGGCCAGGCCGTAGATTTTGGAGAACGTGCGGAGCACGAGCACGCGCCGGCCGGCCTTGACGTACTCGGCCACCCCGTCCGGGTAGTCGGGATGCTCGATGTACTCGAAGTAGGCCTGGTCGAGCACCGTGAGCACGTGCTCGGGGACGCGCTCGAAGTAAGCGTCCAGCTGCGCGCGCGTCGTCATCGTCCCGGTGGGGTTGTTCGGGGTCGCGACGTACACGAGCTTGGTGCGCGGGCCGACCGCTGCGAGCAGCGCGTCGAGGTCGTAGTGATCGTCGACGAGCGGCACCTTGCGCGGGACGGCGCCGAGCTTGAGCGTGTCGAGCACGTAGCTGATGAAGGACGGCCAGGCGGTGACGATCTCGTCCCCAGGATCGAGCGTCGCGACCGAGAGGTGGCCGATCAGCGCGTCGGCGCCGGCGCCGGTGGCGACGCCCGCCGGGTCGACGCCGTGCCGCTCTGCGAGCGCGCGGCGCAGGTGGAACGCGCCGCCGTCGGGATAGCGGTTGAGCGTCGGCGCGCTCCGCTCCATCGCCTCCAGTGCAGCCGGGAACGGCCCCCACGGGCCTTCGTTCGAAGCGAGCTTGACGACGCGGTCGAGTCCGAGCTCGCGCTGGAGCTCCTCCTCCGGCTTCCCCGGCGCATACGGAACGAGGCCGTCCAGGGCGGCCCGGAAGAGCGCCACGGCCGGGCTAGGTTCCGGAGGCCGGTGGGTCGTCCGAGCTCTTGCGGCGCCAGAACCAGAGCACGCCGCCGATCGCGGCAAGCGTCGTCGCGATCGCGCCCTTGTTGGGGCGCTTCGACCCTTCCACCGTGCCCGGCAGCGCGTCCTTCGCCTTCTTCTTCAGCACGCGCTTGGCGACGATCCACGTCAGCCAACCCGTGACCGCATTCCGCTTGTTGAAGATGCTCATGCCCGCAGGCTAACAAGCCTTACTCCCGCCTGTTTCCGACGTGTCCCAGGGACAGACCCTCGGGTAGGTCCCAAAAAAACGAGCCGCCCCCTCTGCGGCAAGGGGGCGGCTCTGGGAGAAAAGCGGGGCCGGCGGGCGGCACGGCCCCTATGTGGGGACGAGGGCACGTCCTTGGCTATAAGGATGCCTCCCCCGGAAAAACCTTGCGCGACTTTCGAAGAAAGTTCGTTCGCTAGGTCTGAGCGGGCGCTTTCTTCTTGTTCGGCAGGTGAATCGCACGGCCGAGCGCCACGAGCCCCGCCTCTTTGATCGCCTCCGAGAGGGTAGGGTGGGCCGCCATCCCGTCCGCGACGGTCTCGACCGTCGACTCGGCGTCGATTGCCACCGTGCCGGCCTCGATCAGGTCGGTCACGTGGGGGCCGACCATGATCAGCCCGAGCAGCTCGCCGTACTTCGTCTCGTGGATCGACTTGACCCAGCCCACCGTGTCCGCCTGCATCACCGCGCGGGCGTTCGCGACCCAGGGGAACACGCCGACCGCGACGTCGTCGCCGTGCAGCTCACGGGCCTGCGCCTCGGTCAGGCCGACGCCGGCGATCTCCGGGTCGGTGTAGATCGGCCGCGGCACCGCCGGCTCGCCGATCGTCGCCTCGTGCCCGCACGCGTTCTCGGCCGCCACCTCGCCCTCGCGGAACGCCGTGTGGGCGAGCTGCCAGTAGCCGGCACAATCACCGACGGCGTAGATGTTCGAGACGGTCGTGCGCCGGTGCTCGTCGGTGGCGATCCCCTTGCGCTTGTCGAGCTCGACGCCGATCTCCTCGAGCCCGAGCCCTTCGACGAGCGGGGCGCGCCCGACGCTCACGAGCATGAGATCCGCCTCGACCGTCTCGCCGTCGCCGTAGTGAACCGTCAGCTTGGAGCCGTCGTCGTCCACTCGCGTGCACTGTTTGCCGAGCTGGAGCGCGATCCCACGCTTGCCGAACGCCTTCGCGAGCTCCTTCGCCGCGTCCGCGTCCTCCTGTGGAATCAGCGTCTCGAGCATCTCGACGATGGTCACCTCGGAGCCGAACCGCTGGAAGATCGACGCGAACTCGCAGCCGATGATCCCGCCGCCGAGGACGACGAGCCGCCTCGGGACCTCGGTCTGCGCCAGCAGGCCGGTGGAGTCGACGCAGCGTGGCGAGTCCAGCCCTTCGATCGGCGGCATGATCGGGAACGACCCGGTCGCGACGACCGCCTGCTTGAACGTGATCTCCTCGCCGCCCTCGACCGCGATCGTGTTCGCGTCCTTGAAGCGGCCCCTGCCCTTGACCCACTCG
>JANMJY010000067.1:0-2405 GCA_031371615.1 Actinomycetes bacterium | reverse complement strand
CATCGACCTCGACGGCACGCTTCTTCGCTCTGATCTCCTGATGGAGACTGGACTGTTTTTTCTGCGCGAGCAACCGCACCGACTGTTCGCACCGCTTTGCTGGCTGACGCAAGGCAAGGCAGCGCTGAAGGGCGCGCTCGCTCACGCCACTTCGCTCGATGTCTCGGTCCTCCCGTACGATCAGAGCGTCATCGAACTGATCGAGACAGAGCGCAAGCACCGACGCCGCGTGGTGCTGGCAACCGCAAGCCACCGCGTCGTCGCCGAGCAGGTGGCGCAGCACCGAGGCGCCGCTCCCGGCCGGGTGCGTCCCCTGGATCACCTGGTCGAGCTGCTGCGGGTCGCCGACGAGCACGACGTTCCGCGCCGCCGTGCCCATCGCGAGCGCGTCGGCGAGCGAGACCTGCCCGGCCTCGTCGACGAAGAGGTAGTCGACCGCCTGGTTCTCGCGTGCGAAGAGCCAGGCCGTGCCGGCGGCGAGACCTGCGCCGACGCACTCGTCCGCGTGCTCGACGTCCGCGATCCCGGCCGTGCCGTAGTAGGACTCGGGGTTGCCGGCGCTCGCCTTCTTGCGTCCGTCGAACGCGATCCCGAGCTCGCCCGCCGCCTCGACGACGGCGTTGAGCAAGTTGTGGATCGCCTTGTGGCTCGTCGAGGCGACGCCGACAGTCTTCCCGTCCGCGAGTAGGTGCGCGATCAGCCTCCCGGACGTCCACGTCTTGCCCGAGCCGGGCGGCCCCTGGATCACGAGGTGGCGATCGTCCAGGCTCGTCACGAGCTCTTTCATCTCGTCGAGGTCGGCGGTCTGAACCGGCCGGTCGAACGGCTCGCGTCGGAGGATCGACTCGACCGCGGGATAGCGGCGGTCGCCCGCGAGGAGCGAGCGGCCGAGCCGCATCAGCGCCTCCTCTTGCTCGGGCGTCGAGAACGCGCTCTTCGGAATGATCGCGTGGGGCAGGTCGACGTCGTCGAAGCTGCGCCCGCGCTTGACTGTGAGCTGGCGTGCCTCTCGGTCGACGTCCGTGATCGCTCCCGGCGACTTGAGCGTGGCGCGGTCGACGGTCTGCTGTCCTTCGCGGATCTTGTGCTCCTGCGGGGGAAAGCTGAGCGTGTACGCCCAGGAGCGATCGACGCGGGTTGGCTCTCCGATCACCGACAGCCCGCTGATCGACTCCGGATCCTCGAACAGCTCCTCGCTGGTCATCTCGATCCGGTCGAAGTACGCCCACCAGACGGGCTTGCGCTCGCGGTCGTGATAGTCGAGTAGCTGCGCCGCGAGCTCGTCCCCCGCGTCGAGCAGCTGCGCACGCAGGCCCGCGCGCTCTGCCTTCACCTCCGGGATCGGCTTCGACTCGACGGGCTCGGGCAGCGGGAACGGCCCGAACTTCTCCAGAGCCTCCGCGCGCCGCTCGAGCAGCCAGTCGCGCAGGAGCCGCGTCGCGATGCAGTCCTCGTGGTTGTACTCGTCGATCTGGCGCAGGAGCGCGTCGTCGCGCGTCTGCATCCACTGCTCGAAGATCACGATCGAGGCGCCGCCGTCCTTCACCTCGGCCTGGCGCTCGAAGTCGAGGAACGCCTCCAGCTCCTTCAGCCCGTAGCCCGGCCGCGAGGCGCGGACGCCGTTGCGGACGACGCGGAGCAGGTCGACGAAGACGTCGCGGCGGAGCAGGTCGTCGAGCTCCCGCTCGCGCGTGCCGTAGCGGCCCATCAGCCGCTTGAGCGCGGTGATCTCGTAGGCGGCGTAGTGGTAGACGTGCAGGTCGGGGTAGCGCGCGAGCCGATCGTGCACGAGGTCGACGAAGCGCTCGAACGCGATCCGCTCCGTCTCGTGGTCGTGCGCGTGGAGCGGCTCGAAGTTGCCGTCGACGTCGAGGATCCCCCAGAGGTACTCGAGTCCGCCGCTCGGGTCCCAGAACGGGTTGCCCTCGAAGTCGAAGAAGAGGTCGCCGGGCGAGGGGTCGGGCAGGAGCGAGAAGCCCGACTCCGGCTGCGGCCGCAGGAGCCGATACTCGTCGACTCCGGTCTCGCGCGCGTGCAGCTGGAGCTCAGCCTGCTCGCGGTTCTTCGCCCAGCTGTCCGGGTTGATCCCGGCCGGCACGGGCTCGGCGGGCGCGCGCCCGAGCGCGGCGAGCGTCGTGATCCCGGCGGCGGCGAGCTTCTCGATCTGCGTCCGATAGACCCCGGCGACGCGCGAAAGGTGGTCGACCTCATCCCAGCGCGCGTCGCAGACCGGCTTGAAATCGCAGATCGAGCAGTGGTCGACCGGGTACGGCTCGGTCGGCGGCGGGTCGGCGACGAAGCGCTCGAGCCGCGAGCAGACGCGCCGGTAGTAGGCGGCGAACTCGATCGGCCTGAAGGTGGCCTGCTCGCCCGAGCCGAGCAGGACGTGAATGTGCTCCGGCTCG
>JANMJY010000059.1:0-7754 GCA_031371615.1 Actinomycetes bacterium | reverse complement strand
GGCCGGCCCCTGCCCTGGCTCGCCGCCGTCGTCCTGCTGCTCGCGGCCGGGACCGGCGGGATCTCGGTCTACAAGCTCCACAGCAGCTGGCTGCAGCAGTTCCAGAACGAGACGGACGGCACCCGCGGCTACGACGTGGTGAAGAGCCGCTTCCCGCCGGGTGCGATCGCGCCGATCAGGGTGCTGCTCGTCCGCCGCGCCGGGCCGGTGACCCCGGGCGACGTCGCGCTCGTGCAGCGTCGTCTCCGCGCCAGCCCCGGCGTCGCCTCCGTCACCGGCCTCCAGACGCGCGCCACCGACGGCGGCGCAGCCGCGCTCGCTGTCCTGTTCGCCGACGACCCGTACGCCAACCCGGCGGTGCAGCGCGTCGCCGATCTGCGGGCCGCGCTCGTGGCGCCGGCGCCGGGGCTGCGGGTGCTGATCGCAGAGGGCACCGCGCGGCAGGCCGACTACCGACTCGCGGCGATTCGTGACTCGAAGGTGATCGCCCCGATCGTGCTCCTCGTCGTGCTGCTGACGCTCAGCATCCTGCTCCGCGCCATCGTCGCGCCCCTGGTGCTCCTCGCGACGGTGGTGCTCTCGTATCTGGGGACACTCGGGACGTCCCTGCTGGTCTTCCGCTACGTCTTCGGCCAGGACGTCGTCGACCCCGAGCTGGCGCCCATCGTCTTCATCTTCCTCGTCGCCCTCGGCGCCGACTACAACATCTTCTTGATGAGCCGGGCCCGCGAGGAGGCCCGAGAGCACGGCACCAGCGAGGGGATGCTGCGCGCACTCGTCGCGACGGGGCCGGTGATCACGAGCGCCGGCCTGATCCTCGCCGGCACGTTCAGCGTCCTCGCCGTGCTGCCGATCTGGGAGCTGCTCGAGATCGGCTTCGCCGTCTCCCTCGGCGTGCTGATCGACACGTTCCTCGTCCGCTCGATCCTCGTGCCCGCGATCATCTGGAAGCTCGGCGAGCGCACCTGGTGGCCCTCTTCGGCGCGGACGTAGACTCGTGCTCCGAGGACTGCCCTGAGCGACGACACTCCATCCTTCTTCGACGGCATTCCCGCCGATGACCTCCAGACGGTCCTGGCGGGCCTGGAGCGCCGTCACTTCCCCGCGGGCGCAGTCGTGATCGCAGAAGGCGACCACGCGAACGAGCTCTACATCACGCAGTCCGGCTGGGCGGAGGTGGTCGTGTCGGACCGGCACGGCAGCGAGCACGCCGTGGGGCGGGTCCGGCCGGGCTCGACGCTCGGCGAGATGTCGCTGTTCACCGGCCAGCCCGCAGTCGGCACCGTCCGCGCGACGCGTGACCTCGAGGTGCTGGTCATGCCCGGGGAGGAGTTCGAGCAGTTCGTCGCGCGCTACCCGCGCATCTACCGCAATCTCGGCGCGATCCTGTCCGAGCGGCTCGCGCGGACGAACCGGCTGGCCGTCAATGACAAGCCCGGCCGGCTGACGATCCTGCACGACTGGGACGCACCCCCGCTTGCGGCGTACGCGCTCGCCGCGAGCGTGGCCTGGCACACCCGGACGGCGACGCTGCTCCTGGTCGTCTCGGACGATCCTCCGTCCGACCTGGCGGCACTCGACACGCGCCCGAGCCCGACCGCCGAGCGCGCGGCGCGGGCACACGTCATGGTCGTGCCGTCGCTCGCGAGCCCCAGAGCCGAGTCGCTCATCGCCCGGATCGACGACCTGTTCCACCAGTACGGGCAGATCCTCGTGTTCGTCAGAGGAGGCAGCGACGAGCCGGACTTGCTGGCCGCGCGGACGATCGATCTCGCCGCTCCTGGGTCGTCGATCCCACAGCGTGCGGATACATCGGCGGCGCGCACGATCCGCGCCTGGTCGAGCGTCGACGACAGGCGACCCTGGCGGGACGGCGTCACGCACCTGGCCGCGCTTTCTGCGGAGGACGAGCGAGCGCTGCACGAGGGCCTCCTGCCGACGAGCACCCCGGTCGGCGGCGCGATCGGATGGTTGGCCCGCGACGTCGCGGGCCTGAAGGTGGGCGTCGCTCTCGGTGCCGGCAGCCTCCGCGGCTACGCGCATCTAGGCGTTCTGAACGTCCTCGAGCGGGCGGGCGTGCCGATCGACTACATCTGTGGCGCGAGCGTCGGCGGCGCCGTCGCGGGCATGTACGCCTGCGGCCTCGACGCGCAGGCTCGCATCGCGGGGCTCGACGGCGCCGGCGCAGCGATGTTCCGGCCGACGGTGCCCGTCAAGAGCTTCCTGTCCACCAGGGCCCTGGCGGCGTTCATCAACGGCCTCGGGGCGGGAAAGCGGATCGAGGATCTTCCGGTTCCCCTCGCGCTCGTCGCGGCCGACCTGATCACCCGGCGTGAGGTCGTCCTCCGCCGCGGCGATACCGGGCTCGCCGTCGTCGCCAGCTGCTCGATCCCGGGCATCTTCCCCGCCCAGCCGATCGGGCCGTACATGCTCGTCGACGGGGGCGTGCTCAATCCGATCCCGGTGACGGTCGCGGCGGACATGGGCGCCGACACGGTGATCGCCGTCAAGCTCGGGGGCGCAACGATCCCCTCGGTCTCCGAGGTGGAGGCCACAGTGACGAGGGGACATCGGCCCTCGGTGCTGTCTGTGATCCTTCGCTCGATCGACATCATGCAGAGTCGGATCGCGCCCGAGGCCACGGACGCGACCACGATCATGATCACGCCCGACCTGGCCGAGGTGGGCGCGAAGCTGCGCAACTTCAGCTCCGGACACGTCTACATCAAGGACGGCGAGACCGCAGCCGAGGCGGCGCTGCCGCGGATCGCGGCGGCCTTGCCGTGGGTGCGCCCCTGACGATCGAGCCGAGCTAGACCCGGCTCGTCGACCGGACGGCGCCGTTGCCGGAAGCGCGACGGTCCGCGACCTGCGCCCACGGGGCGAAGGGGTTCCGAACCCCCTCCAGCGCCGGCGCAAGCTCCGGATAGTGCCGCAGGAGGACGCTGCGCATCGAGTTCGACTCGATCCAGTCCAGCCCCACCTGCGAGTACACCTTGGGGGTGAAGTCGACCGTGAAGAAGCGGTCGCTCTTGAGGCGGCGCGACGCCATCACGATGAAGATCCGGAACGCGGTGTCGCTGAACCCGAAGCCGGCCGGAAACGGCTCGGCGTAGAGCCCACTCATCAGATCGACCTCGTCGACGTGCCCGTACACGCGACGAAGCTCCTCCTGCCAGACGCGATTCGGCGTCAACTCCTCGAACGAGCGGACCGGCCGCATGTGCAGCAGCTCGCGGAACTTCGTGTAACGCGGGACACCCCGCTCGCGGGTCCGCATGATGTCCGTGGCGCAGAGGTCCATCCGGAAGTCGTCGGGTCGTTCGAAGTCCTGCAGGAAGCGCGGGTAGTTGTGCAGCACGATCGCCCCGGGGTGCTCCGTCCCCATCGAGTAGAGCGCGTTCGGCATCGTGATTTCGCCGAGGCGGGCGCGCGCGTGGAGCGCGTTCAGCTCCGGGAACGTCAGCTGCTGCAGCACCGAGTCGTCGCCGAGTGAGCGGAACGTGTAGTCGTCGGGCAGGAGCGGGTGCATCCGGTAGACGGCGACGAACTCCTCGGTCAGCGAGAAGGGCACGCCGTGATGATCGACCGGCGACCCCGGGATGCCGCTGATCACCTCGTTGTCGCTCAGCCGGCCGAACCGGCGCTTGACGCGCTCGGAGGCAAGGCCCCACCACTGCCCGCGCATGGCGATCTTCGTCGTCGGGTGCGCAATGATCGCGGGCGTCCAGTCGACTGTGTGGATCTTCGCCATCAGCGCGCCGTTGATCAGCCGAGCCTTGTCGTACAGCCGGTCGTCGGACCAGGTCGGGTACTCGGCCTTGAGCCGGTCGCAGATCGCGTTGTGCTCCAGCGTGAAGAGCGTGTGCAGCACGGAGAGGCCGATCCAGTGCGTCCCGGGCACGTCCGCGTAGTCGAGGTTCTCGTCGAGGTCCGCGGGCAGAAGGCCTTCCGAGTCGATCCGCATCTTGCCGTCCTCACGCGTGCGCGTCTTGTCGATGAACCACTTCTCGCGCCCGTAGATCTGGGAGCCGTCCCACCAGTGGCTGTCCGCGGTGACCCAGGTCTGGGGACCGGACGGGTCGGCGGTCGGGTCTCGCGGCGTGCGCCGAATCGTCAGCGGCCGCTCGGGCCAGGCGTCGCCGGCCTCGAGCGAGACGAGCCAGGGGTCCTCGAGGTCGTTGGGGCCGTGGCTGAACCAGTCGTGCACCTCGAACTGGAGCCACGCTGCGGCGAGGACGTTCAGCGTCGTCGCCGGGATGAACTCGTCGCGGGTGTGCAGCTCGACACTGACGGTCCGCGGGTTCGGAGTCAGCAGCCGCGGCTCCTGCTCCGGGAACGTGTGCTCGAGCGGGAAGTTCCGGCCGAAGCGGGTGCCCGTGCTCCCCATCAGCGGATGGTCGAGATCGTTGTAGGTCCCGTCGATCATCCGCGAGCTCTTGTAGCGCGGCTCGCCGTCGCCATTGTGTGGGATCTCGAGCGCTCCGGTGAGATAGCGAGCAGCGTCGACGTCACCTGCCTGCGGAACGGACATGCCGGTCGGCTGGCCGGTGTCGTGGAGATTCCGCGCGCGGAGGAGGTCCCGCATCTCCCCCAGCACGAGCAGGCCGAGCGGCACGGGCAGCCGGTGCCAGCCGAACCTGTGGTCGAGCTTGAGGGCGAGCTTCTTCAACGCTTCCGAAACAGCAGACACGCGGTCGATCAAATCACAAACATCCGCGCGCGCAGTACGGGCGAACGACCCCGCCGCCACGATGCGAGACTACGAGCGATGTTCAGAACGATCGCCAGTGTCGTCACCGGCGCGCGCACCCGGTGGGCGGTCTGCGCGATCTGGATCCTCCTCGCTGCCGTGCTCGTGCCCGTGGGCGCGAGCATCGACCAGGAGTCGAAGAACGAAACGCCGCTTCCTGTGGGCTCGGAGTCGGGCGAGATGATGCGCCTGCTCAACGAGCGGTTCCGCTCGGGCGCGACCGCGGTGGCGCTGCTCGTGTACCGCGCCCGCGGCGACGAGCCGCTGACCGCGGCCGAGAGACGCTCCATCGCCGTCGACGCCGAGCTGAGCAAGGAGGTTCCGCTCGTGGTCGGCCGCGACATCCGCCCGGCCTTCGGGGCCGACGCGGGCGAGGGTCAGGTCTCGTCCGACGGCCGCATCGCGTTCACGGTCGTTCCCGTGACGACGACGGACCGCAAGCTCGTTCCCGACACGATCGCGGAGCTGCGCCGCCTCGGGGGCGCCCCCGGGCTCGACTTCTGGGTCACCGGGCCGTCAGCCCTGGAGGCCGACTACGCGACGTCCGTCGAGTCGGCCGACGTCGTGCTGCTCCTCGTCTCGTCGCTGCTGATCCTGGCGCTGCTCCTCTTCATCTACCGCTCCCCGGTGATGGCGTTCCTGCCGCTCCTCGTCGTAGGAGTCGCGTACGCGATCGCGATCGGGCTGCTGACGCTGCTCGCGCGGCAGGGTCTGCGGATCGACTCGACTTCCACGTCCTTGCTGCTGGTGCTGATGTTCGGGGCGGGCACCGACTACTGCCTGCTCTTCGTCTCTCGCTACTCACAGGCGCTGCGAACGAACGAGGAGCCTCGACAAGCGCTGGCCGAGGCGATCCCGCTCACCGGCCCCGCGATTCTCGCGTCCGGGGTCACGGTCGCCCTCGCCTTGCTGGCCATGCTCGCTGCCGACCTGCAGGTCACGCAGACGCTCGGCCCCGTCAACGCAGTCGGCATCCTGATCGGGCTCGCTGCCTCGCTGACCCTTCTGCCCGCACTGCTGGGGCTGCTCGGACGCCGAGCCTTCTGGCCCGTGCAGGATCGAGTCGCCTTCATCCCGCGCGGCAGTCGCGAGACAGTGCTCGGCCGTCCGATCGACGCACCCCGCTCGGAGTCGTACCTGCGGGCCGAGGGCCGCTGGGCGCGCGTCGGCCGTGCAGTGACGCTTCGCCCGCGCGGCGTGTTCGTTGCGAGCGCAGCAGCCCTCGCGCTGTGCTGCGCCGGCCTGTTCGCGTACAACGGGATGACGAATCCCGTCGACCTCCTCGGCTCCGACCAGAGCTCGGTGCGCGGCTACGACGTCCTGGCGGACACGTTTCCCGCCGGAGTGCTCGCGCCGACCACGATCATGCTCGAGCGCCACGATCGGGCGGTGCGCGCCGGCGACATCGGCCTCGCGCGCTCCGCCATCAGCGCCGTCGGCGGCTCGTTCGAGATCGAGGACTCGGTCGAGCGGTCGAGGGACGGCCGCCTGGCGACGTTCGCGGTCGCCTTTACCGACGACCCCTACGGCGGTTCCGCGTTCGACCGCATCGAGCGCTACCGGGCCGTCCTCCCGGATCTCGGCCGGCCCGGGCTGACCGGCCTCGTGGGGGACTCGACCGCGCAGCAGGTCGACTACGGCGCCGGCGCCGGACGGGACAACAAGGTGGTGATCCCGCTGGCGCTGCTCGTGATCGCCCTCATTCTCGCCGTCCTGCTCCGCTCGCTCGTCGCGCCCCTGTTCCTGATCGCGACGGTCGTGCTCTCGTTCGCCGCGACGATGGGCATCTCGCTCGTCTTCTTCAAGGAGGTGCTCGGCCAGGATGCGATCGATCCGGCGGTGCCGACCTTCGCGTTCATCTTCCTCGTCGCGCTCGGGGTGGATTACAATATTTTCCTGATGACCCGCGTGCGCGAGGAGGCGCTCAGGCACGGCACGCGGGAAGGACTCGCGCGGGCGCTCGGCGCCACCGGGCCCGTGATCACCTCAGCCGGGATCCTCCTGGCCGCGACGTTCTCAGTGCTGATGACGATCCCGGTGACGCCGCTCTTCCAGATCGGCTTTGCGGTCGCGCTCGGCATCCTGCTCGACACCTTCGTCGTGCGCACGCTCCTCGTTCCCGCGACTGCGAGCATGCTGGGCGAGCGAACCTGGCTACCGTGGCGACTACGGCCGGAGATCGGTGGCCGGGTGACCGCTCCGATCGCGCCCGACCGTCACAACGCCGCCCTCAATAACCCCGCCGAGACCAGGAGGAGCCGATGAATTCCGAGCCGACGATGGACGCCGCCGAGACGATCGAGCGCTATCGCGCGCATGTCTCCGAGGGGATGGCGGGGCTCGCGGAATTGATGGACGCTCATGTGGAGGTGCGCTCCGAAGGGACGAAGATCTGGGACGAGCAGGGAACCGAATACCTCGACTGCGGCGGCTACGGCGTGTTCATCCTGGGTCACCGCCACCCACGCGTGGTGGCTGCGGTGCATGCCCAGCTCGACCGCCACCCGATGTCGTCGCGGGTGCTGCTGAACGGTGACCTGGCGCGCGCCGCCGAGGACTTGGCCCGCGTCGCACCGGAAGGGCTCGACTACGTCTTCTTCACCAACTCGGGCGCCGAGGCAACGGAGCTCGCGATCAAGCTCGCCCGCGTCAACGGGCGCCGCCGGCTGATCTCGACGCACGGGGGCTTCCACGGCAAGACGAACGGCGCCCTGTCGGTGACCGGAAAGCCGCTGTTCCGCGATCCATTCGGGCCGCTGCTGGCGGACGTCAGTTTCGTCGTCTACAACGACCTTGACGCGCTCGAAGCGGAGCTCGCTGCCGGCGATCCCGCCGCCGTCATCCTCGAGCCGATTCAGGCCGAGGGCGGCGTGATCATCCCGGCGGACGGCTATCTGTCGGCGGTCCGCGAGCTCTGTGACCGGCACGGCGCGTTTCTCGTCCTGGACGAGGTGCAGACCGGCCTCGGACGCCTCGGCAGCTGGTGGGGCGCCGATCGCGA
>JANMJY010000052.1:0-2048 GCA_031371615.1 Actinomycetes bacterium | reverse complement strand
GCGCCGAACGGCTGCACGAGCTCGCCGTCGACCGAGAGCTCGCCGCGCAGCACGCAGCCGATGCCCGGCCCGGCTGCGGGACCGCCGTCGAGCTCGCAGCGCATCGCGTAGTCCGCCCAGGGATCGAGCTCGACGTGCGCCGAGAGCTTGGCGTCGTCGGCCGACCACTCCGTCAGCTCCCAGCGCAGAACGGTCGCGCCCTCGCTCCCCGCCGAGATGGTCGACTCGTCGGCCCCGAAAGCGGCGCGGCCGGCGTGCAGACCGGCGAGCTCCCCCGAGGCGACGTAGACGATCCGGCCGCCGGCGGGCAGCGCAAGGTCCTCGGCCGGCGAGAGCAGATCCTCGTAGAGGGACAGAGACGTCATAGGCCGAGGCAAAGGTACTTCAGCTCGAGCCAGTCATCGAGACCGTACTTGGAGCCCTCCCGGCCGACGCCCGACTCCTTCATGCCGCCGAAGGGCGCCACCTCGGTGGAGACGAACCCGGTGTTGACGCCGAGAATGCCGTACTCGAGCCCCTCCGAGACCCGCCAGACGCGGCCGAGATCGCGGCTGTAGAAGTAGGCGGCGAGGCCGTACGGCGTGTCGTTCGCGAGCCGGATCGCATCCTCCTCGGATGCGAAGCGCTGGATCCCTGCGACCGGGCCGAACGTCTCTTCGCGGCTCATCGTCATCGCGCTCGTCACACCGGTCAGCAGGGTGGGCTCGAAGAAGGTGCCCTCGAGCCGGCTGCCGCCTCGGACGAGCTCCGCCCCGCCGCCGGTCGCGTCGGCCACATGCGCTTCGACCTTCTCGACCGCTGCGTCGTCGATCAGCGGCCCGACCTGGACGCCGTCGTCGAGGCCGTTCCCGACCTTGAGCGCGCCGACGGCTGCGTCGAAGCGCGCCACGAACTCGTCGTGAACCGTCTCCTGCACGAGGATCCGGTTGGCCGAGATGCAGGTCTGGCCGGAGTTCCGGAACTTGCAGAGGATCGCGCCCGCGACGGCCGCGTCCAGGTCGGCGTCGTCGAAGACGACGAACGGCGCGTTGCCGCCCAGCTCCAGCGAGACCTTCTTCACCGTCCCGGCGCACTGGGCCATCAGCAGCTTCCCGATCTCGGTTGAGCCGGTGAACGAGAGCTTGCGGACGAGCGGGTTCGAGGTCAGCTCGCCGCCGATCACGGGCGCGTCCTCCGCGTCACCGGTAACGATCTGCAGCACGCCCTCGGGCACGCCCGCCTCCTCGGCGAGCTCCGCAATCGCAAGCGCGGAGAGCGGCGTCTGCTCGGCCGGCTTGATCACGATCGTGCAGCCGGCCGCGAGCGCCGGCGCCGCCTTGCGCGTGATCATCGCAGCGGGGAAGTTCCAGGGCGTGATCCCGGCGCCGACCCCGATCGGCTCGCGCAGCACCACGATCCGCTTGTCGGTCTGCTGGGCGGGAATCGTGTCGCCGTAGACGCGCTTGGCCTCCTTGCCGAACCACTCGAAGAACGAGGCCGCGTAGGCGATCTCGGCGTGCGCCTCGGCAAGCGGCTTGCCCTGCTCGCTCGTCAGCAGTCGCGCGAGCTCGTCCTGCCGCTCCAGCATCAGATCCGAGAAGCGGCGCAGGATCCGCGCTCGCTCCTGGGCGGTGCGCGCACGCCAGGCCGGCTGAGCGCGCTCCGCCGCGTCAATCGCGCTCCGCGTCTCCTCGACCCCGTGCCGCGGCACCTCCGTGATCACCTCGCCGGTGGCGGGATTCTTGACGGAGAACGTCTTGGTGGACGCAACGGCGCTCATGGTTGAGAGGATAGTCAGCGCTTGCTCGCCGACGCTCACACCGACCTGCTGCTGGAGCTCGCGCATCGCGAGCACCGGCTTGGCGAGACGAATGTCTTCGCGCGGACGTGGCTGCCGCTGCTCGAAGCCGGCGACATCGGCCTCCAGGTGTGCCCGGTCTACGTCGACCTCGAGGTCCAGCCCGAGGGGACGCTCCGCGAGGCGCTCCGCCAGGCGACGGCATTCCACCGCGCCGTGCGCGAGAGTCCCGACCGCGTCGCCGTCGTGCGAACGCGCACGGACCTCGACG
>JANMJY010000043.1:0-4752 GCA_031371615.1 Actinomycetes bacterium | reverse complement strand
GATCGACGAGTCGTTCGACTGGCAGGACGACGCCCCACCCGCGCGCCCGTGGAACGAGACGGTCATCTACGAGGTGCACACCAAAGGGTTCACCAAGCTGATGCCCGGCGTCCGGGAGGAACTGCGGGGCACCTACGCCGGCCTCGCGTCCGAGCCGGCGCTCGAGTACCTGAGGTCTCTGGGCGTCACCGCGGTCGAGTTGCTGCCGATCCACCACATCGCCGACGAGAGCCACCTCGCCGCCAAGGGTCTGACGAACTACTGGGGCTACAGCTCGATCGGCTACCTCGCCCCGCACGCGCTCTATGCCGCTACCGGCAACTGCGGCGAGCAGGTGAAGGAGTTCAAGGGGATGGTCAAGGCGCTGCACGGTGCCGGCATGGAGGTGATCCTCGACGTCGTCTACAACCACACCGCAGAGGGAAACCACCTCGGGCCGATGCTGGCGTTCAAGGGGATCGACAACCTCTCCTATTACCGCACCGTCCCGGGCGACCCGCGCCATTACATGGACTACACGGGCACCGGCAACTCGCTCAACCCGGTGCATCCGTCGGTGCTGCGCCTGATCATGGACTCGCTGCGCTACTTCGCGATCGAGTGCCACGTCGACGGCTTCCGCTTCGATCTCGCGTCTGCGCTGGCGCGGGAGTTCCACGAGGTCGACCGCCTCTCGGCCTTCTTCGACATCATCCACCAGGATCCGATTCTCTCCCAGCTGAAGCTGATCGCCGAGCCCTGGGACGTCGGCGAGGGCGGTTACCAGGTCGGCAACTTCCCGGTGCTCTGGACGGAGTGGAACGGGATCTACCGCGACACGATGCGCGACTTCTGGCGCGGTCAGGCGCCGGTGAGCGAGTTCGCCTCGCGCTTCACCGGCTCGAGCGACCTCTACGAGCACGACGGGCGGAAGCCGTTCGCGTCGATCAACTTCATTACCGCGCACGACGGTTTCACGCTGCGCGACCTTGTCTCCTACAACGAGAAGCACAACGAGGCGAATCTCGAGTCGAACCAGGACGGGGACAACCACAACCGAAGCTGGAATCACGGGGTCGAGGGCGAGACCGACGACCCGGCGATCAACGCGCTCCGCGAGCGCCAGATGCGCAACTTCCTGGCCACGCTGTTCCTGTCACAAGGCGTGCCGATGCTGGTCGGCGGCGACGAGGTCGCACGGACGCAGCGCGGCAACAACAACGCCTACTGCCAGGACAACGAGCTCTCGTGGATCGACTGGGGCCTCGACGAACGCGCCGAGCGGCAGCTCGCCTTCACCAGGCGCTTGATCGAGCTGCGGTCGTTCCACCCGGTCTTCCACCGCGCCGACTTTCTCACCGGCGAGGAGCGGCTCGGCTCGGGCGCGCCCGACGTCTGGTGGTTCAGGCCGGACGGGCGGAAGATGACGCAGCGCAACTGGCGCGACGACAACGCGCTGACGCTCGGCGTCTTCCTGAACGGCAGCGAGATCCCGACCCAAACCCAGCAGGGCGCGCCGGTGATCGACGACACCTTCCTGATCCTCTTCAACGCCTGGGAGGACTCGATCCTCTTCACGCTCCCGGCGGTCTCGTTCGGCCGCCGCTGGGCGCACGAGCTCTCGACCGCCGAGCTCCAGGTCGAGCCGAGCGGCCAGATCTACCCGGCCCGCGGCGTCGTGCCGGTCGAAGGCCGTTCGCTCGTCGTGCTCCGTAGAGTCGGGTAGCCGTGCCGGACCTCCGTGCCACCTACCGGCTCCAGCTGGGCCCCGGCCTCGGCTTCCGCGAGGCGCGCGAGCTCGTCCCGTACCTGCGTGACCTGGGTGTCTCGCACCTCTACCTCTCGCCCTCGCTGCAGGCGCGCTCGGGCTCGACCCACGGCTACGACGTCGTCGATCCGACTCGGATCTCGGAGGACCTCGGCGGCGAGGAGGAGTTCCGAGCGCTCTGCTCCGCGGGGCTCGCTGTCGTGCTCGACATCGTCCCGAACCACATGGCGACGAGCGAGGAGAACCCCTTCTGGCGCGATCCGCTCTGGCGCGCGAAGTTCTTCGACCTCGACTGGCGCACCGGCGCCCATCGCCGCTTCTTCGACGTCGGGGAGCTCGCCGGGGTCCGGATGGAGGACCCCGAGGTGTGGGAGGTGACGCACGAGAAGGTCGTCGAGCTCGCGCACGAGGGTCTGATCGACGGCGTCCGGGTCGATCATCCGGACGGGCTTGCGAATCCGCGGCGCTACCTCGAGCGGCTTCGTGAAGCCGGGATCGAGCGCATCTGGGTCGAGAAGATCCTCGAGCGCGGCGAGCCGCTCCGCTCGGAGTGGCCCGTCGAGGGGACGACGGGCTACGAGTTCCTGAACGACGTCACTGCGCTGTTCCTGGATCCCGCGGCCGAGGAGCCGCTCAGCCGGCTCTACGAGGAGCTGACCGGTGACCGGCGGCCGTTCGCCGAGGTCGCGGGCGAGGCCAAGCTGGAGCAGGCGCGAACCACCTTCGCCGACGAGGCCGCCCAGCTCGCCGAGAAGCTGCACTTTCCCGCCGACATCGCGCGGGCCCTCGCGTCCTTCCACGTCTACCGCACGTACGTCCAGCCCGGCACTGGCCTCGTCACCGCCGAGGACCGGGCGGCGATCGAGGAGGCGCACCTCCCTGATGAGCTGGCGCGCATCCTGCTGCTGGAGGAGCGCGGGCACGACGCGTTCGTCCTTCGCTTCCAGCAGACGACCCCGCCGGTGCACGCGAAGGGCGTCGAGGACACCGCGTTCTACCGCTGGCACCGCTTCGTCGCGCTGAACGAGGTTGGCGGCGACCCGGGCCGCTTCTCGCTCACCGTCGCCGACTTCCAGGCAGCGAACCTGGCTCGTCCGCCCGCCGGCCTGCTCGCGACGACGACGCACGACACCAAGCGCAGCGGCGACGTGCGGGCCCGGCTCGCCGCGATCACGAGCGACGCGGCGGCCTGGGAAGCGCTCGTCCGGCCCCGCGTGGGGGGCTGGCGCGACCCCAACGAGGCGTACCTGATCCTGCAGACGGTCGTCGGCGCCTGGCCGTTGACGCCCGAGCGGCTCGAGCAGTACCTGGAGAAGGCGCTCCGCGAGGCCAAGGTGCACACCAACTGGATAGACCAGGACCACGAGTGGGAGGCCGGCGCGAAGGCATTCGCTGTGTCCCTGCTGGAGGACGAGGAGGTCGAGTCCTACGTCGAGTCGATTCGGGAGCGGGCGAAGCAAATCGTGCTCGGGACGAGCCTGCTCAAGCTGACCTCGCCCGGCGTTCCCGACATCTACCAGGGCGACGAACTGCCGTTCTTCGCCCTCGTCGACCCGGACAACCGCCGGCCCGTGGACTGGGACCTGCGGCGCCGCCTGCTCGCGGATGAGGCGCCGCCGAAGCTGGACCTGATCCGGCGGACGCTGAGGCTCCGCGAGCGCCGTCCCGCCGCCTTCGCCGGCAGCTACGACCCGCTTGAGGCCGGCGAGCACGTCTGCGCCTTTACGCGCGGCGGCGAGGTGCTCGTCGCAGTCGCAGTCCGCGGCGATCTCGCGGGCTTCCGGCCGCCAGCCGGGGAGTGGCGGGACGTCCTCCGCACGAACGAGCTCCTCCTCGCCGAGCGCGTGTAGGTCACTGAGCCGCCGGAGCTCGCTGAGTAGCCGAGGCATGTGGTTCCGAGCAGGTCTACGACGTGTGCACGGGATAACGCAGATGCGTGACACCCACACCGGCGACGACCGTCGGATTCCCGAGGACGGCCGGTGTGTTTGCGAGGTGGTCGAACAGCCGCACTCCTGCGCCTAGCAACACGGCAGCCAGGTCGATGTGGATCTCGTCGAGCAGCCCGGCGTCCAGGCACTGGTGGATCGTTTGGGCGCCGTGTACTCCCACGGACTTCGGCCCCGCAGCCGATTTCGCTCGAGCAACGGCGCTTTCGATGCCGTCGGTGACGAAATGGACTGTCGAGCCCGGCCGGGGCCAGCCGTCGGGCACGTGGTGGGTGGCGACGAAAGCGGGAATATCCCACGGGTGCTGGCCGCCCCAGCCGTCGGCGCGCTCGAACGTGCGCCGACCGGTGAGCATGGCGCCGACCTCAGCCTGCAAGCCTCTCAGGTGGACGGCGCTCGGCGCCGAGACGTGGAACGTCATGCCGGATGTCGTGCTCGCTGTGGGAACCTCGACGTCGCCCGAGAAGTACCAGTCGAAAACTTCGGCGACCCCGTCGTTCGCGTCGGCGACGTACCCGTCGAGCGACATCGACATGATTGCGACCACCTTGGTCATGGTGCAGCTCCTTTCGCGACAAGGCGCGGCTATTTGTAGTAGGGCGGACGCTTGATCCGACGCGGGTGACGTCGATTCCGTAGACGTGGATAGTGCTTGAGACGCCACTGCTGGCCGGAAGTCATCGGTGCCCGGTCAAGCACCCCGACTAGGCCGAGGGCGCTCACTTGCGCGAGCGTCTTATCGCCCGAGCCGAACGTAAGCCCAGAGTGACGACGATGATGGCTAGACGGGTGCGGGCTCGGACTCGAGCACGCGCAGGCAGACATCGACGACCTGCGGGTCGAACTGCGTGCCCGCCGCCTCCTCGAGCCGGCGGAGCGCCTCCTCGGAGGGCAGCGCACGGCGGTAGGGCCGGTCGGTCGTCATCGCGTGGTACGCGTCGCAGGCGAAGATGATCCGCGCCTCGAGCGGGATCTCCATGCCGGCCTTCTTGTCCGGATAGCCCTGGCCGTCCCAGCGCTCGTGGCAGGCTCGCACGATCCCGCACACGTCCTGCA
>JANMJY010000003.1:0-10861 GCA_031371615.1 Actinomycetes bacterium | reverse complement strand
CGAGATCGACGAGGGCGTGCGGTACAAGGTGGGGTCGATCACGTTCAAGGGGAACGCGACGGTGCCGGAGCGGGCGCTGCGCCAGGGGATCAAGCTGACCGAGGGCCGCCCGTACGACCAGGAGGTGCTGCGGCGGGACGTGCGGGCGATCGTGAAGGACTACAGCGCGGCGGGCGGGTTCATCTACCAGCCGCAGAGCAACGACCCGAACTACCTGAACATCGACACGCCTGCGACCAGCGTGAGCTCGACGAGTTGATCCTCGCGCAGGTGGTCGAGTAGCCGCGCCGTCAGCTCGTCGGTGACCTCGGCCGGCGCGAGCGTGACGAGGTCGGCCCAGTCCACGATCGCGCGCTCGCGCTCGGGCAATTCGGCCAGCGGACGCTCGTCGCAGAGCGCTGCCACGTGCTGGACGGGAACGCCCGCCTCGACCGCGGCCGGCCGGTGCGCGGCAAGGCAGTAGCGACAGCCGTTCAGCTTCGAGACCCGCAGGATGACGAGCTCCTTCGTGGCAAGATCGAGCGAGCTCTCGCCGTAGATCGTTCCGAGGAAAGGCATCAGCGACTCCATGACGTCCGGCGCCGTCGCCAGCGAGCGCGTCAAGGGCGACGCACTGCCGTCGTCCCGGAACCAACGGCGCGACAGCAGCGGCGCCGCGTCGCGCTCGAGCAGCCGGATCCGACTCAGGGCTGCTCCTCCTCGGTGGTCTCGGTCTCCGCGGAGGTGGTCGCCTGCTCCGTCGCAAGCCTTCCTCGGGTCGTCCGCGGCGTCATGGGCATCCTCCAGTCTCGTCGGTCGAGCTATTCCTAGCGGGCGAAGCAGGACGGTGTGCGTGCTCCGCGCGGAGTTCAGCAAATCGTAAGGCTCGCGAGCTGTTACCCGGTTGGCGGCTCCCTCCGCAGTTCGGCGAACCAGGCGGCTTCGGGCAGCAGAAGGGCAGCAAACGCCCGAAATCGAGCCTACGCAATCGTGCACAAATCAGCGCCGAAGGGCCGCGGACCCGCATGAATAGAGCGATAGCGCGTCGATCGTCGCCAATCGTCGTATCGGTGGAACATGCCTGTCACGCCGGAGGTCGCGGGTTCGAGTCCCGTCGCTCCCGTAGAATACCTGCAAACCAACATGTTTTGTTGCCTATTTTGGCGTAAACGACCGCCGGTCTCATTTCATCCCGCGCACATCCCGCACGGGAATCGCCGCATGAAGCCGGCCAAAGCCGCGAATTCCCGCACATGTCTTCCCGGTCCGTATGACCGGCGGTCGCCTGTGCATGAGGTCAAACCGAACCGGACACAGCGCGGGACCGCCACGATCACGGCTTCGAGCCAGAAATCTGGCGTTTGTGGCGAAGCGAAAACCGCAGGCTTGAACGATTGAGGGCCGCTCGCGCGGCCCTCAGACCTTGTACGGGTCGTGCACGTCGCGTGCGGCCGTCGCGCCGCCGAGCGGCAGCAGCGTGTGCTTCACCCGGATCGAGCTGCCGTGCGCAGCGAGGACATCCGGAAGGCGCTTGTAGACCTCCGGTGCCTCGTCCGCACCGCCGCCGACGAGCACGATGCCCTGCTCCCGCAGGTGCGCCTGCACCGCTGGCCAGTCAACGAGGCCGGGCTTCACCTGCTCCTGCACCCAGACCTTCATCACACCCGACTCGGGGTGATCCGGGCAGACGCCATTCTTCGGCGGGCCGAGGTGCGAGCTGATGCCGTCGATATCGAAGACGCGATCGCAGTCGCGAGTCCGACAGGCGTATCGCTTCCGCCGCCGGATCCGGCCGGCCGCCTGCGAGCGGCTCATGACACGGCCCGCGCCGTGGACGGTCGTGCTTTCGAGTGGCACGAGAGAGCGTCAAGTGGCTTTCTCGCAGGGATTTGTACTGTAGGGAAGGCGTAAGCCCGACGTGGTTCGGTCGATTCGGCGGGTCCGGATGGCCGGAACGGGGCGCGTCTGGCCGGTGTAAACGCAGTGATGACACCTCCCACCACGGTTTCAGTACGCCGATGATCGCCCGTGCAGCCGTTGCGGCGGCAATTGCGGTTGCCGTCGTGAGCTGGGGGTTCGCGGGCGATCTCGGGCACGGGGCGTTACGGCCGAGCGTGGGGCTGTCCTCAGCGCCTACTCCCAAGCCACGAGATGGGCTGGACGCGGTGTTCGACGCGTTTGCGCAGCGTCGCCTGGTTGCGATCGGTGAGATTCACGGCTCTGAGTCCCAGCATCGATTCTTCCGCAAGCTAATCAATGACCCCCGGTTCAGCAGAACTGTCGATGACATCGTCGTCGAGTTTGGAAACGCCCGCTACCAACGCGTCGCCGATCGCTACCTCGCCGGAGAGAACGTCCCGTTTTCGCAGTTGCGGCAAGTCTGGGGGCAGACGACCCAACGGCCATCGGGCGTCTGGGAGTCGCCGCTCTACGCGAGCTTCTTCCGGATGGTGCGCGCCCTCAACGAGAGGCTCCCGGCAGCGCGCCGCATTCGAGTCCTGCTCGGTGACCCGCCTATCGACTGGGCGACGATTAGCGCGTGTCACGAGCCGGCGAAGGACTGGCGCCGACCAGAGTGCATCGACTACTGGTACCAGCGCCGTGATTCGCACTATGCGAACGTCGTGATCGGCCAGGTGCTAGCGAAGGGCGAGCGTGCCCTTCTGATTGCCGGCGGAGCGCACTTCTTCCGCCCGCCGCCGCGCGACACGGGAAGTTTGATCGGGATCGTCGAGGCTCGCTACCCACGATCGGTGTTCATCGTGCTCCCATACGTACGTTTTGTTATCCCACAGCCTCGCGTTGACCGGCTCGTCTCACGGTGGAGACCGGACACAATCGCGAGTTTGAAGCACACGTGGGTCGGGGCGCTCCCCGCGCGTGTCCTGTTCGGCCCCGACGAGCCTTCGACACCTGAGCAACCGCGATTCCCTAACCCGTTCGCGCAGGGGACGGTCAATGACCGTCTCGACGCATTTCTCAAGATTGGCTAGGTGTTCGAGAAGCGCGCCGAGGCGTGACCGGCGATCCCGTTATGGTGGCGCGGTCCGATCCGCTCGAGCGAGAGGAGGCTTCTGGACGAACGCGGTCGGGAAGCGCTCGTCGCCGCGGATGGCCTCGAAGTCCTCGTCCTCCTGGGCGAAGCCCGCGTACTGCGCGTCCAGCGCTGCCGCACGCAGCAAGTGCTCGAGCGCTTTGTCCGTCTCGCCGAGCCGCGATTCTGCGCAGGCGAGGTTGTAGAGAAGCCCGGCGTTTTCGCCCCGCTCGGTGAGCGCCCGCTCGAGCAGGTCCTGCGCTTGCGCGTAGTCGCCGGCGTCGAAGAGCGGGAACGTCTCGGCGTTGAGCTCCCAGGTGGGTGGCAGGTAGGCCTCACCCGGCGCGGCGCCGACAGTGAGGATCGTCGTGCCGGCCGTGTCGGCCACGGCGGCGCGGCGCAGCGCGGGGTCGCGGACGAAGACGACCGTCCCCGCGGACGCTGTGAATGTCTCCTCGGCGATCGTAAACAGCGCGCTTCCCTGGACGACGAGGTAGAGCTCTTCGTGGCCGGACTTCCGCTCGTCGTGGGCGCCGATCAGCTCGTCGCCCTCGTCGCCGCTCCAGGCGTTGATGCCGAACGCTTGCACGCCGAGCTCGAGGCGGAGCGGCTGCCAAGTTCTCAGGGTGGCGACATCCTGGAGGCGTCGCGTCTCGTAGCCGCTCATCGGCGGGCCGGTCGCCAGCTCGGGCAGCAGTCGTTGAACGGCGCCTTGACGGCGCCGTGCAGGAAGCGCGGCTCGGATCCGTCCGCGCGCATGACGCCGATCTCGCCGTAGCCCGCACGGCGGGTGAACGCGAGCCAGCGGCCGTCCGGCGACCAGGCGGGGTCGCCGTCCCAGACGCGATTGTGCGTTAGCTGCGCGACCCGTCCGGTCCCGAGGTCGACCGTCCTGATCTCCGCGTTCCCGATCCCGATCGAGGTCGGCTCCGCGCCGTCGCGATAAGAGACATAGGCGAGCCGGGCGCCGTCCGGAGCCCACTGGAACGCCTCGTCTGGCGCCGGGTCGCGGGTCAGCCGGCGCGTCGTGCGCCCGTCGGCGGACACGAGATAGAGCTCGCTGTTGCCGTCACGCTCGGAGACGAAGGCGATCGTCCTGCCGTCCGGCGACCACTGCGGCAGGAAGTCGGCGCCGCGATGTCGCGTCAGGCGGACGGGCTTGCCGCCGCGGACGGGAAGCTTGAAGACGTCCGGATCGCCGGAGACGTCGAAGTACGCGATCCAGCGGCCGTCCGGTGACCAGGCCTGCCCGTGCCCGCGGCCGAGCCGGCGCGGCTTCGCCGCGCCGCTCGCCGGAGCGAGCCACATCGTCCCGTCGCGCGACTCGTAAACGAGCGAGCGCCCGTCCGGAGCCCAGTCGTACGCCCGGACGGTGTCGCTCCCGACCGTCCGCTCGCGCTTCGCCCCGAGGTCGAGGAGGCGGAGGGCGCCCTCGCCGTAGGCGCCCGAGAGGAACAGCAGCCGCGTCCCGTCGGGCGACCACCTCGAGAATGGGTGGCCGGCCAGGTTGGGGCTTGCGAGGCGGACGCCGCTCCCGTCCGCGCCCATCACGTAGAGGCCGCTGTCCCCGCCCGGGTCCGCATGGAAGGCGAGCAGCCCTTGCGGTCGACCGGGCGAGGCGATCCCCGCGAGCGCCGCCGCGCAGGCAGCGGCGCCGACCACGGCCGCCAGGGCGACCGCGAGCGGCCGGCGTCCGCGAATGGATCTCGGCTCGCTCTCGACCTTCACCTCCGTCCTACACCGGCTCCGCCCGCAAGGTTCCGGTTGGCGCCTGCGGCTTCTCCCAGACCGTGAAGGCAGGTCGCGGGGTCATCCCCGCTTTCTCGTAGAGCCGGAGCGCGCTGGTCGCGTTCTCCGCGTCGACCTCGAGCACGATCCGCGTCGCTCCGAGCCGGCAGAGCTCGCAAAAGCCGTCCCGAAGGAGCGCGAATCCGAGCCCGGCCCCCCTCTGCGCGGGAACGACCCCGACCTCGGCTACCCGCCCCACCGACTCGCCCTCGCTCGCGCCAAGCTCACAGAGGCAGAAGCCGACCACCTCGCCACGGTCGAGCGCGAGCAGCCAGAGCTCGGGCTCGAACGGGAACGCCGACCCGACCTTGCCGTCGCGGCGCTCCTCCCAGAACTCGGCCTCGCTCTCGGCCTGGCTCCCCCAGTGCCCGGCGAAAGCCTCGGCCCAGGCCGCGTAGAGCGCGCCGGCCAGGTCGGGCCGCTCGGAGAACCGGACGCACTGGACGCCGTCAGGCCAGACCCGCGCGTCCTCCGAGACCAAGCCCGCAGCGATCTCCATCGTCACGAAGTAGCGGACCGGCCGGTATCCCTGGGTTCGCAACACCTCCGGCGCGGACACGTCCGCCGCCCAGGTCGTCGTCCGCCGCGCGGCCGGGAGCAGCTCCGCGGCCCGCTGATCGCAGAGCGAGAGGAGCCGGCCCCCGACGCCGCGACCGCGCGCGTCGGGATGGGTGCGGGCGAAGAACTTGACCTCCTCCGCACCGTGGGCCCAGAGATGCGCGAAGCCGACGATCGAGTCTCGATCGAACGCGACGAACGAGTCGAACCGGGGATCCGCGCCCTCCAGGTGCAGGCGGGCGACAAGGTCGGGTGGGGACGAGCGCGAGAGCCCCTGGTGCACCAGCGTGCAAGCGTTCAGGAACTCACAGAGCGGAACGGAATCGGCGTCCGTTCCCGGACGAACTTCGAAGAACTGAGACATGCGGATCCTTTCGCGAGGAGCGCGTCCTCGCGGCGCAGATCAGCGACCCGGCACGGCGAGGAGGCACGAGATGGGTGACATCGAAACGGCCTCCTTTCGCTCGGGGACGGACGGCGCCACCCTACAGGTTCGCCGCGTCAGGCTCGACGGGCTTCTCGAAGATGAGCTCGAGCCCGTCGATCTGATCGATCTGCTCCCCCACCGGAACGAAGCCTGCCCGGCGCACGAGCGCAAGCGAGGGAAAGTTGTCCGGTGCGATCGAGGCCCGAAGCACGCGCGCGCCGTGCCGCGCCGCCCAGTCCCACATGCCCTGCGCGGCCTCGGTCGCGCAGCGCCCGCGTCGATATGCAGGCAGCACCTGATAGCCGATCTCGACCATCCCGCGGTCATCCGGCGGCGCGTGGAAGTTCACATAACCCACGGCGGTAACGCTTTCCCGCAAGACGATCGCGCGCAGCAGCCACGGCTCCTGGGTAGGGTCGCTCTCCAACTGGGCGATCCGCAAGCCGACGACATGATCCGCACCGGAGAGGAAGCCGTCCGGGTCGGTAAATCCGAGCTCGGGGAGAGACCCCCCCTCGACATACCCACGCAGCCAGGCGGCGGTCAACAGCACGAGGTCGAGCCGCTCCGTGCTGATCGGCGCCGCTAGCGACAAATCCGGTGTCACCACGCGCCCATCCTAGATCCACAGTAAGCCGCGAATTCGCCAGCGCTGGCCCACCCGTTACTCTCACCTCAGATCTACTTCCGCCGAGGGAACATGGAGGGAGCACAAGCCCGACCACGCGCGTCCCACGACGACATTGCGGCCGGCAGCATCGGGCGCGTCATCGTTGAGTTCGTACAGCAGCCCGAGCTACGTCGTGTTGTTCGAAGGCGAGGAACCGCGCGTCGCCGACATCAGTCCCGACAAGCTCGTACTGGCGACACCGGGGCGCCGCACCGAACTCGACTCCGGGTAGCGGCTGTCGCCTGGTCCAGGGCCGGATGGGAAGCGCGACGGCCTACGCGCTCGTGCTGTGTCCCACCCGCCTGGGCTTCGCGCCGGATCGAGTCCGCTGGCACGAACGCCGCGCAGCTGATGCGGCAACTCCTCTCTGTAGAACTTCCTGTCGTTCGCGGCGGAGGCGGGACAAACGCCATTGCACGTCCCGTCATCGAGTGCAGCAGCCTGGAGGAGGCCGTCGAGATCGCGGCCGGACACCCTGTCGCCCAGACGGGGACGATCGAGGTCCGGCCGCTCTGGGGGAACTGACCACCCACCACGGCTCAAAGGCGCTAGCTGCCCTCCGTTCAGCGTTGGAGGAGACGATGCTCTGGGTGAGGTGGGCCAGCCCTCGGGAATACCCCCGACCGATGAGAACGGCGGCCGGGAACGGTCGTTACGTTCGGACAAATCACGCGGAGAAGAGGAGCCTTCATTGCCGAACGAAAGCAACGCGACCGACCGTCTCCTCGCAGGAGCTTGTGAGTGCGGTGCTGTTCGCTACGAAGTGGCGGACGCGTTTCTGTACGCGGCGAACTGTCACTGCTCGCGATGCCGCGCCGCGACCGGAACGGCCTTCAAAGCGTTCGCCGGCATCGAGCGGAAGAAGCTTGCGATCACGACCGGACCGGACAAGCTGTTGATCGTCGGGGAAGAGAACGCAAACGATACGCGGTGCGGCGTCTGCGGGTCATTGTTGTTCTCCGTCGTGCGCGACGGTGCCTTCGTGCACATCGCGATGGGCTCACTCGTGGACGCCCCCTCCATACGACCGACGGAACACATCTTTGTCGGCTCCAAGGCGCCGTGGTTCGAGATCACTGACGCCCTCCCTCAACGCAAGGAGTTGGACTAACGACGGCGGGTCGTCGGGTGGACGCAGCGTGCTCTCCCCCGAGGCCGCCGCGCGCCCGCTCTTAGCGGTCTAGCTTCCGCGCCCATTCCCGCCGACCAAAATACGCCCGGGAAGGCCGTCGAAGCATGGCCGACGGCGGCTATCACCCTCGACTCGGCGGCGAAGCGTCTGGGCAGCAGAAGGGCAGCAAACGCTCGAAATCGAGCCTACGTAATCGTGCGCAAATCAGCGTAGAAGACCTGCGGAGCCGCATGAATAGAGCGATAGCACGTCGATCGTCGCCCATCGTCGCTTCCGTGGAACATGCCTGTCACGCCGGAGGTCGCGGGTTCGAGTCCCGTCGCTCCCGCTTCTCAAAGTACCTGCAAATGAGGATGCTGCGTTGTCTTATCAGACCCGGCAAATCATGCTGTGGCCCCAATCCTGTGGACCAAGCGTCTGGTAGAAATACCCGGAAATAGCCACTTTCTAGTCACGTTCGTGATCCGGCCACACGAACAAACCAGTTCGGAGACGAGCGGTTGGCCAGGCCAACTCCTCGCGATCGCGAGAGCCGCCCGGCGTGAGCACGAGCTGGGCGAAGGCACGCGCCGCGCACGACGTCCGTGAAGCGCTTTGCACGGCGATCGATGGCACCCGTCGCCGTCGCCGAACGGTTGTGCCACGCAGGAGGTCGCGGCTCCTCCCCGCCGATGGGCTTATGTCTGCAGGTGTGCTTCGACGAACCAGAGGTGCTTATCGATCGCCCTCGAGACTTCCGTGAAGAGGTCGGCGGTGTCTTGGTCACCCAGCTCGGATGCCTTATCGATCGCGGCGCGGACCGCACGGCCGTAGGCTGCTAGGCGGTCGGCGATCACCGTGATCGTGTCGCGGCCGGCGACTGCATCGAGTGGATACTCGTCCAGCGACGAGGCGGACGCGGCAAGCCGCGCGGTACCGAGTGCGAGCCCGCCGAGGGCCGTCGCGCGCTCGGCGATCAGGTCGACGTGCTCGAGCACGTCCGCCGCGACCGCGTCGTAGAGCCCGTGCAGCTGAATGAAGTCGCTTCCCTTCACATTCCAGTGGGCCTGCTTGAGTTGGGAATACAGATCGAACGCATCCGCCAGCCGCGCGTTGAGCAGCGCCACGAGTGCCTCACGCGCCTCGGCTGGGACATCAATACGTGTTGCGAACATCCGTCTTGTGTCACCGATCATCGAGTCTCCTTTGATGTCGTTCGTCGTCCAAATCAGGCAGTCGTGTCACGGCGTCAAGGCACTCGCGGGGACGTCTCGCTGGTCGTTATCGCTCGAACCCAGTCGCACGAGCAGATCGCTTTCCGGGGCGTGCATCCTGGTCGTCGGTGCCTCGGGTGGCATTGGCCGATCCTCGTCGACGCTCTCGCAGCGCGCGACAGCAGCAATCTCGACGACGTCGCTTTGGTGGAGGAGGCGTTCATCGTGCCAGTCCGTGACTCGTGGCCCGGGTCTCGTGAGCGATGCCGGTAGTCCGATCGTGGTCAAGCTCACGTACCACGGCGACGAGATCCTGCGGCGGAGTACGGTCGGCCGCGTCAGAGGCGAGGTGCAGGTACGCGATCTGGCCATCCCCGCCGACGACGACGTCGGCCCCGAGTTGGAGTGTGTCGTCACCGGGAGTCCGCCAAATCCGTTCGCGGGCGATGAGCGCCCGCAAGCCCACGATCACTACTCGGGGGCGCAGCAGCCAGAGCGGCGCAGGGCGGCGTGCCCCGAGCGCCTCGTAGAGTGTGCGTTCCGGGTCGGCGATCACGACGGCCCTCCCGAGGGAAAGCTCATCTCGCCAGTCAGCGGCCCGAGCAGCGCGCTGCGGGGTGACGACATACAGTCTGGCGCCTGCGGCCTCGATCTCGGGAATGGCCTCCGCGACACGGCGAAGGTAGGTGCGGCAGACGTTTCAGCCAGGGTGCCGCGCGAGGTACACGACAGCCGGATGCCCCGCGAAGTCACGGTCGGTGACGACCTTGCCGTCGGCGCCGTCAAGCTGGAAGGGAGGGAACTGATGCACCTCTTGGCTCTCCAAGCGGCCCGCTCAGGGCCGGGGGTGACCCCGGCCGAGAGCGGAGCGAAGGGCAAACCGCGGGCTGAGCTGGACGCCTGGCAGGCGGAGCAGGCGGGTCAGGATGCCGGTCTTGGCATCGCGACCGGCCAGGAGAAGCAGCCGGTCGCCGCTGCGTACGCGGAGTGTCAACCCGGCCCGAGTAAGTCTCTCGGCCAGGACCCGGAGCGAGCGGCGCTCGACGACACCGATCAGCGCCGAGGGCTCGTCGACGTAGAGGACGAGGTGTTGTCCCTCCCCGACGAGGCGACCGCGACCAGTGCCGAACTCGATCTCGACGTTGGCGAAGACGTCCAGCACGACGGAGCTACTTTCCTCTCTCCGACGTGCGGATCCGGACGATCCCGTTCAGTTTCCACTTGGCCTGGGGCGAGCTGTCGTTCGCACTTCGTGGAACGAGGATCTCGAGCCCGTCGAGGTCGTACTCGATGGTCGCGCCGCGACCTGTGAGGAAGCCGTACAGCCCCTCGGCAAACTCGGGCCACGTAGTCGTCTCCGGCTGCAGTTCTGTGGTGCTCATGCTGTTCCCTCCTAGTTAGACAAACTATCTACGGACACTATACAACATTAATGGCAAGCGCGCATTCCGACTGGTCATCGGGCTAGACCCCGTAGCGGCGGCCGCGCCAGACGATCCCGCCCCGAAGCCTGTCGACCGAGCTGAGCAGCGAGAGGATCGAAAGCCCCAGGGCACCCGCCGGGAAGAGCGCCCACGCCCGTCGGGGCGTCGGGCACAGCTCGTCCGCGGCACCCCGCGCGGCGAGCTGGAGGACAAGACCTAGAGCGCCGGTCCGGCGTGGGCCTCGTACGATCGCGACGGCGGGTGCAAGCGAGGAGGCGACGCCAGCGCACGCGAGGACCGCCGCGACGACGACGGAGCCGCCCAGTCCCGCAGAGGTGTTCTTGCGCCACCCGCGGACCGTCTCCCGTGCGCCGACATACATCCGGACGCGAACCCGGCCTGCCGAGCCCGCGAGCGCCAGCGGCGTCCCCGCCGCCTTGAGCCGGACCGCAAGCATCTGGTCGTCCACGAGCTCGTGTCGCATCGCCTCGTGCCCGCCGACCCGCTCGTAGGCGGCGCGCGAGACCAGGATGAACCCGCCGGCGGCAATCGCGACCGGGCTGCGCCGTGAGCGCACGAGCGGCCCCGGCGCCACGAAGGAGCGAATCAGCACCGCGGCAGCCGGCTGGATCGCCTGCTCCACGAGCCCTCCGGTC
>JANMJY010000016.1:0-25735 GCA_031371615.1 Actinomycetes bacterium | reverse complement strand
GGATCCTCGTTCCCGACCTCGATCCGAATCTGGTGGACCGATGCCTCGGAGTCGCGATCGGCGATCGTGCGCTGCTCGGCGACGATCGTGATCGCCTCGAACTCGGCCAGGAGGTCCCGGGCGAGGTCGTCGATCTCCGCCTGCGTGGCGTCGCGGCCGGCGAACATGCCGAAGTTGACCCTGATGTCTCCGGCTTCGTCGAGAAAGGCGATTTGCGCGAGTTCTTGCATTGAAATGGTAATACCCCGATTCGAAAGTCCTCTAACGCTCGCGCGGCTCCCAGGTGAAGCGCCTGGCGGCCAGGAGGGCGCCCCCAGCGCCCCAGGCAGCCACGATCGCCACCGCGCCGAGGTCGTGCCAGGGCGCCTCGCCGCGTAGCGAGGCTCCGATCACGAGCTCGATGAAGTGCTTCAGCGGCAGCGCGTCTGCGACCGCATCGAGGACGGCCGGATAGTCGCGGACGCCGAAGGAGCCCGAAAGGAACGCCATCGGCAGCAGCACGACGTTCACGACCGCGGAGGCACCCTCGGCGGAGCGGATCAACGAGGCGAGACCGACGCCGAGGCCGGTGAAGGAGACGGCGCCGAAGAGGACGAGGAACGCAACCGAGAGCGCGCTGTCGGGGAAGCTCGTGCCGTAGAGGAGCCGGCCGAGCGCGTAGAGCACGACCGTCTGCAGCGTGAAGACGATCAGCGTCGACGCGAGCGCGGCCGCAAAGTAGAGGGCGGCGGGGAGCGGCGTCGAGCGTAGGCGCTTGAGGATCCCAAACTCGCGGCGGACGACCAGCGTGATCGCCATGCCGGCGAAGCCCGTGTTCGCGGCGCCGTAGCCCAGCATCCCGGCGAGGAGGACGTCCACGGCCGGATATCCCGAGATCGTGTCGCCGGTGTAGAACGATCCGAGCAGGAGGAAGAGCATGATCGGGAAGATGAAGAGGAAGATCGCCGACTCGCGATTGCGCCAGAACGTCAGCTGCTCCGAGCGAACCTGGTGAAAGAACAGCCTCATTCTCCCTCCTCACCGAGCAGCTCCAGGTAGACGTCTTCGAGCGACGGCCTGCGAACTTCGAGCCCCTCGAGCTCCCGGCCTTCCGCCAGCGCGGCGGTGGTCAGCTCGTTGAGTACCCGAGTCGGCTCGTCAGTCTCGAAGCTCACGAGCTCGCCGTCCTGCCGGTAGCGGATCTCGGCCTTCGCCGAGGCGCCCGTCAGGTCCGAGGGCTTGCCGAGGAGCACGATCTCTCCGGCGCGGAGGACGGCGACGCGATCGGCCAGCTGCTGCGCCTCGTCGAGGTAGTGCGTCGTCAGCAGGACGGTCTTTCCGAGCGCCCGGAGCGAGCGGATCAGCTCCCAGGCGTTTCGTCGGGCCGCCGGGTCGAAGCCGGTCGTCGGCTCGTCGAGGAAGACGAGCTCGGGATCGCCGACGAGCGCCACCCCGAGGTCGAGCCGCCGCTTCTGGCCACCCGAGAGCGTCTTCACGCGCGCGTCCTTCTTCTCGTCCAGACCGACGAGCGCGATCACCTCGTCGATGTCGCGCGGGCGCTGGTAGTAGCCGGCGAAGACGCGGTGGATCTCGCGGACGGTGAGCCCGGCCCACAGCTCGGACGACTGGAGGACGACGCCGATGCGCTCGCGGAACGCGCGCTCGGCCTTGCCCGGGTCGAAGCCGAGCACGCTGACCTCACCTCCGTCGCGCGGGCGATAGCCCTCGAGGATCTCGACCGTCGTCGTCTTGCCGGCGCCGTTTGGCCCGAGCAGCCCGAATACCTCGCCCACGGCCACCTCGAAGTCGATCCCCCGGACCGCCTCGACGCCGTCGTAGGACTTGCGGAGCCCTCGGACCGAGATTGCGGTCATAGGTCGGATTTCTGACCTATGACCGGGGGGAGGGGGTGTGGGGGAACCGGGCGGTTCCCCCACACGGGTGTGGAAGAAGGGGGCTCGTGGGGGACAAATGGTTTCCCCCACGGGAGCAAACCGAAGGCGCGCGACGCGGTCAGGGGAGCTCGATCTCGGCCATGCCCGCCGTCGGAAAGTCCCGCTCGCCTGCTCCCAGCGCGGCTGCGATCTCCGAGCAGTCCGGCTGGTGCCCGACGACGACAACGGTGTCCCCGGCGCCTGCGATCGCGGCGAGCACGTCGTCCGCGCGCGCCCCTGGAGCGAGCCGTTCGTCGACCCGCAGCTCCGCCCCCGCGCCGGTCGCGATCGCCGCGGCCGTCTCCTGTGCCCGCAGCAGCGGGCTCGACAGCACGAGGAGCGGCTCGACCGACTCGAGCCGCTCGCCCAGCTCCCGTGCCTGTTCGCGGCCGCGCGCGCTCAGAGGCCTCAACGAGTCCGGGTCGCCGGGATCGGCGTGGGCATGGCGGACGAGGAAGAGGCGCACGCCGATAGATTCACCGATATGCGCTCGTTCCGCTACGTGCTCGCGGATGTGTTCACCGATCGGCCGCTCGCGGGCAACCAGCTTGCCGTCTTCACGGACGCCCGAGACCTCGACGAGGTGACGATGCAGGAGCTGGCTCTCGAGCTCGGCCTTTCGGAGACCGTCTTCGTCCTGCCGCCGCGTGAGGGCGGCACCGTTCGCATCCGCATCTTCACTCCTCGCAACGAGCTCCCGTTCGCCGGTCACCCGTGCCTCGGTACGGCTTTCGTTCTCGGCGCGCCGCTGCAGCTAGGCGTGATCGCGCTCGAGACCGGCCAGGGAATCGTTCCCGTCGAGCTCGAGCGGGACGAGTCCGGGCGGATCGTCTTCGGCCGGATGACGCAGCCGGTCCCGACCGTCGCAGCCTACGACCGCGCGGACGAGCTGCTCGCCGCTCTGGGCGTCGGATCGTCGGGCCTGCCGGTCGAGGTGTACGACAACGGCGTCCGGCATGCGTTTGTCGCGCTCCCGTCCAAGCAGCACGTCGCCGGGCTGAAGCCGGACCTGGGTGCGCTCGCCGAGCTCGACCTCGTGGGGGCGCTCGCGTTCGCCGGCTCGGGCACGAGCTGGAAGGTGCGGATGTTCTCGCCGCTCGACGGGGTCGGGGAGGACGCGGCGACCGGGTCTGCCGCCGGCCCGCTCGCCTGCCACCTCGGCCGGCACGGCCTCGTGCCGTGGGGCGAGCAGATCGAGGTCGAGCAGGGCACGGAGATCGGCCGGCCCTCGACGCTCTTCGCCCGCGCGGCCGGCTCCGGGGATCAGATCGAGGCGGTCGAGGTCGGCGGCTCGGCCGTGACCGTCGCGCGCGGCGAGTTCAAGGTTCCGTAGACCACGCGACGGCCTCGACGTCCGGAAGCTCCGGCGCGAGCGAGCGCCAGAAGCGGCCGCCGTCGATTGAGAGGTGGAGCCGATTGCGGGCGGCGTAAAGCACGCGGTCCGGGTCGGATGGGTCGACCGCGACGTCGTAGCCCGTCGGCAGCCCGCCTCCGGCCTCGCGCCAGGTGAAGCCGCCGTTGCCGGAGATCATCAGTGGCGGCCGGCGGTCGACCAGCGCGACCACGGTGGCGCCGTGCGACGACGCGGCCACCACCCGGGGCAAGCCGAGCTCCGGTCGCTCGCGGTCGACTGCCGCGTCGACCTCGCCGAGGACGGCCTCGTTCGTGACGTCGACCTCGAACACACCCTCGACCGTGCGCACGAGGGCGATCACGACGCCAGCTCGAGCACCCGTGCCGCCGTTGTCGCGGCGTGGCGCGCCGCCGAGGTGGGCCGGTGGCCGGCCGCGCGGGCCCAGACGTAGCCGGCGAGGAAGGCGTCTCCCGCTCCGGTGGGGTTCGACGTAAGGATGCGGCGTACCGGGATCGTCTCGCGGGTTCCGCGCGCGACCACGACCGCGCCCGTCGATCCGTGCGTGAACAGCAGCTCGGGGACGCCGAGCTCGACGGCGCGGTCCTCGCCGCCGAGCGCCTCGACCTCCTCCTCGTTCAGCTTCAGGGCGGTCACGTGTCGCAGGACGGCGGGATCGAAATCGTCGTCGAGCACGAGCGCCCCTGTCTCGGCCGGACGGACGAGCGCCTGCCCGTCGAGAGCGAGGCGCCGGTCGCGGGCGAGCACCGCCAGCACGTCGGGTGGGAAGTCCGCCCGCGTCAGCCCGCCCACCTGCACCCAGTCGACGCGCCCGACGGCGCGCGCGTCCGCGAGCGTCCAGGGCGCGCCGATGTCGAGGACCGACATCTCCCGCTCCTCTCCCTCGTAGTCGAGCTCGAAGGCCGTCGTGCTCGGCGCGGGCAGCCAGTCGAATGGGACGCCGAGCGCGGCCAGCGCTCCGACCAGCGCCCGTCGGTCGGTCTCGGCGCAGCGCGCGAGGATCCGTGAGCTGCCTCCGAGCAGCCGCAGGGCGCGCGCAGCGTGATAGGGCGCGCCGCCGACGCGCGGTGGGCCGCCGTCGATCGAGTCGCGCGAGAGATTCCCGATCACGGCGATGCCCCGCACGCCGGCGAGTCTAGAACCGGCGCTTGCCCAGCGCCGCGATCGCGATCGCGAGCGCGAAGGAGACGACGAAGCTGGGGACGGTCGCGCCGATGCCGGTGTCGGGCGGGCCGAGTCGCGAGACGAGGTCGATCCACCACTGAGGGCCCGTCGGGTAGAGCCACTGGTAGGCGGCGAAGCCTGCGATCCAGGCAGCGGTCATCCCGGGCCGGATCGCCGGGCCTGCGAAGACGTCCTCCTCGCGATAGCGGGCGCCGGCGACCAGCCAGTCGGCGAGGAGGACACCGAAGAGCGGCACGAAGAACGACCCGAGCAGTAGCAGGAAGGTCTGGTACGAGAGCAGGTCGATCGTGAGCGCGCCGACAGTTGCGACCGCGGCGACCCCCGTGACGAGCGCGCGCTGTGGCAGCTTCGGGGCGAGGTTCTGGATCGAGACCGCTGTCGAGTAGACGTTCGCGAACGCCTCGTCCGTCTCGTCCACGGTGACCGCGAGCAGCGCGAGCGTCGCCGCGATGCCCCCGGCTGCAACGGCTGCGGGCAGAGCGGCGGGATCGGTCAGGTCGCGGGAGAAGAACAGCACCGCACCGAGACACCAGAGCCAGAGGCTGGGCAAGAAGTAACCGACTCCGGTCCCCCAGAGCGCGCTCACCCGGTCGCGCGCGAAGCGCGTGTAGTCGGCGGCGAGCGGGATCCACGAGACCGTGATCGCGACCACGAGGTCGACGCCCTGCCAGACGGAGAGCCCGCCCTCGGCCCTCCGGCCCCAGAGCCCTCCGAAGCCGGAGCCGTCGAGCGCCCACCACGTCAGATACAGCAGCGATCCCAGGACCGCCCACACCGCGAACTTGCGGACGAACTTGCGCACGAAGTCGATCGGTCCGATCCAGGCGAGGGCCAGCGCGACGCCGCCGAACGCGAGCGTCCAGAGCCACTGCGCGCGAAAGCCGAGGAGCTCGTCGGAGAGCGCCGCCACGGCCGTGGCGATGATCAGCAGCTCGAAGATCGACCAGCCGATGCACTGCGCAGCGTTCAGGACGGTCGGGCCCCACGAGCCGCGCCGTCCGAGCGGCGCCCGCATCAGCACCATCGCCGGCACGCGCGCGTCGGCGCCGATCATCCCGGCGACGCCCAGCATCGCGTTTCCGATCAGGCTCCCGACGAGGATCGCGAGAAACGCCTCCGGGAGCGAGAGTGCGGGCACGAGGTAGGTCCCGGCCACGAGCACGAGCAGCGAGACGCCGAGGCTGCCCCAGAGGAGGCCCGTGTCGAGCAGCCCCAACACCCGAAGGCGCTCGGGCACCGGTTCGATTCCCCAGGCGGGAGTACCATCCATCGTCGCCGCTCCTCCCTTCGCCGGCATTACCCGGATCAGGTCTTACGGGTCTGTTCTCAGCCTCAGTCGAGGCACCCCGGTGGCGGCACTGTAACGAGAACGGGACGCCTCTCGGCGTCCCGCTTTCGTTCCCTCCCCCGTGCCGCAGCGTGACCCCTCTCGCTGCGACCGAGGCAGAGTAGCCGGGTCTGCCCAGATGTCAATTGCAAATGAGAAATCGCCGGCTAGGCGGCGAGCAGGCGGCGCAGGACGAACGGGAGGATGCCGCCGTGGCGGAGGTACTCGCGCTCGCGCGGGGTGTCGAGCCGCACGCGGACCGTGAAGGTGCGTTCGTCCGCGCGCAGCGTCACCTCGCTCGCCTCGCCGCCCGCGATCCCCTCAATCGCGAAGCGCTCGCGGCCGGTGAGGCCGAGCGTCTCCGGTGTCTCGCCGGCCAGGAACTGGAGCGGGACGATGCCCATCATCAGCAGGTTGGAGCGGTGGATCCGCTCGTAGCTCTCCGCGATCACCGCCTTGACACCGAGCAGGTTCGGGCCCTTTGCAGCCCAGTCGCGGGAGGAGCCTGAGCCGTACTCCTTGCCGGCGAGCACGATCGTCGGCGTCCCTTCGGCGAGGTAGCGCTGCGACGCCTCGAAGATCGTCATCTCCTCGCCGTCCGGCAGGTGGACGGTCCAGGTGCCCTCGGAGCCGGGGACGAGCAGGTTCTTCAGCCGCACGTTCGCGAACGTGCCCCGGACCATCACCTCGTGGTTGCCGCGGCGGGAGCCGTACGAGTTGAAGTCCTGCCGCTGGACGCCGTGCTCGACGAGGTACTGGCCGGCGGGACCGTCGAGCCTGATCGAGCCGGCGGGGGAGATGTGGTCTGTGGTGACTGAGTCGCCGAGCTGAACTAGGCAGCGGGCGCCGTCGATGTCCTGGAACGGCTTTGGGCTCGGTGGCATCTGGTCGAAGTAGGGCGGCCGGCGGACGTACGTCGAGGCGGGCTCCCATTCGAAGAGCTCGCCCTCGGGCACCGGCAGGTTCCGCCACTGCTCGTCGCCGGTGAAGACGTCCGCGTAGGTGGACTGGAACATCTCGCCGCGGACGGAGGCCGTGATCGTCTCCTGGATCTCGGCTGCGCTCGGCCAGAGGTCGCGCAGGTAGACGTCGTTGCCGTCCTGGTCCTCGCCGAGCGGCTCCTCGAGCAGGTCGAGATCCATCCGCCCCGCGAGCGCGTAGGCGACCACGAGTGGCGGCGAGGCGAGGTAGTTCGCCTTCACCTCCGGGTGGATGCGGGCCTCAAAGTTGCGGTTGCCCGAGAGCACGGAGCAGACGACGAGGTCGCCCTTCTCCACCGCGACCGAGATCGCCTCGGGCAGCGGCCCGGAGTTGCCGATGCACGTCGTGCAGCCGTAGCCGACGGTGTGGAAGCCGAGCTGCTCCAGGTACGGCGTCAGCCCGGCCTTGTCGTAGTACTCGGTCACGACCTTCGAGCCGGGGGCGAGGCTCGTCTTGACCCAGGGCTTGCTGCGCAGGCCGAGCTCGACCGCCTTCTTCGCCAGCAGGCCGGCGCCGACCATCACCTGCGGGTTCGACGTGTTCGTGCAGGAGGTGATCGCGGCGATCACGACGCTGCCGTGCTCGAGCTCGTAGTCGGTGCCCGCCACGTGGACGCTGGTGCGGCCGGGGCCGGCGACGGCGACCGGGACCGAGTCCGGCTCGGGCTCGGGCGAGCCGCCCGGCGCCTGCTCGCTGGTCGGGTCGCTGGCCGGGAAGGTGTCCGCCACCGCCTTGTCGTGGCTGCCGTTCGTGAGCGGAGACGAGATCCCGAACGTGCCGAGCGAGTCGAGGAACGCGCTCTTCGCGTGCGACAGCGGCACGCGGTCCTGGGGGCGGCGCGGGCCGGCGAGCGACGGCACCACCGTCGAGAGATCGAGTTCGAGCACCTGCGAGTACGTGGGCTCCTCGCTCGGATCGTGCCAGAGCATGTTCTCCTTGCAGTAGGCCTCGACGAGTGCGACCCGCTCGGCGCTGCGACCGGTCAAGCGCAGGTACTCGAGCGTCAGATCGTCGACCGGGAAGAAGCCGCACGTCGCGCCGTACTCCGGCGACATGTTCCCGATCGTCGCGCGGTCGGCGAGCGGAAGCGATGCGAGCCCGTGCCCGAAGTACTCGACGAACTTTCCGACCACGCCCGCCTGGCGAAGCTGCTCGGTGACCGTCAGCACGAGGTCGGTCGCGGTGGCGCCCTCGGGCAGCGCGCCCGTCAGTTTGAAGCCCACGACCTGCGGCACGAGCATCGAGAGCGGTTCGCCGAGCATCGCCGCCTCTGCCTCGATCCCGCCGACGCCCCAGCCGAGCACGCCCAGGCCGTTGACCATCGTCGTGTGGGAGTCGGTGCCGACGAGCGTGTCGGGGAACGCCTGGCCGTCGCGTTCCTCGACGACCCGCGCCAGGAACTCGAGGTTCACCTGGTGCACGATCCCGGTTCCCGGCGGCACGACCTTGAAGTCTCGGAACGCTTTCTGGCCCCAGCGCAGGAACGCGTAGCGCTCGCGGTTGCGCTCGAACTCGAGCTCGACGTTGCGTGCGAAGGCGCCACTCGTGCCGAAGACGTCGACCTGGACCGAGTGGTCGATCACGAGCTCGACCGGGATCAGCGGGTTGATCGCCTCCGGGTCGCCCCCGAGGTCGGCCATGGCGTTTCGCATCGCGGCGAGGTCGACGACGGCCGGGACGCCGGTGAAGTCCTGGAGCAGGACGCGGGCCGGGGCGAAGGAGATCTCGCGGCTCGGCTCGTCGCTCGCGACCCAGCCTGCCACCGCGGCGACGTCGTCGCTGTCGCCGTTCCGGAGGACGTTCTCGAGCAGGATCCGCAGCGTGTACGGGAGGCGCGCGACGTCCCAGCGCTCCTGCAGCGCGTCCAGCCGGTGGATCTCGAGCTTGCGATCGCCGACGGTGAGCGTGGAGCGGGCGGAGACGTCGTCGGCCATGCCTCGAATCTATCGAAGACCCCTAGGCTTGGGCCGTTCCGGACATGTCCCAGGGACTGTCCCTGGTTAGCGGACATGTCCCAGGGACTGTCCCTGGTTAGCGTGTGTGACCCCAGGTGAGCTGGGGCTGTAGCTCCTCCCGTCGGGCCGCGAAACTCAGCGCAAGTGGCGGAGGGGCACGGTCGTCGTCGGGCCGACGTTGCCTGCCCGGTCGACGGCGGCGACCGAGACGGCGGTGCGCAGAATTGCGCGGGTGAGCGTCACCGTCGGCTTCGTCACGGAGAGCGTCCGTGCTCCGATCCTGACCCGATAACCCTTCAGACCGCCGGGATCTGGCACGGCGGGCCACGAGAGCACGACGGTCTTACCCGTCCGCCGGACCGAAACGGTGCGAATCGCGGGCGGCCGCACCGTGTCGCGCAGCAGTCGGCCCTCCTCGTCCACGATCCCGAAGCCCACCTTGAACCGGACGGTCGCGGGCTGGCTCAGGTGGCCGACGGCGTCCCTGGCGCGAACGGAGTAGGTGCCCGTGTCGCCGTCGGGCGGGTTCAGCAGAACCGAGTTGCGCGTCACCTCGCGTACGAAACGGCCGTCCTCGTAGAGGCGGTACTCGACGGGGCCGACGTCGTCGCTCGAGGCGCCCCAGGAGAAGGCGACGAGCCCGCTGAGATCATCCCTGACGACCGGTGCGCTGGGAGCAGTCGGCGCGTTCCGGTCGGACGAGTCGAGACGCTCGAGGAACAGGGAGTCCTGCACGTCGAGCCACGAGCCAGAATGACCGTAATAGTCATCGCGACCTCCGTCGAGCAGGTGCTGCTCGAGCTCCTCGCCGGTGAGCGATGCGCCCATCAAGTCATTGGCGACATCGCAGACGTGGCCGTCGTTGCACGCGTGCGGCGCGGCGTTCCTGACGGCACCGAGAGTGTGGATGAACTCGTGGACCGCGACGACCGGCCGCAGCGAGTCGCCGTCGGTCGAGCCGCAGGAGTCGAGGTAGATGATCGCTATGCCGGAGGCCGCACTCCCCGGTTCGGCGCCCTGACCGCACACGCGGTTCAAGCCGGATTGACCCGTCGACCCGTCGTAGTAGACGAGATAGCTCTTCTCGGGCTCGTTGAAGCCGAGCGAGGCGAGCTGCAGCCGGATCGCGTTGAAGGCGCCCCGGACGTCGCCGAACGCCTGCGGCAGCTCGACGTTCGTGATGTCGAGCGATCCGAACGCGGTCGCACATGCGACGGAAGTGAAATCGAATCGCGGCGAGCGAGTTGCGTCCTGCGAGCGCCACCAGGCCTCGATCGCGGCGACGTCGCCGACGATCTTCGGCGCGAAGGCTCCAAAGCGATCGGCGCCACCGGGGGCGCGGACGTACAGCACGTGCACGGCGTAGCCCGGTGTCGCGTCGGGCACCCGGTCGATGCGCCACGAGCTCGTGCCGCACCACGGCAGCGGTGTCGACGCATGGGCGGGCGCAGCCGCACCAAGCGCGGCGAGAGCCGTCAGACCAACGAGCAGCCGCTTCACACCGCACAAGCTACTGGCACAACCTGAGAAAAGTGTGAGGATTGTCAGCCGCGGAATCGCGTCAGCGCTCGCTCCGTCCAGGTCTCTCGCTCCGGGTCGAAGTGTCCCGTCACAGCAGCCCGGTACGGCTCCGAGACCCGGCGGGCGTAGGCCGCGAAGCCCTCCTCGCGCAACGGCTGCCAGTCGTCCCGGTATGGCGCAACCAGGTGCTCGCGGCCCAGCTGGCGCGCCGACAGCAGAAACGCGAGGCCCATGCCGGCCGAGACGTCGAGCAGCGGCTGCCGCTCGCGCGCGGCGGTGCGTCGGAGACCCTGGTAGAGCCCGGCGAGCTCCTGCGGCGAGGGGAGCTCGCTCGCGCTCGACCGCAGCTCCTCGCAGGAGGAGCGCAGCTCGGCCAGCTCGAGCGGCGGCAGGTCGACCATTCTCGCGGTCGTTCCCGATGCCCCTTCGAGGACGCCGAGCAGGGCATCGACCGTCGCGGGCTCAGCGTCCTCGGCGAGCACGCCTGCACCCTTCAGCTCCGTGACGAGCGACGCCAGGTACACCCGCGAACCGTGCGAGATGTCCGAAGCGGCCGCGAGCAGCCACAGCGGCGAGAAGCCGAACGCGGCGATCGAGCCGAGCTCGAGGACGTTGCCGACGCTCTTTCGACGCAGTAACTCGGTGGGGTCGGGCTCCCCGACAGGAGCCTCCCGCTCGACGCTCCCGACCAGCTCGATCGCGATCCGAAGCATGTTCTTGGCGGTCGCCTCGTACAGCCGCGAGCGCCGGGCGAACCGAGGGAGCACGACCTCCGCCGTCTCGTGCACGGCGCCCCCGAGCGCGGCCACGAGCGCTCGGATCGCGCGCTCCGGCAGTGAAACGAGGAAGGATCGGTCGCGTCGCACGGCTACGATGATTCCATGGTCGTGACCGGCATGCTCGAAACGCTCCTGCGCAATTCGTTTCCGGACGCGAGCGAGCTCGCGGTCGAGGATCGCACCGGCGGCGGCGACCATTTCCAGGTGACGGTGACCAGCGGCCGCTTCGACGGGCTCTCGCTCGTCGAGCAGCACCGGCTCGTCTACGAGGCGCTCGCCGAGCCCTTCGCGGACGGGTCGATCCACGAGCTCCGAATCAAGACGAAAGGAATCGCATGAGCCAGTCGATGACGCAGTTGAGCGAGCAGATCAAGGGGATCATCGAGAACGAGCCCGTGAGCGTGTTCATGAAGGGCACGCCGCAGCTCGTCATGTGTGGCAACTCGGACCGCGCGCTGCGTGCGCTGCGCGCCGCGGGAGCTCCGGTGACGGCGGTCGACGTGCTGCCCAACCCTCAGATCCGTCACGAGCTCTCGACCCTGTCCGGCTGGCCGACGATCCCGCAGGTCTTCATCAGGGGCGAGCTGATCGGCGGCGCCGACATCGTCGAGGAGCTGTATGCCAGCGGCGAGCTGCAGGCCAAGCTCGACGAGGCGCTTGGAACCGAGCGCGAGGCCTCCGAGAAGACCGCGGCCCTGGCGTGACCGGGATGCTGCCCGATCCGGTGCCACCGGTGCCGCGGCCCGATCCGCGCCCGGATCCTCTGCCGCCCCGGCCGCCGGATCCGGATTCCTAGCTTCCCGGCCGCAACCCAGGCTTAACACCGCTCTCATCGCGCGTTAAGACCCGGTGGCTACAACGAGGTCAGTGAACGGACGCGCCAGCCTCGCCCGGAACGCAATCCTCGCCGCCGCATCCTCCCTCCTCGGTGGCCTGGTCGCGCTCGGGGCGGTGGCGCTCACCGGCGACCTGGGTGGCGGCACGACCACCGTGGTGAGGACCTCCCCTGCTCCCACCGCCGCCGCCCAGGTCGTGGCTGACAAAGGCCTCAGCGTCAGCGAGATCTACGCGCGTGCAGCTCCCGGCGTGGTTCAGATCACCTCGACGGGCAACTCCACCCAGGACACGCCGAGCCTGTTGCCCTTCAACGCGCCTCAGGCGCCGCAGCAGGCTCTCGGCTCGGGCTTCGTCGTCGACAAGGCCGGGCACATCGTCACGAACTACCACGTGATCGAGGGCGCCGACCAGATCGAGGTCAGCTTCTCCAACCAGGACACCCTGCGCGCCACCCTCGTCGGCAGCGACCCGTCCACCGACATCGCCGTCCTCCGCGTCGAGGCGAGCTCGCGCAGCCTGACCCCGCTCGTGCTCGGGAACTCGGGCTCAGTGCGCGTGGGCGACCCTGTCGTCGCGATCGGCAATCCGTTCGGGCTGGCGCGGACCGCGACCGCCGGGATCGTCAGCGCCGTCCAGGAGCGCACGATCACGGCGCCGAACGGCTACCCGATCGACCATGTGATCCAGACGGATGCGCCGATCAACAGTGGCAACTCGGGTGGACCGCTCCTGAACGACCGTGCCCAGGTGATCGGCGTCAACTCCCAGATTGCGCCCGCGCAGGGCTCGTCCGGCAACGTCGGCATCGGCTTCGCGGTCCCCTCGAACACGGTCAAGGAGGTCGTCGCGCAACTCGTCACCACCGGTCGGGTCGATCGCGCCTACCTCGGCATCGGCGGCGCGACGGTCAACCCCGAGCTCGCGCGCGTCTTCCGGCTCCCGGTCGACGCCGGCGTGCTCGTCGAGGTCGTGGGAGCCGGAACCCCGGCGGCGCGTGCGGGACTGAAGCCTGGCACCTCGTCGACGGTCGTCGCAGGCGAGGGCTACACGCTTGGCGGCGACCTGATCGTCGCGATCGCGCGCAGGCGCGTCTCCTCGCTGGAGGAGCTGCGGGACGTGCTCTCCAGCCACAAGCCGGGCGAGACGGTGAAGCTCCAGATCTACCGCGGCAACCAGCAGCGGATGCTGGAAGTCACGCTCGGGCGCCAGACTCCCTAGTTGGCGCAAGCTGAGCATCCGCGGAAGCGGATGCTCATCGCGCGAAAACCCCTGAAGGGGGCCGCCGGCGGCCCCAAAGTCGCACATGCACTAGCGGTTGATTTCGCCTAGGACGCCTGCTCCAGCAGGTCGGCGCCGTGCGCCCGCAGCTCGGCATCCGCCGCTGCGTAGCCGCGGGCGATCAGCGCTCGCTTCGCGTGCTCGGTCCATTCCCGCTGCCCGCGGAAGCCCTGCTCGAGGCTCTCGACACCGCCCGACCCGCGCACGGTGATCCGCTGGACGCTCCGCGGCAGCTCGGTGCGCGCGAACCGTTCCTCGACCGCGCGTGCCGCTCTTCCGCGCCGGCCCGGCCGAGCGTGCTCGCTCGCGAGCTTGACGAGGTCGGTGCGCAACGCTTCCAGCTCCCTCGTTGCGTCCTCGCGCTCCGAGGCGAGCCGCTCCTCGAGCGCCGTGTTGTGCTGGATCGCCACCCGCATCAGGCGAATCATCATGTCGCCCAGGTGGATCGGCTCGCCACGCCCCTCGCGTGCCTCCGCTTCGTCCAGCTCGGCGATGAACGCGCGCACGGGCGGGACGGCCCGGAACCGATGGAGCCGCCGGCGGAGGCGTACCAGCGACTCCACGCCAAGATGGGGGTAGTGCGGGACGTACCGGAAGGCGAGCACGAGCTCCACGTCCGGACGGTCGAGCGCGCAGCCGAGCGGGAAGTTCCGCACCCAGCCCCCGTCGGTCGCGATCCGGTCGCCGACGGGCAGCGGCAGGACGAGCGCCGTGACAGCGGCCGAGGCGAGCACGGCCCGAGCCATCGTCTCCGGCGGTGTCTCGTGCGACGAGTACGCGAGCTCGTACGTGCCGTCCTCTCCCTCCGACACGTCGGTCGCGAACACGACCACTTCGATCGGCGCCTCGGCGAGCGAGCCTGCAAGCTCCTTCGGATCGAGCATTCGCTCGGCGATCGTGGCAGGCAGGGCGTACTCGTGCAGCCCGTTGAGCGGCAGCCGCCACAGCCGCTGCGGACGGAAGATGTCCGACGGCTGGAGACCCAACGTGAACTCCTCCAGCTCCTCTAGCCGGTCGAGTGCGGCCATCGTTCCGGCCAGCGCTCCGGCCGACGTACCGTAGATCCAGCCGACCCGCGACCACAGCGAGCTTTCGCGCAACCGTTTCAGGAAGCCGAGCTCGAGCAGCATGCCGTTCATGCCGCCGCCCGAGAGCACGATCGCGACGTCGCGGTCGCTCATGCGCTCATTGTCCTCCCGAAATCGGGCGGTGACACCCCCCATCGGTCTAACCTTGTCGCCGTGGAACCACACGAGCCCCAGCAGGAGCACCGGCGCGGGTCGCTGACCGTCGAGGACGAGCTGCTCGAGGAAGAGGAACTGCTCTGGATCGACGATGCCGACGACGACCACTCCGGCTGGTTCTGTGTCAGCACGGATCCGTTCCCCTGTCCGGCGGCGGCTTGCACGTTCGTCGCGGTCTTCATGACCGCGGCGCACCTCGTGCTCGTCTGGGAGGAGCGGGACGATCCCAACCTGCTCTGGCACGCCCAGCGGGCGATGGAGGTCGGCCGCAATCCGCGCGTGGTTCCCTACGAGCGCAGCTTCGGGCCGAGCGCTTCGTACTACGCCTGGGAGGCGGCCGGGCGTCCCGTGCACGCTGTGCGTGGAAAGTAGGTTCGGCCGCAGGTTGACGCTTGGCGTCGAGGAGGAGCTGATGCTGGTCGACCCCGAGACCTTCGCGCTTGCACCCGGCGTCGAGCGGCTGCTCGGCCCGGAGGGCTTGAAGACGGAGCTCTTCTCGTGCCTGGTCGAGACGAACACCCCCGTCTGCGACTCGGCCGCGGAGGCCCGGGACGAGCTTGTCCGGCTCCGGCGCCAGGTGAGCGCCGCTGCGGCCCGGGAAGGGCTGGCGGTCGCCGCCGCAGGCTCGCACCCCTTCTCGCGACCCGAGGAGCAGCAGATCGTCGCCGAGCCGCGCTACCTGAAGCTGGTCGGGGAGCTCGGGACGGAGGTGAAGCGCCAGCTCGTGTGCGGCCTGCACGTTCACGTCGGCATGGAGAGCTTCGCCGACTGCCTGCGGACGCTCGCGGCGATCATGCCTTGGCTGCCGTCCGTGCTGGCGCTGTCGGTCAACTCGCCGTACCTGGCCGGTGTCGAGACCGACGGGCTCTCCGCCCGCGCGGCGCGCCTGCTCGAGCTTCCACGCGGCGGTCCGCCGCCCCCGATGGCGTCCCAACATGAGTGGGAGGCGCGGATCGAGGCATCGGGCGAGGACTACACGCGCAGCTGGTGGGATGCCCGGCCGCACCCGCGCCTCGGCACGCTCGAGGTGCGAATCCCCGACCAGCCGACAAGCGTCGAGCGCGCCGCAGCGCTGGGAGCGCTCGTCCAGGCCCTCTGCGCGCGGCCTCCCGACGAGCCGCCGGCAGGCGACTACCTCTCGGCACGGTCTTCCGCCGCGGCCGGCACGGCGTCGGGCGAGCGATTGCTCACGGTCGTGGCCCGGGCCGCGCGGGAGCTCGGCACCTCGGAGCTCGTCGAGAGCCTGCGCGAGCCTCCCGAGGCTCTGCGACAGCTAGAGCTCGGGCGACGTGAAGGGCTCGCGGCCGTAGCGGCCGACCTCGTCGGACGCACGGCGGCATGAACGGCTTTCGCTCCGCGCTCTATCCGCTGCGTCTCGTCGTCGCGCGACTCGGGCGGCGGAGCGCCCCGGTCGTCCTCGTCGTGCTCGGGATCGCCGCCGGCGCGTCGGTCGTCATCGGCGGCCGCGCCGGCTCGCTCGTCGCGCAGGATCGGGCGGTCGCGCAGGCCGTCGATCGGATTCCGGAGGGGAGCCGCTCGGTGCGGGCCGTCTGGTTCGGCGTCCCCGCCCAGAGCGACGAGTCGCAACCCGCGCTCGAGCGCCGTGCGCGGTCTGCGCTACGACACGCAATCGGCGTACCCGCGACGTCGCTCGTCCTCTTCCGCGAGACGACGATCGCGGGCACGTTCGCCGGCCTGGGCGGGGTCGAGCGGCTCGGGCGCTGGGTGACCGTGCGGTCGGGGCGCCTGCCGCGCACCTGCACGCCCGAGCGCTGCGAGGTGCTGCGGCTGCGCGGTCAGGGCCGGCTGCCGCATCCGGCCGGGCTGCGGATCGTCGAGGTGGGAGAAGCCGTGCTGAACGACCGTGTCCTCTTCGGCGACTTCCTCGCCCCGACCGACAACGCGCTCGACGACGCAGAGGTGAGCCCGTCCCTCGCGGCGGCCGCCGGCTACCACCGGCCGCCCCCGCCGCCGCTCTTCCTCGCCGAGGGCGTGCAGACGCTCGCCGGGCACCCCGCGCTCGAAACGCTCTACCGGAGCTACGCCTGGGTGGCGCCGCTGCGGCCGGGGGAGCCGCGTCTCTGGGAGGTCGACGACCTCGCGGCCGGTGTTGTGCAAGCGCGGTCGGAGCTCCAATCGGTGACGTCGGGCTTCGACCTGATCGCGCCGGTCGAGGAGCTTCGCGAAGCGCAGGCGACGAGCCGTGCGGCGGGGCGCCGGCTCGGGATCGTCGGCGGCGAGGCGGCGGCGCTCCTGTTCGCGTTCGCGCTGCTGGCGGCGATGACGCTGCGCACCGACCTGGCCGCAGCCCGCAGGCGGCTTGCCTGGTACGGCGCGCGCGGTTGGCAGCTCGCGCTCCTGACGGTGGCGGAGTCGGGGGCGCTCGCCGTCGCCGGAACGGTCGTCGGGCTCGGCGTCGGCGCGCTCGGAGGCGCGGTGGTCGCGCAGCAGGCCGGTGCCCCTGTCGGCGCCGTGCTCTCCCGCAGCGTCCTCTCCGCCGAGGGACTGGCGCTGGCGCTGCTCGTCGCGGCAGCTGCGACCTGCGTCCTCGTAGGCGCCGTAGCGGCGCGGGCCGCGCGACCGGGGTTCGGGCTCCTGGAGGCGGCGGCGCTGGCCGCGATCGGCCTCGTCGCGCTCGAGCTCGCTCGGGGAAGTGGAGACGGCGATCTGACACTGCTGCTGCCTGCGCTCGTCACGTTCGCGGCGGCGGTTCTCGTCGCACGCCTGCTCCGGCCGGCGCTGCGGGCCGTCGAGCGGCTCGCCCGCGGCCGCTCGCTGGGCCTGCGCCTCGCCTCGCTCTCGCTCGCCCGCAACCCCGGCTACGCCGTCGTCGCGACCGCGTTTCTCGTCGTCAGCTTCGGGCTCGCGCTCTTCGCCGAGAGCTACCGGGCCACGCTCGTGCGCGGTGAGCGCGACCAGGCAGCGCACCGCGTTCCGCTGGACTACGTCGTGCACGAGGACCTGCGGCGGCTGATCCCGATTCAGGACGCGGCGTCCTTCCCGCGCTTCGAAGAGCTCCCGGGAGTCGAAGTCTCGCCGGTGCTCCGGCTGACCGGCGGCATCGGCCGGCTCGAGGGCGAGAGTGGGATCACGCTCCTCGGCATCCAACCCGCCGCGCTCGCGCAGCTGAACGGCTGGCGCGACTCGGATGCCGACGCGCCGCGCTCGGAGCTCGCGCGGCGGATCGATGTCCCGTCCACGCTCGCCGGGGTGAGGCTCTCGGAGGAGTTGACGGTCCTGCGCGGGCGGATGTTGGGTGGCAACGTCCACGTGTTCGCCGAGATCGAGGGGCAGGACGGCCGCTTCGTCCGCGTTCGGCTGGGTGATCGGATTCCGGCATCTGCGCGCGGCGGCCGCTTGGCGGGAGTCGTGCTGGAGCCTGCGACCCGGCTGCTGGATCGTGGGGCCGACGCGGGGCACGCGCTGAAGGGGTCCGTGTGGGTGCAGCTCTCCGACCTGCCCGACGCGTTCGACGGGTGGATCGGGGTCGGCGGCGCAAAGCTCCAGGGCCAGACGATCCGCTACACGCTCACGAACGCCGTCGCGACGCGGATCCGTCCTCGTCAGCCGGCGTACCGCAAGCCTCTGCCGGTGCTCGTCACGCCGCGCCTCGCCGCTGCCGCGGACTCCGACGGGCTGTTGCCGCTCCAGCTCGCGGGCGAGCGGCTCACCGTCCGGGTCGTCGGCAAGGTGAGGCGTCTCCCCGGCGTCGACGGCCAGGCGGTCGTTGGCGACGCAGAGGCGCTGGTTGGAGCGGTGAACCTCGAGCGGCCCGGCGCGGCGCGCCTGAACGAGGTGTGGCTGCGGCTCCGCGAACGTGACCGCTCCGGCATGGTCGACCGGGCGCTCGCTGCGAAGCCCTTCAACGTGCTCGAGGTCGAGTCGCGCAGCGCGCTCGAAGCCGACGCGGGGCGCGACCCGATCGCGCACGGGACCCTGCTGGCCCTCGCCGTCGCAGCCGCGGTTGCGCTCGCGCTTGCCCTGGCCGGGATCTTGCTGACCGTGCTCGGTGACCTGCGCGACGAGCGGGGAGAGCTGTTCGATCTCGAGGCTCAGGGCGCCTCGCCCTCGCTGCTGCGCCGGATCGTCCGGACCCGCGCGCTCGTGGTCGCTGCTGCGGGGCTCGTCGCGGGTGCGCTCACCGGAGTCGCGTTGGCCGCGGTCGTGACCGACCTCGTGGGCCTGACGGCGCGGGCCACTGCGGCCGAGCCGCCGCTCGTGCTCGAGGTGGACGTGCTCGTCGTGCTGGGAGCAGCCGCGCTGTACGTCCTCGCCGCGGCGGCGCTCGTCGTCCTCGCCACGAGGCGCGCATTCACGGCGTCCGCGCCGGGCCGGGCGGAGGCGCTCGAGTGAGCGCGCTCGTCGAGCTGCGCGACGTCTTCCGCGTCTACCCGTCCGCGGAAGGCGGCGTTGCGGCTCTGCAGGGGCTGACCTTGACCGTGCAGCCAGGAGAGCTGTGCGTCGTGCTCGGGCCGAGCGGGTCGGGAAAGTCGACGCTGCTCCGGCTCGTCGCCGGCTTCGACAAGCCCTCCGCAGGTTCTGTGAGCGTGGCCGGAGTCGACGTCACCCGGCTCGGCGCGTGGGAAGCGGGCCGCTTCCGCTCGAGCGCGATCGGCTATGCCGACCAGCACTACTGGCGTGCGCTCGCCGGAGAGCTGACCGCGCGCGAGCTCGTCGGCGTGCAGCTGGGCCTGGCCGGAGAGGCCCGGGAGCGTCGCGACGGGCGGGCGTGCGAGCTGCTCGAGCGCGTCGGTCTCGGGGATCGCGGCGACGCTCATCCGCGCGAGCTCTCGGGCGGCGAGCAGCAGCGGGTCGCGCTCTGCGCGGCCGTCGCGCGTCGCCCTCAGCTCCTGATCGCCGACGAGCCTACCGGCGAGCTCGACGCGGCGACCGCCCGCGAAGTGCTCGATCTGATCGCCGAGCTGTCGCGCGCGGAGGGCGGGACAGCGCTGGTCGTCAGCCACGATCCGGCCTCGGCGGAGCGCGCCGACCGGGTTGTCCACGTCCGCGACGGGCGCATCAGCGACGAGCGCGTCGCAGGCGGGGCCGAGGGCTCGATCGTCGTCGGCCGAGGCGGCTGGCTTCGGCTCCCGGAGGAGCTCCTCCGCTCGGCGGGAATCGACCGCCACGCGACCGTCCGGCTGCTCGACGACGCTCTGGTGGTCGAGCCCACAGGAGTTAGTGTTGAAACAACACAAGCGCCTCTTAGCCGCGCTGCGCCCGCTGTACTAAATCGTTCTGGCGCACTTAGTGTTGTTTCAACACAAGCCATCGAGGCGCGCGGGGTGACGAAGCGATACGGATCGGCGACGCCGTTCGAGCGGCTCGACGCAGCGTTCGCAACCGGGAAGCTGACCGTCGTCACCGGGCCGTCCGGTTCGGGCAAGACGACGCTGCTGCACCTCCTCGCCGGGCTCGAGATTCCGGACGAGGGCGACGTGCTCGTCGACGGGGTGTCGCTGGGCTCCCTCGACCGCGCCGGCCGGGCCGACCTGCGCCGGCGCGCGATCGCCTTCGTCGGTCAGACGGCGGGGCTCGTTTCCTTTCTCGGGGCGCGGGAGAACGCCGAGCTCACGCTTTCCCTCCGCGGCGTCGCTCCCGGCGAAGCAGCCGGCCGGATCGCGGAGGCGCTGGCGGCGGTGGGTCTCGAGGAACACGCCGAGCGCCCCGTGGGCGAGCTCTCCGCAGGGCAGCGCGGCCGAGCCGCGCTTGCCCGCGCGCTGGCCGCGCGTCCGCTAGCGCTCATCGCGGACGAGCCGACAGCGCGGCTCGACGGCGCCAACGCGCTCGCCCTCGGCGCCCTGCTCGCCGAGATCGCGCGCACGTCCGCCACCACCGTCATCTGCGCCACGCACGACCCGCTCCTGATCGAGCAGGCCGACGCCGAGGTCTCGCTAGGATCGGCGTAGATGGCGACCGTCAGCGACACGATCCAGGTGAACGGCGTCCGCTGCGAGCGGTGCGTCGGCCGGCTGGCCGGCACGCTGCGCCAGGTCGAGGGGATCGAGGCCGCGAATGCGAACCTGATGGGTCAGGTCACCCTCTCCTGGGACGACGAGTTGACGACGCGCGAGGCGATCGTCGAGACGCTCTCTCGCGGCGGCTTTCCAGAGCTCCAGCAGGTCTGAAGGGGAATAGCTGCGCGCCTGCGGGCGTTCTCAGGCCCGTACGGACGATTGTTAGGGTGGCCCGGTGAGTGAGTCCGGTGCAGCCGAGCCCGAAGCAGAGGTAGGACGGAGGATCGCGAGCGAGGCTCGCGAGCGCGTTCGCTTCGAGGAGGAGGCGCTCGAGCTCGCCGACCAGGTCTACCGAGTCGCGCGCCGCATGGTCAGCACGCGAGAGGAGGCCGAAGAGTTGGTGCAGGACACCTATGCGCGAGCATTCCGGAGCTGGAAGTCGTTCACGCCCGGCACCAATATGCGGGCCTGGCTGCTCCGGATCCTGACCAACCTCAACACCGACCGCGGTCGCAAGCTCCAGCGCACACCGGACTTGCAGCCGCTCGAGGAGAGCGACTACTACCTCGCGAACAAGCTCGCCGCCTCGGAAGGCGAGCAGGTGCTCGACCAGGAACGCGTCGTCGAGCGGCTCTCGCAGGGAGGCGTCGTGGATGCATTGGCCGCGCTCCCGCACGACTTCCGCGACGTCGTCGTCCTCGTCGATCTCGGTGAGTTCAGCTACGCCGACGCGGCGCAGATCCTCGACGTCCCGATCGGTACCGTGATGTCGCGCCTCCACCGCGGCCGACGTATCCTGAAGCAGAAGTTGGCGGAGGAAAGCCTGACATGACGTCACACGACCCCGACTGCGAGAAGTGCGAGGAGTTGCTGCAGGGCTACCTCGATCGCGATCTGACCCGTACGGAGGTCGTGATCGCGGAGGGCCATCTCGACCGGTGCGATTACTGTCGCCGGCGCTACCGCTTCGAGGAGCATCTGCGCCGCTACATCCGTGTCAGCGCGAGCGAGCGGATGCCGGCCGGGCTGCTGGCGAAGCTGTCGGAGCTTCGGGGCCCCACCGCCGACGGCCTCTAGCCGGGCCCGCGCTTCGGCCCGACGATCACGACCAGGCGCTTCGCGTTGGTTCCCCCGGGTAGCGGGCGGGTGACGAACCCGATCTGGCGGGCGAGCCGGACGGCGATCAGGCGGCCGCCGGGCGAGTAGTAGACAGCGCTCTGCGGGTAGTCGAACCGATCCGCACGGCCGACCTTCTTGACCGTGTAGGCGAGCGACTGGATCCTGCTCGCGGTCTGCCGGGTCCAGTTGATGTCGCCGGCGCCGTTCAGCACGTCGACCCGGATCGCCCAAGGCTTCGGCAGCGTCGCCGCCTGCGCGACGACCGGGTCGACAGCGGGGGCCGGCGTTCCCGCGACGGCGGGCACGAGGACGAACGCGAGCAGCGCCATCAGGGCCGCGGAAAGGGCTGCGACGCCGATCAGGCGCGCCGCGGGGTTGACGTCGAGTGGCCGCGGCGGAACGGGGAGGCCGGCGAGCTTGCGCGCTTCGTGTCCGCCGATCTTCAGCGCCGCGCCGAGCAGCAGCGTCGCCTGGATCGCCGCGTCCGCCGAGGGGAAGCGGTAGACGCGCCCCTCCTCGAGCCACTGAACCTGGTCGGCGCTCAGTCCCGCCCGGCGAGCAGCTTCCTCGACGGTCAGCTGGCGGTGCAGCCGTGCCGAGGCGAGAGGGCTCCGGTCGTGGGCGGCCTCCTGGTGTTGCTCGGTCTGGTGAATCGGGCGGACGAGCTCCATGTGTGTCTACATCGGTTCGCCGGGCGCTCCTCTGAACCTTTCTGGCCTGAACCGTTCCGGCAGGTCGTCGGGATAGTCGACGTCTCCGGGTGGGCCGAGGTCGTCACACGGGACCAGCAGCGGCTCGTGCGCGCGCAGGCCCTCGTCCGGCACGTCCTCCCACGCAGCGCGCGCGATTACGAGCGGGTGGCCCCGCGCGCCGCCGTAGCTCGCGGCGACGAGGACCGCGCCGCTCTCGCGCCAGGCGGCGAGCACGCGCTCGATCGCCGCCGGCGCGAGCTCGGGACCGTCCGCGAGAACGACGACAGCCGCCTCGACGCCTGCATCGAGCACCGCGAGCCCGCAACGGAGCGAGGCGCCCGGGCCACGCTCCCACTCGTGGCACTGGACGGCGCCCTCCACTGGGTGCGCTCCCGCGACGACGACGACCTGATCCACCGCGGTCAGCCGCTCGAGGACGGCGGGCAGGAGCAGCTGCTGCTTGGGCGCGCCGAAGCGCGTCGCCGCGCCTGCGGCCAGGACGACCGCCCCGATCAGGACTCTTGAACCGTGGCGCGCTTGATCACGACCGGCGTCGAGGGCGGACCGTCGCCGGTGCCGAGCGCCTCGATCGCGTCGACCGTCTTCATCCCGGCGGTGACCTTGCCGACGATCGCGTATTCCGCGGGTAGTCCGATGTCCTCGCCGGTGACGACGAAGAACTGACTCCCGGCCGTGCCTGGCGCCTCAGTGCCGGTCTTCGCCATCGCGACGACTCCTCGCGTGTACTTCGCGTCGGAGGGCGGCGCGTCGACGGTCGAATAGCCTGGGCCGCCCGTGCCCGTCCCTGTCGGATCGCCGCCCTGGATGACGAAGCCCGGGACGACACGGTGGAACTTCGTGCCGTCGAAGAAGCCGTCTCTCGCCAGCTTGACGAGCGACTTCACCGTGTTGGGCGCGAGCTTCTGGTCGAGCTCGATCGTGAACGATCCCTTGTTGGTCTCGAGCACGAGCCGGTAGGTCGTGCTCGGATCGAAAGCGTCTGTGGAGGTCGCTTTCTCCTTGCCCCCGCCACACGCCGCGAGGCCGAGAAGGAGCACGACCAGGAGGAGCGGACGGACTATGTGCATCCGACGAGCTTACGCCACAGCGTCGTCACCCTCGCGACGTAGGCCACGGTCTCGTCGTTCGGTCGCGCCCCCTTGAGCTCGACCGCGGTCGGCCCGGCGTTGTACGCCGCGAGCGCGAGCTCCGTCGACTTGAAGCGGTCGAGCAGCTGGCGGAGGTAGCGCGCTCCGGCGAGCACGTTCTCGCCCACGTGGTAGGTGTCGAGCTCGAACTGCGCGGCCGTCGCGGGCAGCACCTGCAGCAGTCCGTGCGCCCCGGCGGCAGAGCGCGCCTCCCGGTCGAGGTTCGACTCGACCTTGGCGACCGCCACGATCATCGCCAGCGGCAGGTCGGTGTCCTTCGCGGCGGCCCGGAACTCGTCGCGCAGGTCGTTCGGAACCGGACAGGGATACGGCTGGGTGTCGATAGGCAGTGGCGCGGGCGCCGGCAGGGCGGTACGGGGCTTACCGGCCCGCGCGTTGTCCGCCAGGCCGGCGACCGTGCCCGAAACCGTCGCAACGAGCAGGAGGAAGATCAATCTCAGCCGCATGCGAGGCGCCGATGGTAGCGCGAGAGCTAGAGACCCGCGAGGGCCCGCGGGATCAGCGCGCGGGCGATCTCGACCTTGTAGGCCGTCCCCGGGAGAGGCGTGGCGGCATCGAGAGCCGCAGCCGAATCGAGGAGCCAGGGGACGGGCGCGGCGCCCGAGAGCGCGATCCGCGTCTCGCCGCCGACGCGGGCTGCCGCGACTCCGACGAGTGCAAACGCCCACCGCTTGCGGTCCATCGCCTTCAGGAAGACGCTCGACTCGGTCTCGGGCACGTCGAGCTCGAGGATCAGCTCGCCGGACTCCAGCGTCGTCGTCGCGCGGTCGTCGTCGGTCGGCAGCCGGTACAGCTCGGCGAGGCCGAGCTCGCGGCGGTCGGTGCGGACGCGCGCCCCCAGCGCGAGCAGCGCCGCGGCGGGGTCGGAAGGATGCGCCGAGGCACAGCTCTCGTTCCCGAAGAAGGCGTGCTCCCGGTGCTGGCCCGCCTTCGCGTGACAGCGGTCGCCGCCATGCAGGTAGCACGGGAAGTTGAGGCGCCAGTACCAGCAGCGCGTCGCCTGCAGCAGGTTGCCGCCGATCGTGCCCATGTTGCGGAGCTGCGGCGAGGCCGCCAGCCGGCACGCTTCCCGGAGCGCCGCCGGGATCTGCGGATTGGCCTCGAGCTCGGCCAGCGTCGTCCCGGCTCCGATCGTGCGGCCGCTGATCCCTCGGGGTACGGCCCCTGACACGTCGATCAGCCGGTCGGCGGCGACGAGCCCTTCGTGCAGGAGCGGCACGACCTCGGTGCCGCCGGCGAGGGCGAGCCCGCCCGCTCCGAGCGCGGCCACCGCCTCGGCCGGGGAGCTAGGCCTTTCCAGCTGCAACGGGCTCCTTCCTACGTGCTTCGGCCTCGCGGAGCGCGCGCAGGATCTCCTCGCGCGTGATCGGAAGCGAGGTGACGTCCGCCCCCGTCGCGTCGCGGATCGCGTTCGCGATCGCGGCCGCAGTGGGGACGATCGGCGGCTCGCCGAGGCCTTTCGAGCCCAGGTTGGTCAGGTGCACGTCCGGCTCGTCGACGAGGTCGCAGACGATCTCGGGCACGTCCGCGATGGTCGGCACCTTGTAGGAGTCGAACGTCCGGGTCAGGATCGTCCCGGTCTGCGGGTCGTCCAGCCGCGCCTCCGAGAACGTGTGGCCGAGCGCTTGGATGATCCCGCCCTCGATCTGGCTCCGCGCGCCGAGCGGGTTGATCACCCGGCCGACGTCGTGGATCGCGATCACCTTCTCCACCACGACCTCGCCCGTGCCGACGTCGACGGCGACCTCGGCCAGCTGGATCCCGAACGTCAGTACGCGCATACCCGTCGGGTTCGGTCCGCGGGCGCCCTTGCCGAGAATCTGGCCGGAGTCGAGCAGGCCCGTGACCTCCGTCAGCGGCCACGAGCCTCCGTCCGACGAGACGATCTGGCCGCCCTTGAGCGAGAGCAGCCGTTCCTCGCGCTCGAACCGCTGCGCCGCGATCTCGAGCACCTGGCGCGCCGCGTCGGCGGCGGCCGAGCGCACGGCAGGCCCCATCGACGGCAAGGTCGACGAGCCACCCGAGATGACGGAGAACGGACCGCGCGCCGAGTCGCCGAGCTGGACCTCGACCTGGTCGAGCGTCAGCCCGAGCTCCTCGGCCGCGATCATCGCCATCGCCGTCCGCGTGCCGGTGCCGATGTCCTGCATCGCGGTGACGACGTTCGCGCGGCCGTCCGAGCCGAGCCGCACCCATGCATAGCTCGGCGGGCCGCCGCCGCCGTACCAGATCTGGCTCGCCATCCCCATGCCGCGCTTCCAGATCTCGTCGGAGCGGGCGCGCACCTCGTGGCGGCGCTCCCAGTGCGGCTCGGCACGCCGGTAGCACTCCATCAGCTTCTTGCCGCTGAACGGCCGTGCGTCGGCCGCGTCGTGGTCGGAGTAGTTCTTGCGCCGGAGCTCCATA
>JANMJY010000295.1:0-17810 GCA_031371615.1 Actinomycetes bacterium | reverse complement strand
CGCTCCAGTGGGGGAAACCATTTTTCCCCCACGAGCCCCCTTCTTCTGCTCTGCGGAGGAAATTCCAATTTCCCCCACGCCCCCTAAAGCTCATGGGCCAGGAACTGGCCCATGAGCGATACGCTTCTCTCCACACGGCTCTTGCCCACGTATGCGCGCTACGACGTCACCTTCGCGTCGGGCCAAGGGGCGTGGCTCACCGACGTCGACGGCCGCCGCTATCTCGACATGCTCGGCGGGATCGCCGTCGTCTCGCTCGGCCACTGTCATCCGATCCCGCTTGCGGCCGCACGCCGGCAACTCGAGTCGCTCTGGCACACGTCGAACCTCTACTCGACCGAGCCGATGCTCCGGCTCGCCGACCTGCTCTCGGCACGCTTCGGAGGCGCGAGCTCGTTCTTCTGCAACTCGGGCACCGAGGCCGTCGAGGCTGGGCTGAAGTGGGCGCGGAAGGTGACGGGCAGGCCGGTCGCAGTCGCGCTCGAAGGCTCGTTCCACGGCCGCACGCACGGCGCGCTCGCCGTCACCGGGCAGCCCGGCAAGCGTGCGGCCTGGGAGCCGCTTGCACCGGTGGCGCGGTTTGCGAAGCTGAACGACGTCGAGTCGCTCGCCTCAGTCGTCGACTCCGACACCGCGGTGATCCTGATCGAGCCGGTCCAGGGCGAGGGTGGGATTCACCCGGCGAGCGCCGAGTTTCTCGCAGCCGCACGGGCGATCGCAGACGAGCGCGGCGCGCTCCTGCTGTTCGACGAAGTCCAGTGCGGCGTCGGTCGCACCGGCAGCTTCTTCGCCTGGGAGCAGTCGGGTGTCGCGCCGGACGCGCTCACGCTCGCAAAGGGGCTGGCGAACGGCTTGCCGATCGGGGCGCTCCTCGTCGCAGACGGCGCTGCCGACGGCTTCGAGCCCGGCGATCACGGGAGCACGTTCGGCGGCAACCCCGTTGCGGCCGCCGCCGCCTGCGCGGTCGTCGACACCGTGGATGACACTCTGCTGGCCTCGGTGCACCGCCTCGGAGAGAAGCTTTCGACCGGCCTGGCCGCGCTGCCCGGCGTGCTCGGCGTCCGCGGGCGTGGGCTGATGCTCGGCGCCGAGCTCGACCGTCCCGCCGGCCCGGTCGTCGCAGCCTCCCTGTCGGCCGGCCTGCTCGTCGGCAGCGCCGGCGACACCGTCCTTCGGCTGACGCCGCCCCTGACCATCTCGGGAGACGAGGTCGAGCTCGGACTGGCCCTACTCAAGGAGGTGCTCACGTGAACAAGTTCGAACGACAGGGAACGATTCTCCGGCTCGTGGGGGAGCAGCAGCTCTCGACGCAGAGCGACGTCGTTCAGGCACTGCGGGACGAGGGGCTCGACGCGGTGCAGGCGACCGTTTCGCGCGACATCGCGCAGCTCGGGCTCGTCAAGGTCCGCGGAGACGACGGCCGCCTCGTCTATGCACACCCGGGTGCGAGCGACCTCGACCGCCTGAGCGAGTTGGCGGCCGCGCTTCGCCGCTGGGTGGTCGGGCTCGAGCCAACCGACAACCTCGTCGTCCTGAAGACGCCGCCCGGCTTCGCGAACGCGCTCGCCCGCGCAGTCGACGATGCGGCGCTCCCCGAGGTCGCCGGTTGCATCGCGGGCGACGACACGATCTTCCTCGCCGCCCGTGAGGGGTTTGCGGCGGCGGAGCTCGCCGACCAGCTCCGCCATCATCTGGACGGCGACACGTAATGGCCATGACGCTGCCGAGGGCGCTCGGGATCGACCTGCGCGGACGCTCGCTCGCTCGCGTCCGCGACTGGACCGCCGCGGAGCTCGAGGCCGTGCTCGACCTCGCGGACGACCTGAAGGCGAAGCAGCGCTCGCGCGAGCCCCACCGCCTGCTGGAAGGGCGCACCGTCGGCCTGCTCTTCCGCAAGCACTCGACGCGGACGCGAGTCTCACTCGAGGTCGCGGCGGCGCACCTCGGCGCGACCTCGCTCTACCTTCCCGACGAGCAGCTCCAGCTCGCGCGAGGCGAGCCGATCGAGGATACGGCGCGCGTGCTCTCCCGCTACCTGGATGCGATCGCGATCCGCACGTATGCGCACGCGGAGCTCGAGGCCTTCACCGCGGCGGCGACGATCCCGGTGGTCAACGCCCTCACCGATGAGGCACATCCGCTCCAGGCGCTCGCCGACCTGCAGACGATCCGGGAGCGCTTCGGCGTCGTTGCAGGGCTTCGGGTCGCCTGGATCGGCGACGGCAACAACGTCTGCCTCTCGCTGGCCGAGGCCTGTGCCCTGTTCGGCGCGGAGCTCGTCTGCGCCACTCCGCCGGGCTATGAGCCCGCCGACGCGTCGATCCCGGTCGTGCGCGACCCGCGCGAGGCCGCCACCGACGCGCACGTCGTCGTCACAGACGTCTGGACGAGCATGGGGCAGGAGGCCGAGCGCGCCAGGCGTCTGCTCGCCTTCTCCGGCTACACCGTGGACGACGGTCTCCTGGCGCTCGCCGATCCGGACGCGATCGTGCTCCATTGCCTGCCCGCGCATCCCGGCGAGGAGATCGCTGCGGACGTCCTCTACGGGCCGCGCAGTGCGGCCTGGGACGAGGCGGAGAACCGCCTGCACACGGCGAAGGCTCTGCTCGCGCTGACCGTCGTCTAGACGAGCCGCCGCCAGCGCGCGAAGACGTCCTCGAGATCGGCGCGCCTCGCGTGCGGCACGAGCACGAAGAGGCGGTCGCCGGCCTCGACCACGGTGCTGCCGCGCGGCGGGATCGTGTCCTCCCCGCGGGTGACGAGTGCAATCAGCGCGTCGCGCGGCAGGCCCAGCTCGCGCACAGCTGAGCCCGCGATCGCATGGTCGCCGGCGACGACGAAGTCGACGAGGTCGAGTTTGGCCAGAAGGCCCACTTCGAGGGGCGCGTGGTGGACCGGCGGTGCCTGCGAGAGCAGCCGCAGACGTCCGGCGAGCCACTCGAGCGTCGTGCCCTGGACGATCGTCGAAACGACGACGACGAAGAAGACTGCGTTGAAGATCGTCTCCTTGTGCGTCACGTCGGAGGCGAGCACGTACGTCGCCAGCACGATCGGCACCGCCCCGCGCAGCCCCGCCCAGCCGAGCAGCAACCGGGCCGACCAGGTGTGACCGGTGAAGAGCGTCGAGGCGAGCACCGCCGCCGGTCGGATCACGAGCATCAGCAGGAGCGCCAGCGCGAGGCCCGGCAGCGCCACGTCGAGTAGCGCGCTCGGGAAGACCAGCAGGCCGAAGACGATGAAGATCGCCACCTGCGCCAGGAAGGCGAGCCCTTCGTGGAAGGCGACAAGTTGACGGCGGTAGCGCGACGGCGTGCTGCCGACCGCGAGGCCGACGAGGTAGACGGCGAGGAAGCCGCTGCCGCCGATCACGTCCGCAACGCCGAACGAAAGCGCGCCCGCGGCGATCGACGCCACGGGCGCGAAGGCGCCGATCGAGTGGGGGAGCCGTCCAAAGACCCAGCTCGCGGCGGCGCCGAGGGCTACCCCGACGAGCAGCCCCAGGCCGATCTGCTCGAAGATCAGGAGCGAGAGGTCGTCGATCCCGTACGAGTCGGGCCGCTCGATCCAGGCGATCAGGCCGAGCGTCAGCGCAATCCCCGTCGGGTCGTTGAGGCCCGACTCCGCCTCGAGCGTGCGCGCCAGCGTGCGCCGGATGTGCGTGGCGCGGAGCGTCGCGAAGACCGCGGCAGCGTCGGTGGCGGCGACGACGGCGCCGAGCAGGACCGAACCGAGCCAGGAGAGGTCGAACAGCCAGTACGCCGCGACGCCCGTCAGGAGCGTGCTGACGAGGACGCCGATCGTGCTCAGGAGCGCTGCCGGAAGGACCACTTGCCGGAGGCGCCGCCACGAGGTCTGCAGCCCTCCCTCGTAGAGGATCAGCGCCAGCCCGACCATCCCGACCCTGCGAGCGAGCGTCGAGTCGTCGAACTCGATCCCGCCCGGTCCCTCCGAGCCGAGCAGCATCCCCAGCGCCAGGAACACGACGAGAACGGGCAATCGCGTCCGCGCAGCACCGAGCGCGAGCACGATGCTCGCCGCCAGGACCAGTCCGATCAGCAGGAGTACGACGCCTTCATCCACGCTTCTATCTTGGCAGGGAGCGCAGCGACCCTTCCGATCTTGCGCAACCAGAAAACGGAGTCGCTGCCGCCGCGTGGAACACTTCCGTCATGGCGACGCGTCCGCGCTCCCGCAAGATCAGCCGCCTGTCGGAGATCGCACAGGTTGCCGTGCGCCACGGCTTCGGCTACTTCTTCGAGCGGCACAAGCTCACCGACGTCCTCCCGTGGACGTCGCGCGACGAGCTGGACCCCGCCACCGAGTCCGCGGCCGGTTCGGAGCGGGGTCGCCACCTGCGGGAGATGCTCGACGAGCTCGGGCCCACGTTCGTCAAGTTCGGTCAGCTGCTCTCGACCCGCCCCGACGTCGTCCCGCCGGACATCGTCTTCGAGCTCCGCAGCCTCCAGGACGACGTCCGCCCGTTCCCATTCGCCCAGATCCGCGAGGTCGTCCAGGCCGATCTCGGCCTGACGCTCGAGCAGGCGTTCCTCCGCTTCGACGAGCAGCCGATCGCCGCCGCCTCGATCGGCCAGGTGCATCGAGCGATGCTTCCGAACGGCGACGAGGTGGCGGTCAAGGTTCAGCGCCCGAATGCACCGCGCCAGATCGAGTCCGACCTGGCGCTGCTCTACCAGGCCGCGCGCATGATCAAGGAGCGCGTCCGCGCACTCGACTTCATCGACGCGCACGCGCTCGTCGACGAGTTCGCGCGCTCGATCCGGCAGGAGCTCGACTACAAGCTCGAGGCGCGCCACGCGGAGACCTTCCGACGCAACTTCGCGGACTCTGACCGCGTGGTCGTGCCGAAGGTCTACTGGGACTACTCGACCGTCCGGATCCTGACTCTCGAGTACCTGGACGGTGTCCAGCTGGGCGATCTCGACTACGGGGTCACGTCCCTGGAGGAACGGCGAGAGCTGGCGTACCTGGTCACGCAGACCTGGATGGAGATGATCTTCGAGCACGGGTTCTTCCACGGCGATCCGCACCCGGCCAACGTGCTCGTCCTTGACGGCGACCGGATCGGTCTCGTCGACTTCGGCCTCGCAGGCAAATTGACCGACGAGGACATGGCGCGCCTGACGCGGCTCTTCATCGACGCCGCGACCGAGAACGTCGACGCACTCCCGCGCCGGCTCGCCGAGCTCGGCGTCCGCTATCCCAAGGAGCGCGAGGAGGAGTTCGCGACGGCGCTGCGCGACCTCTTCTACCGCTATTTCGGCGCCAGCATCTGCGAGATCGATCCGCTCCAGGTGATCCGCGAGGCCTTCGGCCTGATCTACTCGATGAACCTGCAGCTGCCGACGCGCTTCGTCCTGCTCGACAAGGCGATCGCGACACTCGGCGCCGTCGGCGTCGACCTCTATCCGGAGTTCAACGTCTTCGAGGTCGCGCAGCCGTACGCGCGGGCGCTGATGCTGGAGCGGTTCACGCCGGCGCGGCTCGCGTCGCGGGCGCAGAAGGAGGGGAGGGAGCTGCTCGGGATCGCGCACGACCTGCCGTACCAGATCCACGACGTGCTCCAGGAGATGCGGGATGGCCAGATCGAGGTCGGCTTCGTGCACAAGGGGCTGGACGAGTTCATGCACAAGCTCGATGTCGCGATCAACCGCGTCGTCGTCGCGCTCGTCGTGGCCGGCGGCCTGCTCGGCTCGTCGCTGATCGGCATCTTCGCCACCACCGGGCCACAGATCTTCGGCGTCCACTTTCTCTCGGTGATCGGCTTCCTGCTCTCCGGGATGCTCGGCGCGTGGCTGCTGATCGGCGTGCTGCGTAGCGGCCGCCTCTAGCGGCGGGTTAGATTCCACTCGTGGACTTCTACGACTGGGCGCTGGCGTTCCACCTGCTCGCTGCGTTCTCGATCGCCGCCGCGCTCGTGCTCTACAGCGTGCTCGTGGTCGCGGGCCGGCGAATGGAAACGCTCGAGCAGACGCGCCTGCTCTTCCGCGTCGCTCCGGTGGGTGGGCCGCTGATCGGCGTCGGCATGGGACTCGTCCTGGTGCTCGGCATCGTCCTCGCGATCGACTCGGACACGTTTCAGGTCTGGGATCCGTGGGTGATCGCTGCGATCGTGCTCTGGGCTCTCTTCGCCGAAGTCGGCCGACGCACCGGGGCCTACTACACGGAGACGCAGAAGCTGGCCGAGAGCGGTGGCGCCGGCGTCGAGACCGACGTACTCGCGCGGCTGCGCGCACCCGCCGGCGCACGCCTCCACTACGCGAACGTCGCGATCTTCCTCCTGCTCCTTCTCGACATGATCTTCAAGCCGGGAGCCTGACCGTGCTCGCGTCGATCCGACCCGACAGCATCAACATCGCGCTCCTCGTCCACGTCGCCGGCGCGATGACCCTGGTCGGCGCGCTGGTGACCGCGGCGACTGCGGCAGTCGTCGGCTGGCGCGACGAGACGAGCACGCTCAGCCGCCTGTCGTACAAGACGTTGCTGTACGCGGCGCTGCCGAGCTACATCGTCATGCGGATCGGGGCCGAGTGGACCTATTCGAAGGAGAAGCTCGACCAACAGCCGTCCGATCCCGCGTGGGTGGGGATCGGGTTCATCATCTCCGACCTCGGCGCCGTGCTCCTGCTCCTCGCTCTCATCCTCGGCGGGATCGGCCTCCGGCGGAGCCGCTCCGGCGGCGGCAGCGGGCTGCTGAAGGCGAGCTCGGTGATTGCCACGGTGCTCGTCGCCGCGTACATCGTCGCTATCTGGGCGATGGGCGCGAAGCCGACGTAGGCCGTTCACGGCCGCGACCGGAACCGACGGTTGGGGAACGATCGTCGCAAAAACGTTGGAAAGGACATCTGTCGCTCCCGAAGCGGGGTTGCTAGCTTCGAAGCATGACAGCCGCTCTGCTGCTCGCCGAGCCGGAACCCGCGACGCGGGGCTATCTCGAACGGCAGCTGGCCAACGACGGCTTTCACGTCCTGCAGGCCGCGTTCGGCGGCGAAGCGCTCGCACTCGCCGAGCGCACGCGGCCGGACATCGTGCTGTGCTCCGAGCTCGACCTCTGTGACCGGCTGCGTCAGGGCGAGCCTGGGCGGACGTGGAACCGCAACGTCCCTGTAATCGTCCTCGGCCCAGAGGAGGCCGACGCAGTCGACCGCGTCCGCGCTTTCCAGCGCGGTGCCGATGACTACATGCATCGTCCCGTGGTCTACGACGAGCTGCTCGCGCGGATCCGCGCCGTGCTGCGCCGCACGTCGCCTCCCGCCGCCCAGGTCGTCGAGGTCGCCGACCTCACGATCGACCGGCTCGCCCGGGTGGTGGCGGTTCACGGCGAGCCGGTGCGCCTGGCCGGGAAGGAGTTCGAGCTCCTCTCGGCCTTGGCGGAGGAGCCGCACCGCGTGTTCACGAAGGACGAGCTCTTGCGGGACGTCTGGGGCTACAGGTCGTTCACGCGGACGCGCACCCTCGATTCGCACGTTTCGCGACTGCGTCAGAAGCTCGAGCGTGCCCCGACCGACCGCTTCGTCGTCAACGTGTGGGGGGTGGGCTACAAGCTCGTCGAGTGAGTGCCCTCTCAGCGCGCGCCGGACTTCGACCGCTTGTCTTCGTACATGGCCGCATCCGCGCGCTTGGTCAGCTCCTCCAGCCCGTCATCGCCCTCCGGGTCGAACCGCGCCGTTCCCACGCTGGCCGCGAGGACGTACGTCGCCTCGAAGTCGCGATTGCGTACCGACAGAGCCTCTTGGAGGCGGGCGAGCGGCTCCTTCATGTCCGGAGTGCCCACGAGCAGGACAGCGAACTCGTCGCCCCCGAGGCGCGCGATCACGTCGGAGCCGCGGAACGTGTGCTCGATCAGGGTGGCAAACTCGGTAAGAGCCTGGTCGCCGGCCTCGTGCCCGTGGCCATCGTTGATCAGCTTCAGGCCGTCGAGGTCGAAGTAGAGCAGCGTCGCGGCGAGCGCCCGGCGTCCGCAGATCTCGAGCAGGGTCGCGCCGATCTGCTCGAAGCCGCGCCGGTTGAGCAGACCCGTGAGCACGTCGCCCGCGGCCATGTGCAGCGCGGCGACCTCGTCCTCGACCACTTCGGCGAGGTCGCGCAGCAGCGCCGCGTCCGCCTCCGTGAGCTCGCGCGGCTCGCGGTCGATGATGCAGAGCGTCCCGAGCTTCGCGCCGCCCGGGCCGGCTATCGGACACCCGGCGTAGAAGCGGATCTCCGGAGCGCCGAGGACGAGCGGGTTGTCGGAAAAGCGCGGGTCGGTCGAGGCATCGCGCACGTGCAAGATCTCGTCCCCCGCGATCGCGTGGGCGCAAAACGAGTCCTCGCGCGGGGTCTCGCGAACATCGAGGCCCTGCTTGGACTTGAACCACTGCCGGTCCTGGTCGACGAGGCTGACGAGCGCGATCGGGACCCCGAAGAGCCGTTGCGCCAGCCGCGTCACTCGGTCGAAGCGTTCCTCGGGCGCGGTGTCGAGCAGCGCCAGAGCGCGCAGTTGTCCAATCCTGGCGGAGTCCGGGGGCTCCGGTGCACTGCCGTGAGTGTCGCTTCCCGCTCGGATCCCCGCAGCCTACCGACGGGCGGAGACGGCCTACGGGCTCGACGATCCGCGCCGGCGCAGCGCCACTCCCGCGCCGGTGCAGAGCAACTCGAGAGTGGGGCGTTGGCTACAAGCTCGTCGAGCGAAACAGGGTTACGTCGCCCGCCGAGCGGCTGTCAGAGGTCTAGCGTCGGAGCGCCGAGATTCCGCTCGCCGCCAGGAACGTCGCGGCCGCGATCAGCACGATCGTCCCACCGGGAGGCAGGTCGGCGTAGTAGGCGACGGTGAGCCCGCCGAGGACGCTGCCGAGACCGATCGCCATGCCGAGCAGGAGCGTCGCGCGCATGCTTCGGGCGATACGAGTCGCAGCGATCACCGGCAACACCATCAGAGCCGCGATCAGCAGGATCCCCACGATCCGCATCGACACCGCGACGGTCGTCGCGGCCAGCACCGCGAGCACGACGTTCAGGAAGGCGACGGGGACACCGGAGACACGCGAGCCCTCCTCGTCGAGCGCGACTCCGGCGAGCGCGCGGTAGAGGAGGGCGATCGTCGCAAGCCCTGCCACCCCGAGTGTGGCCACGAGCGCGAGGTCGGTCCGGGTGGTCGTCAGGATCGAGCCGAAGAGAAAGCCGAAGAGGTTGACGTTGAGCGCCCCCGCCATCGAGATCAGCACGACGCCTCCGGCGATGCCCGTGTAGAAGACGAGCGCCAGGGCCTGGTCTCCCGCGGTGTGCTTGCGCGCACGCAGCCACTCGATCGCGGTCGCTCCGCCGATCGAGGCGATCAGGGCGGTCACCACGGGCGAGATCCCGAGCAGGTACCCGGCCGCGACCCCCGCGAAGGCGACGTGGCCGATCCCGTCACCGATGAGGCTGAGCTGACGCTGGACGAGGAAGAAGCCGACCGCCGGCGCCAGCAGGCCGACGATCGCCCCGGCCGCGAAGGCGAGTCGCATGAACTCGAGGTCAAGCATGCGAGTGCCCACCGTGGATGTGTGATGGGTCGTGCCAGAAGCCGGGGAGGTCCTTGGGTGGGCCGTCGAAGACGATGCCGCCGCGGACGAGCACGAGCCGCTCGACGAAGCGCTCGACCGCTCCGAACTCGTGCGAGACGTAGAGAACGGTGACCGCAAGCTCGCGGTGGAGCCGGTCGAGCAGGTCGGCGAGCGCGTCCTGCGCCTCGACGTCGACGCCGGTGGTCGGCTCGTCGAGGACGAGCAACGACGGCTCGGCCGCGAGTGCCTTCGCGATGAATGCTCTCTGCTGCTGGCCGCCCGAGAGCGTGCGCAGCGGGACGTCGGAGCTGTCGGCCAGCCCGACGCGCTCAATCGCCTCGGCGACGATCGCCCGGTCGCGCCGGCGCAGCGGGCCGAGCAGCCCGCCGGAGGCCAGGCGACCTGCAGCGACGACCTCCCTGACGGTCGCGGGCGCGTCCACGCCGAGCTGCGAGCGCTGAGCGAGGTAGCCGAGCGTGGAGCGGCCCGAGAACCTCGTCGCCGGTTCACCGAAGAGCAGCGCCTCGCCTGACATGGGACGCTCGAGGCCGAGCGCGAGGCGCATCAGCGTGGTCTTGCCGCCGCCGTTCGGTCCGGCGATCGCGACGAATTCGCCCGCCTCGACGGAGAGGCTGACGTGGTCGAGCACGGGCCGGCCGCCGTCGTAGGCGAAGGAGACGTCGCGCAGCTCGACCGCTACCGGCACCCGAGCGCCTCCCGGAGTGCGGCGAGGTTCTGGCGCATGACGGAGAAGTAGTCCTCGCCTGCGGCGGCCTGCGCGTCGGTCAACCCCTCGACCGGGTCGAGCACGGCGGTGTGCGCGCCGACCTCGCGGGCGACGGTCTCGGCGAGCCGCGGTGAGACGAGCGTCTCGAAGAAGACCGTCGTCGCCCCGACCGCACGCACCTGGCGGACGACCTGCTCCAGGTCGCGGGGTGTCGGCTCCGCCTCGGGGGCGATGCTCGTGATCGCCACCTGCTTCAGCTCGTAGCGCGCGGCCAGGTAGCCGAAGGCGGCGTGGCTCGTGACGATCTCCTTCCGCTCGCAATCGGAGAGGCCCCGGCCGAGCTCGTGGTCGAGGGCGTGCAGCTTCGCCGCGAACCGATTCGCCGCGGAGGTGCGGTCGAGCTCTTTCCCGATCCTCACCGCGATCGCGGCGTAGCGGATCGGATCGAGCCACACGTGGGGATCGACGGCGTGCTCGTGCTGGCCTGCTCGAGTCGCGACCGTGTCGAGAAGGTCGACTGCGTGCGCCGACGTGGAGTCGATCGCGTCCTCGAGGGACGGCTGGAAACTTTCGCCCAGGTAGAGCACGAGCTTCGCGTCCGCGATCGTGCGCACGTCGCTGCCGGAGAGCTCGAGATCGTGCGGCTCGACGCCGGGCGGCGTGAGATTGCGCACGTCGGTCCCCGGCCCGGCGATCTGCTCGGCGGCGAAGGCCAGCGGGTAGAAGGACGCGACCACTGTGCGTCCCGGCGTGCTGGCGCTGCCGCCGCATCCGGCCAGCGCTGCACCCAGAGTGACGGTGAGAACAATTCTCGTCTTCACTCGGTCACCCTAGCATTTGATGAGAGCCGGTATCATCTTCTCCATGGCGGCGACTTCGACGTGGCGTGAGCACACCGAGCGGGCGCTTCGCGGAGCCGGCTTTCGCGCCGGCGGGGCGCGCGCAGCCGTGATCGACCTGCTCGCGGGTCAGAGCTGTTGTGCGAGCGCGCAGGAGATCCACGAGACCTTGCGTGGAACCAAGCGCTCGGTCGGGATCGCGTCGGTGTACCGCGTGCTCGACCTGCTCGCCGAGCTCAGGCTCGTGCAGCGTGTCGACGTGGGCGACGGGATCGCACGCTTCGAGCCTGCACAGCCCGACGGCGACCACCACCATCACGTGGTCTGCGACGACTGCGGCAAGGTCGAGCCGTTCTCCGACTCCTCGCTCGAGACCGCGATTGCCCGCGCCTCGAAGCGGCTGGGCTACAGCGTCGACGCACACGAGGTCGTGCTGCGCGGCGAGTGCGGCGACTGCCGCGCCTCGTAGACCAGGCTAAGCGGCGACCGGTCGAGTGAGGAGGATGTACTCCTCCACGTCACGGAAGCCGAGGCAGCGGTAGACGCCGTGACCGAGCGTGCTGGACTGAAGGAACGCGAACGCCGAGCCGGCCTCGAACCCGGCGCCAACCGCGTGCGCTGTCAGGGCGGCGCCGTAGCCGCGCCCACGGTGCTCGGGCGGAGTCGCGACGTTGAAGATGCCGGTTGCCTCGTCGATCGTGAGTGCGAGCGCGGTTGAGACCATGAGATCTTCAACGCGCCCGATGTACCAGGAACCGCCGTCGATCGTCTGAAGCGCCGCGCTGAAGCGCTCGAGGAGCTCCTTCGGGGCCTCGAAGGACGCGGCAAGGATCCGATTCGCCTCGTCGACGTCGTCCGGGCCGACCAGTGCGATCTCGACGTCCGTAGGTGTCACGGCCAGCTCCCCAGGTCGAACGACCATTCCGGGTAGGCGCTCCACCTGTGTTAGCCCGAGCTCGGCCGCCGCCTGCTGCGTCCGATCATGGCCGGTCCGTGTCTGAACCCAGGGCCAAGCGCCTGCCGCCTCGACCTCGGCGATCGCATCGGGCAGCGCGGAAACCGCCGCCGGGGAGTCTTCGACGACCCAGGGCCCATTGCACTGGGGGATCGGGAACGACGGGCAGAGCGCGATGATCAGATCCGAACGAGGCTCGAAGGAAGCATCGTCCAACGCTTCGTACAGCCGTCGCCAGGTCGACTCGAGCGCGCGGTGCGCGCGAAATCCGTCGGATTCCACGGAAGCCACCCTAGCGAGCAGTCCTAGAGCAGAGCGCCCTCGAGCCGGAGCAGCCGCTCCTTCACGTCGAGGCCGCCGGCGTAGCCGGTGAGGCTTCCGTTCACGCCGACGACGCGGTGGCACGGCAGCACGATCGGAATTGGGTTGCGGTTCATCACGGTCCCGACGGCGCGCGCGGCGCGCGGGGCGCCCACATACGCAGCGAGCGTGCCGTAGGTCGTCGTCTGGCCGTACGGCACGAGCGCAAGCTCTCCCAGCACTTGCTGCGCGAACGGCGCTGCGCCGCGCAGGTCGACGTCGAGCGCGAACGCGCTGCGATCGCCGGAGAAGTACTCGTCGAGCTGTCGGTGCGCCACCTCGACGAACGGCGCCGACCGGAGCACGCGCGGGCCGTACGCCTTCGCGAGCCGCTCCAGGTGCAGCTCGGGCTCTGCGTCGAAGAAGATGCGGGCGAGGCCGCGGTCGGTCGCCGCGACGAGCAGCGGTCCGATGGGAGAGTCGACGACGTCGAACCCGACGTCGAGCAGCCCTTCGGCGGCGGCGGCCTCCCGGAAGCGGCGGTCGAGGTCAGGCGAGACGGTCATTGGATCCTCCCTGCCCGTAGTCGCCGGACACCGGACGAGGCGGCCTGGCGGGCGGCCTCGGGCGTGGAGTCCAGCGCAACGGCGATGTCGTCGTAGGAAAGGTCGTAGGCATAGCGGAGCACGAGCGCCGCCCGCTCGGTGGGCGGCAGGCCGTCGGCGAGGTGCTCGATCTGCGCGTAGGCGGGGCGGCCGTCCTCGACTGGCAGCTCGGGCAGCTCGTGCGCCGTCGGGCGAGTACGCCTGCTCGTGTCGATCGCGAGCCGCGCGGCGATCGTCAGCACCCACGAGCGCAGATGCTCCCCATGCTCGAGCCGGTCGTAGGCGCGGAGCGCTCGCAGGAACGTCTCCTGGAAAGCGTCCTCCGCCGCTTGACCGCCCATTCGCTTGCGGAGAAAGCCGAGAACGACATCGCGGTGCTCGACGTAAAAACGCTCGAACGGGGGGATCGTCACCACTGCTTCCATCATCCCCTGTAACGCGAGACAGCCGGCATCTGTGAGAGTTGCGTTGTGAAGTTCGCTGTCGTGGGTCACGTTGAGTGGATCGAGTTCCTGCGGGTCGAGTCGGTTCCGCGCCCGGGTGAGATCGTCACCGCGCAGGAGACCTGGGCCGAGCCGGGCGGCTCCGGCGGCGTGGCGGCTGCCGAGCTGGCGCGCCTCGAGGGCGAGGCCGCGCTCTACTGTCTCCTCGGTGGCGACGAGCTCGGGTCCGAGGCTCGGGAGATGCTGGAGGCGGCCCAGGTCCGCGTGCACTCGCCGCCGACCGACCTGTCGCAGCGGCGCGGCTTCTGTTACGTGGACGAGGCCGGCGAGCGGACGATCACCGTGATCGGTGAGAAGCCGCGTCCGAAGGGAGGCGAGGGGACATTGCCGTGGGAGGTGCTCGCAGAGGCCGACGGCGTCTTCTTCACGGCGGGCGACGCCGAGGCGGTCCGCCAGGCACGCCGGGGCCGCATCCTCGTTGCGACGGCTCGCGAGCTGCCGACGCTCCACGCAGCCGGGGTCGAGCTGGACGCGCTGGTCGCGAGCGGGGAGGACGAGGCCGAGCGCTACCAGCCCGGCGACCTCGATCCGCCGCCGAAGCTCGTGATCTCGACCGCGGGCTCGCTCGGCGGCTGGGCACAGCCCGGCGGTCCCTACAAGGCAGCGGCCCCGCCCGGTCCGTACGAGGACGCCTACGGCGCGGGCGACTGCTTCGCCGCCGGTCTCACGTACGCCCTGGCCAGCGGGATGGACGTGCCGGCTGCGCTCGAGTTCGCCTCGGAACGCGGTGCGCTCGCGCTGACGCGGCGCGGCGCCGGCTTCTCGGCCTGAGCCGGCGTTCGCGCCCCGCGCAGGGACCCGACCCGAAAGGGTGAATTGAGCGTCGATGGGTAGACAAGTGGGTGATCGTGGTTTAGAGTGGGGGAAAGTGGGAGACCAGGAGCCCGTGTATTCATGTTCTTTGGCGAGTACGAGCACACGATCGACGACAAGAACCGGCTCACGCTGCCGGCTCGCTTCCGGGACGACCTGGCCGGCGGGGTCGTGCTCACGCGAGGCCTCGACGAGTGCCTCGACGTGTACGCGCGCTCGGACTGGGACGCGCTCGTCGAGGCTCGGCTGGCGCCGCTGGACCCCTTTTCCAAGGAGGCGAGAGAGCTGAAGCGGTTCTTCTTTTCCGCCGCGTCCGACGCAGAGCTCGACAAGCAGGGGCGCGTGCTCGTGCCGCCCGCGCTGCACCGGCGCGCGCGGCTCGGGCGCGAGGTCGTCGTGGCAGGCGTCCACGACCACCTCGAGATCTGGGATCGCACCGCCTGGGCCGAACATGTCACCAAGGTCGAAGGGAGTGCTGACGATGTTGCCGAACGTCTTGCAGAGAAGCGCGTCTGATCACGTCCCCGTGCTCGCCGAGGAGGTGCGCGAGCTCCTCGCGGTGCGCCCGGGCGAGACCGTCGTCGACGCGACCTTCGGCGCCGGCGGTCATTCGAGCGAGCTCGTGTCGGACCTCGAGGGTGAGGGCAAGCTGATCGCGATCGACCGCGATCCGACGGCTCGCGCGTACTTCGACCGCTTCAAGGCCGGCAAGACGGTCCAGGCTCGCTTCCTCCGCGGCGAGTTTTCGCTCGTCCTCAGCCAGCTGGCCGCCAACGACGTGCAGGCGGACGCAATCCTGCTCGACCTCGGTGTCTCGTCGATGCAGGTCGACCGGCCGGAGCGCGGCTTCTCGTACGCCGCCGACGCCCCGCTCGACATGCGTATGGACACCTCGGCCGAGCTCTCGGCGCGCGAGCTCGTGAACGAGGCCGACGAGCGCGAGCTCGCGTTGATCTTCAAGCGCTTCGGCGAGGAGCGCTACGCGAAGCAGATCTCCCGCGCGATCGTCCGCCGCCGCGCCGAGCGGCCGTTCGAGCGGACGACCGACCTGGCCGACACGATCAAGCAGGCGATCCCGACGCCGGCGCGCTTCGGCGACGGCCATCCCGCCAAGCGCGTCTTCCAGTCGCTGCGGATCGCCGTCAACGACGAGCTCGGTGCGCTCGAAGCAGCGCTCCCGGCGGCGGTGCGGATGCTCCGGCCCGGAGGCCGCATCGCCGTCATCAGCTTCCATTCGCTGGAGGACCGGATCGTCAAGCGGTACTTCCGCGAGCAGGCGCGCGGCTGCACCTGCCCGCCGGAGTTCCCGATCTGCAACTGCGGCAAGGAGCCCGTGCTGCGCGACCTGACTCGCAAGCCGCTCCGTCCCGGTGCCCGCGAGCTCGAGGCGAACCCGCGCGCCGCGTCGGCGAAGCTCCGGGCGGCGGTGAAAGTCTGATGGCAAGCTGGGCGGGCACCGCACGGGTCGAGACGCCGCAGGTCGCTCCGCCGCGGAGGCGTCCCGCAGCACGGGTTGCGCCGAGGCCGCGTCCCTTCGGTGGCGTCGTCTGGATCGTCGTCCTCGCCGTCCTGCTGGCAGGGGTCGTCGCGGTCAACGTCGCAGTCCTGCAGCTGAACCTCCAGCTCGACGACCTCGGTCGCGAGCGCGTCCAGCTGCGCGCCGACACGAACCGCCTCAGCTCGCAGCTCTCGAGCGCGTCCGCGAACGCCAGGATCGAGTCTCAGGCGCGCACGCAGCTCGGGCTCGTGCGCGCAGACCCCGCCTTGACCGAACACGTGCAACTGATGCCGTGAGCGTCGTTCGCTTCCGGCTCACTCCCGTGGGGGAAACCATGTCTACCCCACGAGCTCCCTCTCTGGCATTTGTCGGGGAACCTCCCCTGCTCAGAGGCCAAGAGACCGGGCTATGACCGAGCGGTCCTCCAACCGCCGCATCCGCCTTCTCCTCGGTCTCTTCGCCCTCGTCTTCGCCGGCACTCTCGGCAGGGCGATCTGGCTGCAAGGCGTGCAGGCCTCCACGCTCGAGCGGATCGCGGCGCGCCAGCACGAGCAGACGACCGAGATCCCAGCCGGGCGGGGCACGATCTACGACCGGACGGGCGAGCCGCTCGCAATCGGTGAGCAGGCGACCACCGTCTACGCAGACCCGCGCCTGGTGAAGAACCCGCGGCGGGTCGCGCTCGCTGCCGGCCAGGCGCTCGGCGTCGACGCGGAGGCGCTCTATCCGCTGCTCGCCGACCGGACGCGCCACTTCGTCTACGTGAAGCGGAAGGCGGATCCCACGAAGGCAGCCGAGCTCGAGAAGCAGAAGCTGGCCGGGCTCGGCTACTACGCCGAGGAGCAGCGTTACTACCCGCAGCGGGGAGTCGCCGCGCACGTGCTCGGCTTCGCAGGCGTTGACAACAACGGGCTCGAGGGCCTTGAGCGCTCGCTCGACAGGCAACTGATCGGCAAGCCCGGCAGCCAGACGACGGTCACCGATCCGGCGGGCCGTGTCATCGACGTCATCTCGACGAAGCCGGAGCAGGCGGGACACGACGTCTTCCTCACGATCGACCACGGCATCCAGGCGAACGCGGAATCCGTGCTGCGCGAGACGGTCAAGCACTGGGGCGCCAAGGCCGGCAACGCGATCGTCCTCGACCCGCGCACCGGCGCGGTGCTCGCGATGGCCGTGGCGCCCGGCTTCGACGCCAACCGCTTCGCATCCGCCGCGGCCGACCGCCGGCGCAATCGCTCCGTCACCGACGTCTACGAGCCCGGCTCGACGTTCAAGGTGGTGACGGTGGCGGCAGCGCTCTCGGAGAAGCTCGTCACGCCGAGCACCCAGTTCACGCTCGCGAGCTCGATCCGCGTCGCTGACCGGATCATCCACGAGCACGAGCCGCGCGCGACGGAACGGATGACAGTCGCGCAGATCCTCTCGCGGTCGTCGAACATCGGCACGATCACGCTCGCCCTGCAGCTCGGCCAGAGTCGCCTCCAGAACTGGATCGACCGCTTCGGCTTCGGGCAGCCGACCGGTGTCGACGCGCCCGGTGAGTCCCGAGGCCTACTGCCCAGCTACTGGTCGGGCTCGACGATCGGCAACGTGCCGATCGGGCAGGGCATCGGCGTCACGCCGATCCAGATGGCCGCAGCCTATGGCGCGATCGCCAACGGCGGCGTGTGGCGCAAGCCGTACCTCGTCGAGCGCGTGGGCACGGAGTGGCGCAGCCACGCCCGCGGCCACCGGGTCATCTCCAAGACCGTGTCGGCGCAGATGATGGCGATGCTGCGCGACGTCGTCTCGGCCGAGGGCGGCACGGGAGCGCTCGCCGCCGTGCCGGGCTACACCGTCGCAGGCAAGACGGGCACCGCCGCCAAGCCGGAGCCGGGCGGCTACTCGGACACGCGCTACGTCGCGTCGTTCGTCGGCGTCGTGCCGGCGAAGAACCCCCGGCTCGTCGTGCTCGTCTCGATCGACGAGCCGCACGGCGCGATCTGGGGCGGCGTGGTCGCTGCGCCCGCGTTCTCCGAAATCGCG
>JANMJY010000288.1:0-2333 GCA_031371615.1 Actinomycetes bacterium | reverse complement strand
CGCTCCTGGCCAGCCTCAGGCCGGCGCTCAGGGCCACCCGCGTGCCGCCGATCGCGGCCGTCCGCGAGGGTGCGACCTTGCCGGAGTCGCGCTTCGCGCGCTTCCGCACCGCCGGCTCCCTGGCGCTGACCGCGCTAGGGTTCGGCGCCCTCGCCTACGGGCTGTTCGGCAGCGGCCTCGGCACGAAGCAGGTCTTGCTCTGGATGGGCATCGGCGCGCTCCTGATCTTCGTCGGCGTGGCGCTCTTCTCCGCGCGGCTCGTGCGCCCGCTCGCCGCCGTGCTCGGTGCGCCTGCGGCGGCCATGGGCGGGGCAGCCGGAAAGCTGGCCAGAGACAACGCGCGGCGGAACCCCCAGCGAACGGCCTCGACGGCCGCGGCGCTGATGATCGGGCTCGCACTCGTGACCCTCGTCGCGACTCTCGCGGCCGGGATCACGAGCACGTTCCGCGGCGCGGTCGACGAGATCTTCACGTCCGACTACGCGATCACCGCCCAGAACAACTTCTCGCCGATCCCGACCGATGCCGCCGACGCCGTCGCCAAGGTGTCCGGCGTCGAAGCCGTCGCGAGCACGCGCACGGGCGAGGCGCGCATCTTCGACAAGACGGAGTTCGTCACGGCCGTCGACCCGGACGCGGGCCAGGTGCTGACCCTGCAGTGGAAGGAGGGCTCGCAGCAGACGCTCGCCGCGCTCGGAACGGACGGCGCCTTCGTCGACGCCGACTACGCGAAGACTCACAAGCTCCACGCCGGCTCGCAGGTCACCGTCCTGGTTCCCTCCGGGAAGATGCTGCACTTGAAAGTCAAGGGCATCTTCGACCCGCCCGCGGGAGGCTCCCCGTTCGGGCACGTCACCTTCTCGACCACGGTCTTCGACCGCGAGTACGAGTCGCCGAAGAACCTCTACACGTTCGTCCAGATGCGTGGCGGCATCAACGACCAGAACACGAAGACGCTCGTGAGCGCGCTAAAGGACTTCCCGAACGCCAAGGCGCAGACGCGCGACGAGTTCGTCGATAACCAGATCAGCGGCCTGAACGACATCCTCAACATCCTCTACGTGCTGCTCGCGCTCTCGGTGATCGTCAGCCTGTTCGGGATCGTGAACACGCTCGTGCTGACCGTCTTCGAGCGGACGCGGGAGCTCGGGATGCTGCGCGCGATCGGGATGACGCGACGCCAGGTGCGCCGCATGATCCGGCACGAGAGCGTGATCACCGCGCTCATCGGCGGCGTGCTCGGGATCGTGCTCGGGATCGTGCTCGGAGCGCTCCTGATCGCCCGCGTCGACTTCATCGAGTTCTCGCTCCCCGTGGGCCAGATCATCGTCTTCTCGATCGCGACGATCGTGGTCGGCATGCTGGCTGCGATCTTCCCGGCGCGGCGCGCGGCGCGGCTCGACCCGCTCAAGGCGCTCCAGTACGAGTAGCCTCGCCGCGTGCGCGTCACGCTTTGCGACGTCGGCCCGCGGGACGGGCTGCAGAACGAGCCGGACACGCTGGCGCCCGACATTCGCGCCGAGCTGGTGCGCCGGCTCGCGGCAACCGGCCTGCCGCGGATCGAGGCGGTCAGCTTCGTCAGCGACGAACGGGTGCCGCAGATGGCGGGTGCGGAGGAGGTCGTCGGGGCGGCCGGTGACGTCCGGGCCGAGCTCTCCGGGCTCGTCCTGAACGAGCGCGGCTGGGAGCGGCTGGCCGCGACCCGGCTCGGTCGCGTCAACGTCACGCTCGCGGCGACCGAGACGTTCAACCAGCGGAACGGAAACGCCTCGCTGGAGGAAGCGGCCGCTCGGGTCGAGCGGATCCTGGCCGTCGCCGACCGTCCCTCGACGGCTACGGTCAGCGTCTCGTTCGGCTGCCCGTTCGAAGGCGAAGTCGATCCGGGCGTTGTGGCCGCGCTCGCCGAGCGGCTCGTCGCGGCAGGCGCAGGCGAGGTCGTCCTCGCGGACACGATCGGCGTCGCGACGCCTGGGCCCGTCCGCCTGCTGCTCGACCGGATCTCCGCTCTCGGCGTCCCGGTCGGCGGTCACTTCCACGACACCCGCCATACGGGCGTCGCGTGCGCCTGGGCGGCCGTCGAGGCCGGAGCGGCGGTTCTCGACGCTTCGGTCGGCGGCCTCGGGGGCTGCCCCTTTGCGCCCCGGGCGACCGGGAACGTCGCCACCGAGGACGTGCTGTACCTGCTCGACCGTGAGGGCGTGGAGACCGGCGTCGATCTCGACGCGGTCAGCTCGGTCGCCAGATGGCTCGAGAGCCTCCTCGGCCGCGAGCTACCCGGCCGGGTCTACCGCGCCTAGCCGCACGACGCCTGCCTCGGCCAGGCCGGCGATCTC
>JANMJY010000268.1:0-17938 GCA_031371615.1 Actinomycetes bacterium | reverse complement strand
CGCTCGAACCAGCCTCGCGTTTTCGGCGAGAAGGGCGCGAGCGAATCCATGGCCTCAGCCTAGCTCCGAGGGCGCCTTGACCGAGAACATCGAGTCTTGTAGCTTCCCGCACATGGCGAGCCTCGACAAGCCGCTGACGCTGTTCCTGATCGCCTTGTGCCACTCGGCCGAGCTCCGCACCCTCTTCAACTCGGATCAAGATCGCGACGGGGTCCTTCGGGACTGGGGGCTCGCCGAGCACGCGCTCTTCCAGCCGGAGGCGCACCCGCCCACGCTTGCCGAGGTTCAAGCGGCGGTCGCGGAGGAGTTCGGGAGCGGGAGCGGGATCGAGGTGGCTTGGTGGATCAGCGTCCCGCACTGGGTCTGGGGGTTTGAAGCGGAAGAGCCGGAGTAGCGGCACGTCACGCTCCGCCAGCGGCGGCTCGCTCACAGTCGTCGGCACGGGAATCCAGCTCGTCCAGCAACTCACGCCCGAGGCTCGCGACGCGCTCGAACAGGCTGACGAGGTCTTGTACGTGGTCGCCGATCCGGTGACGGGTACCTGGCTCGAGTCGCTGAACGCCAACGCGCGGTCGCTCAGCCACCTCTACCGTCCCGGCCCGGCGCGCGCCCAGATCTACGCCGAGATGGTCGACGAGATCCTCGCAGCGGTGCGCCGCGGCTCGCGTGTGTGCGCGGTCTTCTACGGCCACCCGGGTGTGTTCGTGACGCCGTCGCACCAGGCTGTCGAGCGGGCTCGAGCAGCGGGATATCCGGCCCAGATGCTGCCCGCGATCTCGGCCGAGGCGTGCCTGTTCGCCGATCTTGGAGTCGATCCCGCGGAGCGGGGCTGGCAGAGCTACGAAGCGACCGAGTTCCTGCTGCGCGGGCATCAGCTCGATCCCACCGCGGGGTTGGTGCTCTGGCAGGTGGACGCCGTCGGCAAGCTCGACTGGGACCCGAAGCCCGACCCGCGCGGGCTCCACATCCTGACGGAGCGATTGCGCGAGCTCTACCCGCCCGACCACAGGGTCGTCTTCTACCGGGCCTCCACGTACCCGATCGCAGGCGCGCAGACCGACTCGATGACGCTCGAACAGACGTCCGGGCTCGTCGCCGCGCCCGGGCCGACGCTCTACGTCCCGCCGCTTGCTCGTCGTCCGATCGACGCCGAGATGGCGCGCCGACTCAGGATCACCCCGTCCTAGCCGCCACGTCCAGCTGGAGCCGCGCGCGATTCGCGGCGACGACGTTGCCCTTGCGCTCGTAGAGCGCCAGAGCGCTCGCGACATGCTCCCGCGACTCGTCGTTGCGTCCGTCCAGGCGCAGCACTTCGGCGAGGTCGAGCAGAACGTCGGCATGCAGGTCGAGCAGATCGGTGAGCGCCACGATCGCGAGAGCTGCGCGTGCGAGAGACTCGGCCTCCTGAACGTTCCCCGTGTCGGCGAGTAGGCGCGCCCGCGTGACCCGGTAGAGCACCTGCGACCAGATGTCGTGCTCGGACGCGGTTTCCTCGGCGAGGCGGACGAGCTCCTCCGCCTCGGCGCCACGACCCTGCGCCTGCAGCGTCCGGGCGAGCATGGCCGCGACCGACGCGCGATGCCCGACCTCGCCCACGACACCGAACTCCTCGTAGCCGCGACGTAGGGCCCGTTCCGCCGCAGCAGGGTCACCTGCGAGAACCTCGATGTCGGCGTGGCCGAATGCGGACGCGGAAACGGCGTCGAGGCGGGCACCGAGCTCTTCGTACGCAGCCGTCGCCGCGTCCACGAGGTCGCGCGCCTCCCCGAAGCGGCCCTGCCGCGCGGCGAGGCAGCCGATCCAGCGCCGGCAGCACGCCTCGACCAGCAGGTCGTCCGGGGACGACTCCAGCAGCGACGCGCAGAGGCCGATCGCGTCATGAACGGGAAGCGGACCCGACCACGCCGCGAAGCCGAGCCGGCCGACGATCTCCGCCTCCTGCCAGCGATCGCCGGCGGCGCCGGCATGGGCTCGTGCCCGCTGGAGGGCCTCCTCTCCACGTGCGACCTGGCCCGCCCACAGCCCGCGCACGAGACCGACGAGGAACCAGCCGCGTGCCAGCACGCGGTGTGCGCGTCGCTGTGGATCCGGCATCTCCTCGAGCCACGGCAGCGTCTTCTCGACCTGTTCGAGATCGTCCTCCCAGCCTCCGCGCGGGTCACTCCTCAGCCGGAGCGCCGCCCGCTCGATTCGTGCGGCTAGCCGCACGATCTCGCTCACGTCCGCTCGTTCGAGCAGCGCGCTCAGGAGATCCTCGGCGCGCGCCAGCTCCCCCGACTCGGTGAGCACGAGCCCGAGCTCCGGCACGAGCTCGAGCCGGTGGGGATGGTCCTCGGGCAGCAGCGCGACCGCACGCTCGAGCAGGTTTGTCGCGGCGTGGATGTCAGCGCGGCCGAGTGCACGGCGGCCGGCGCGCGCGAGCCGTTCCGCGGCGCGTGCGGCCAGGGCAAGCTCGTGCTCTCCCCCCGGGCCCAGCTCGACGCGGTACGCGTGTGCCTGCTCGAGGTGGTGGCCGAGGATCTCGTCGAGATCGACGCCCTCGCCCACCCGCGCTTCGATCCAGTTCGCAAACCGCTCGTGCAGGTCGCCGCGCAGGCGCTTGGACATCGAGTCGTAGGCGGCGTCGCGGATCAGGATGTGGCCAAAGTGGAATCCGTCCTCGCCGACGAACGTCCTCCGATCGGGTCGCACGAGCCCTTTGCGGACGAGACCCTGCAGCCGGGCCGCAACTGCGGCGACCTCCGCGGACGGGGACATGTCCGCAACCGGCCCCCACCAGAAGACCTGGCCGATCACTGCCGCACGCTGCAGCACCGCGAGCTCCTCCGGGTCGAGTCGGTCGAGCCGCGAGGCAAGGACGGCCTGCACCGTTTCGGGCACGCGCAGCGACGCGACTGTCGCCCGCGTTTCGAGTCGGCCGCTGCGCTCGACGAGCACCCCGTCCTCGACGAGCATCCGGAGCATCTCCTCGAGGAAGAGCGGGTTGCCGCCGGTGGCACGACCGAGCGCGTCGGCGGCAGCAGGATCGAGCGGTCCGCCGAGATTCTCGAGCAGCGTGCGGGCGTCCTCGAGGGCGAGGGGCGCGAGCTCGATCGTGGAGGACGTCGACCAGGCCGGCCGGTGCTCGATGAGATCCGGCCGCGCCAGGCAGCAGATGAGGATTGGCGCGTCGCGGCTCCAACCCTGGAGGTACTCGACGAGGTCGAGGAAGGCCGGCTCTGCCCACTGGACGTCATCGAGGACGAGCGCAACCGGCCGGTTCCGGGCCAGCGTCTCGAGCAGTCGCCGCACAGCCCAGTACAGCTCGTCGGTACGCGAGCGCGGCTCCCCGCGGCCGGTGGCCTCCAGAATCCGCTTGCGCACGAGCTCGCCTTCGGAGTCACCGACGAGGATCTCGTCGAGATCGAGCGCCCGCACGGCCTCGACGAGCGGCCAGTACGTGATCCCGTCCCCGTACGGCAGGCACCGACCCTCGAGGACGAGCACGCCCTGCGCCGATGCCGTCAGCTCCGCCGCGAGTCGGGACTTGCCGACGCCGGGCTCGCCCAGGATGGTGACGGTGCGGCACGTGCGCTCCGCGGAGACCCGCGCGAGCTCCGCGCGGAGCTGGCCCAGCTCGTCGGTTCGGCCAACGAGCGGCGAGTCCATCCTTCGGGCAACGCCGCGCGCCTCCGGCCCGACGTCGAGGAGACGCCACGCCTTGACCGGCTCCGATTTGCCTTTCAGCGAGAGCGGCTCGACCGGTTCGGCCGTGACCGCGTCGCGCACGAGCCTGATCGTCGCCTCCCCGACGAGGATCTCGCCGCCGGCGGCGTTTACCTCGAGGCGCTGGGCGACGACGACCGCGTCGCCGGTCGCAAACGGATCGCCGTGTGTCGGATCCCCGGCGAAGACCTCGCCCGTGTTGATCCCAGTGCGAACGTCGATGCGGGCGCCGTAGACGCGCTCGAGCTCGTCGTTCAGACGCGCGAGCTGATCGCGCAGCTCGACGGCGGCGCGGACCGCGCGGAGCGCATCGTCCTCGTGCACGACGGGAATCCCGAAGACACCCAGGACGGCGTCGCCGACGAACTTCTCGATCGTACCGCCATGCCGTTCGAGCACTTCGCGCGCGGTCTCGTGATAGCACGACCACACGCCCCGCAGCGCTTCGGGGTCGAGCCGCTCGCCGAGCGGGGTCGAGTCGGACACGTCGCAGAAGACGAGCGTGACGGTCTTTCTGACCATGACGCGAGTCTAGGACGACTTTTGAGCGGTGCCTAGCCCGCTAGGAGAGCAGATAGACCGTGAAGACGATCGCGAGCATGACCGCCACGATCACGATCACGGCAACCTGCATGCCGCCGAGAATCAGCCACGGCGTGCGGGCGCTGTTGCCCTCGGCGGCCTCGTGTGCGAGGTCTTCGACCTTCGCCTCGGCCTTGTGCAACGGCTCGGACATGGTCGTGGCGTACCCCGTCTCGCTAGGATCGAACCGTGCCCGACGCGCTGCACTTCACCGGGAACACCGAGGCGGACGAGCTGATCGCCGCCGAGCCGCTCGCGCTGCTCGTCGGCTTCGTGCTCGACCAGCAGGTCACGGTGCCCACCGCCTTCTCGGGCCCGCTCAAGCTGAAGCAGCGCCTCGGCCGCCTCGACGCCGCCGAGATCGCCGGCCTCGACCCCGAACAACTGCTGGAAGTCTTCCGCCAGAAGCCCGGGATCCACCGCTTCCCCGGGAACATGGCCAAACGCGTGCAGGAGATGTGTGCGGTCGTCGCCGAGGATTACGGCGGCGACGCGAGCCGGGTCTGGCGCGATGCCACGGACACCGACGATCTAAGACGGCGCATCGAGGCGCTGCCGGGCTTCGGTGAGATGAAGGTGAAGGCGCTCGCCTCGGTGCTCGCTCGCAGGCTCGGCGTCGACCTGGCCGAGCCGCTCGTCCCGAACCACCCGATGCTCGGAGACGTCGACTCGCCGGAGGCTCTCGCCGAGTATCAGGAGGCGAAGCGGGCTCACAAGGCCTCGCTCCGGGCCGCGGCCGGGTGATCGAGCTTCGGTTCTTTCGCGACGGTGGCCAGACCGCCGTCGACGTTGCACACCAGGTGGCCGAGTTCTTCGGCGCCGCGCGAACGACCCTCGACCTGGCGCTCTACGACATCCGGCTGCACGACGAGGCGGCGGAGATCTTCAAACGAGCGCTGCTCGGCGCCCAGGACCGGGGCGTCGCCGTACGCCTCGTCTACAACGTCGACCATCCGGGGCCGATCCCGGTACCGCCGCCTCCGCAGACTGCGCCCGAGCTGCTGGAGGCGCTGCCGATCCCGACCCGGCCGATTCCCGGCGTGCCCGACCTGATGCACCACAAGTACGTCGTTCGCGACGGCGAAACCGTCTGGACGGGCTCGATGAACTGGACGGACGACTCCTGGTCGCGGCAGGAGAACGTGGTCGCCATCGTCCAGTCGCCGGAGCTGGCCCACGCCTACCGGCTCAACTTCGACCAGCTCTGGGAGAGCGGCGCCGTCCTCGGCGGGCACGTCGAGCCCCGGCCGGTCGACGTCGGCGGGATCGAGGTGCGGCCGTGGTTCACGCCGGAGAACGGCGAGGCCCTCGCGCACCGGATCGCGAAGCGGATCGGCCAGGCGAAGCGGCGGATCCGGATCGCCTCGCCGGTGCTCAGCTCGGGGCCGATCCTCGGCACGCTGGCGGAAGTGTGCTCGGACGCGAAGGTCGACGTCGCCGGGGTGGTCGACGACACCCAGGTCGACGGCGTCCTCTACCAGTGGCGGATGAACGGCAACGCGAGCTGGAAGGTCCCGGCGCTTCGCCGCTTCCTCGAAGCCGCAAAGTTCACGGGCAAGCCGTCGACCAAGTGGGCTCCCGACACGGTGCACGACTTCATGCACGCGAAGATCACGGTCGCCGACGACGTCTCGTTCATCGGCAGCTTCAACCTCTCGCACTCGGGCGAGCTGAACGCCGAGAACGTGCTCGAGATCCGCGACGCGAAGATCGCCGACGAGCTGGCTGCGTTTGTGGACGAGATCCGCGCGCTCTACCCGCTCGTGACGCTGCCTGACGACAAGACTCTTCCCGCAGCGGCGTCTCCGCTTCTGTGAGACGGATTGCTCTGTTCGCCCTCGGCGTGCTCGCGCTGGGGGTCGCCGCCGCTTCGGCGGCCAGGCTGCCGCAGGCGCCCGCCTGCCCGGTCTTCCCCGCGACGAGCCCCTGGAACCAGCGCGTCGACAAGTTGCCGGTCGCTCCGAACTCGTCCAGAGTCGTGGCCGCGACCGGCGCCGCCGACAACGTCCACGCGGACTTCGGCTCCGGCCTCTGGGAGGGTGGGCCGATCGGGATCCCGATCACCGTCGTCCGCGGGACGCAGGCGAAGTCGCGCGTCCAGTTCGAGTACGCGGACGAGTCCGACCAGGGCCCGTATCCGATCCCGGCGAACGTCGCGATCGAGGGCGGCCGAGGCTCGACCGGCGACCGACATGCCCTGATCGTCGACCGCGATAGCTGCAGGCTCTACGAGCTCTTCGCGCTGTACCCGGGGAACGCCGGCCGCTGGCGCGCCGGCTCGGGCGCGATCTTCGACCTGCGCTCGAACAAGCCGCGTCCCGCCGGCTGGACGTCGGCCGACGCCGCCGGCCTCCCGATCCTTCCAGGCCTCGCCCGCTACGAAGACGTCGCCAAGGGCCGGATCGACCACGCGCTCCGCTTCACGGTCAACCGCACGCGCCGCGCCTACGTGTGGCCGGCGCGCCACTTCGCGAGCGACCAGACCGATCCGAACCTGCCGCCGATGGGAATGCGCTTCCGCCTGAAGCAGAGCTACCCGGTCGCGGGCTTCCCCCGTCAGGCGCGAATCGTCCTCCAGGCGCTGAAGGAGTACGGGATGATCGTCGCCGACAACGGCTCGAACTGGTACCTGAGCGGCGCGCCGAGCCCGAGGTGGTCGAACGACCAGCTACACACGCTCCACCGCGTCCCGGGCTCGGCCTTCGAGGTCGTGGACGCCTCGAAGCTGCGCCGGCCGTAGCTCTCTTCAGGGGTCTTCGCGCGATGAGCGTTCGCTCCTGCGGATGCTCATCTTGCGCTGACAGAATTGCCAGGATGCGCCCGGCTCCCGACGGATTCGACCGGCTCCCCGAGCAGTACTTCACGGCGCTGCTCGGGCGCGTCGCCGCCGCAGCCGCACGCGACGGCGAGCGTGTGATCGACCTCGGGCGCGGCAATCCCGACATTCCGCCGCCCCCACACGTCGCCGAGCGGCTCGCGGCCACTGCGCTTTCGCGCGACGCCGCCGTCCACGGCTACGCGCCGTTCTCCGGCCTGCCCGAGCTGAAGGAGGCGGTCGCGCACCGCTACCGGAGCGTCTACGGGGTCGAGCTCGATCCGACGCGCGAGGTGGCGATCGTGCCCGGGATCAAGTCGACGCTCGCCGAGTTCCCGCTCTGCGTCGCCGAGCGCGGGTCGACGCTGCTGCTCCCCGACCCCGGCTATCCCGACTACCTCTCCGGCGCCGCGCTCGCGGACGCGCGCGTCGTGCCGTTCCCGATCGAGCCGCAGCCCGACTTCACGGCGATGTCCAACGACGCGGCCGCCATCTACCTGAACTACCCCTCGAACCCCACCGGGCTGGCAGTCGGCGACGGCGTCTTCGCCGACGCCGTGCGTTATGCGGAGCGCACCGGCGCGGCCGTGCTGCACGACTTCGCCTACGGCGATCTCGTCTTCGACGGCCGCGGGCCCGCGAGCTTCCTCGCCGAGCCGGGCGCCAAGGAGGTCGGGATCGAGCTCTTCGCGATGTCGAAGACGTACGGGATGGCGGGGTGGCGCCTCGGGTTCGCGGTCGGGAACGCGGAGCTCGTCGGCCGGCTCGACGTGATGCAGTCGCACCTGCGGGCAGGGATCTTCGCGCCGCTCCAGGAGGCTGCGATCGCGGCGCTGCGCGGGCCGCAGGACACGGTCGAGGAGCGGCGCGCGCTCTACGAAGCGCGGCGCGACCGCGTGATCGCGGCGCTTCCGGGCGCGCGGTCGGAAGGAACGTTCTTCGCCTGGCTCGAGCTGCCGGAGGGCGTCACGGCGGAGCGGATCCTCGAGGAGGCGCGCGTCGCGGTCGCCCCGGGGGAAGGGTTCGGCGCCCGCGGGGCCGGCCATGCACGCATCTCGCTGGCCGTCTCCGACGAGCTGCTCGACGAGGGCATCGAGCGGCTCCGGCGGCTGTTCGTCCCGGATGGGAACCTCGACCCGCCGGGCGGCGTAAGAGAAGCATGAGAACGTTCCTCGTCGCCCTCGTCGCCTCGTCGGCCCTCCTCGTCCTACCCTCGGCGAGCGCGAAGGACTTCGGCCCCGGCGATCTCCGTGTGTGCAACGAGACGCGTTGCGTCCCGATTGTGAGCCGCGACGTGCTGCCGCAGCTCGTCTCCTTCTACTACAGCGGCCCCGCCCCCGCGCACCTGCGGGCACCGGATCTCGGAACGGCGTACTACCAGCTGCGCTTCCGGAACAACTACGTCACGGGCATCGTCGCGACCCGGCAGCTCGACCGCTTCCTCAGCTACGGCGTCCACCTGGAACGGTTCGCCCGCAACCAGTGGTATGGGGTCCCACGCCGCTTCTCGGACGAGCTTCGCCGGCTGACCGTCGGCCTGCGTCCCCTTCGCGTCACCCGCGCGGCGCTCGCAAAGTCGCACTGAGGGGAGCGTCAGCCGATGATGCGCGGCACCTCGGGCACATCCTGGTACTTGCCACAGTCCCGGCACTCCTTGTACCAGCCCCCGCTCTCGCTGCGTAGCCGCTGCCAGCGGTGCAGCCCCAACCAGCAGCGCCACGACCTCGCCACGTTGCTCTACCCGACGCCCGCGAGCAGGAACGCGCGGCTCTCCCGCAGCATCTCGCGGGCGATCACGAGGCGCTGCACCTCCTGCGTGCCCTCGTAGATCTGCGTGATCTTCGCGTCGCGCATGAAGCGTTCGACCGGGTACTCCTTGATGTAGCCATAGCCGCCGAGGATCTGGACCGCCTCGATCGTGACGTCCATGGCGACATCGCCGCAGAAGAGCTTCGCCATCGCCGAGGCCTTGGTCAGCTCGGCGTCGTCGACGCCGTCGTCGCACATCTGGCCGAAGCGGTAGAGCAGCCCACGGGCGGCTTCGCAGGCGGTCTCCATGTCGGCGAGCTTGGCCGCGATCAGCTGGTGCTCGGCGATCGGCTTGCCCATCGTCTCGCGCGTCTTCGCGTAGTCGAGCGCGTAGTCGGTTGCGCCCTGCGCGATCCCGAGCGCCTGCGCAGCGACGCCCGGCCGCGAGCGATCGAGGATCCTCATCGCGATCTTGAACCCTGCGCCCTCCTCGCCCAGCAGGTTGCCGGCAGGGATGCGCGCGTCGTCGAAGGTGAGCTCGCCGGTGGTCGATCCGGAGATCCCCAGCTTCGCCTCGAGTCGCGCGACCGCGAAGCCGGGCGTCTCCGCCTCCACGAGGAACGCAGAGATACCCGAGTGGCCGGCGTCGGGATCAGTCTTCGCGAAGACGGTGTAGAGGTTCGCGACGCCGGCGTTCGTGATGAAGCGCTTGCTGCCATTGAGGACGTACTCGTCGCCTTTGCGGACCGCCGTCGTGCGCATCGCCGCCGAATCGGAGCCCGAGCCGGCCTCCGTCAGGGCGTACGCGGGCAGCCACTCCCCGGTGGCGAGCTTCGGCAGGTACTGCTCCTTCTGCGCCTGCGAGCCGGCGAGCTTGAGCCCGAGCGAGCCGAGCTCCTGCACGGCGAGCAGCAGGCCGCTCGTCGCGCAGACCTTCGAGACCTCCTCGATCGCGACGAGCGCGAGGAGCGTGCCGGTTCCGGAGCCGCCCCACTCCTCGTCGTAGAGGAGGCCGAAGAGCTCGTGCTCTCTGAAGAGCTCGACGACGTCCCACGGAAACTCGTGCGACTCGTCGATCTCGGCCGCGCGCGGGGCCACACGCTCGCGCGCGAGCGTCCGGACGAGCTCGCGGATCTCGCGCTGCACCTCGGAGAGAACGTCCCAGGCCATGGCGCGGAGTCTAGTCCTCGCCTAGGCACGAATACCCCACCGGAGTGATGACGCCCGGGCCGCCCCGACGCATGGTGGGCTCGACTGGTTCCTGCGGCCGAAAGGCGGAACGAGAATGACTGCGGCTCAACTGAAGCAAAAGCTTCGCAATTCGCCCTTTGCACCTCTCCAGTGGCGGATTCTGTTCGGCTCCAGCGCGTAACGCGCGGCCGGGCCGCGGCGGCGAGCCCCCAGGGCCGCCGCGGTCTCAGCTCAGCGGGACTGCATTGCTCAGCACCCGCCGGAGGAAGTTGTGCGTCGCATCGAGCTCGGGCTTGGCGGCAGGCTCGAGGCCGGCGACGATGTGCCGGTAGGAAACCGCGTGGTGTAGAGGAATCACGACGCTCGCCAGCGCGACGGCCTCCTGCAGGCGCTCGGCCGTCTCGACTCCCTGCCACGGTTCGAGATACGCCTCGAGCAGAGCGGCGCGACTGGTTTCGTCCTTTTCCCACGTCAGGCAGAGGAGATCGATGAAGGGGTGGGCGATGCAGGCGTCGGTCCAGTCGAAGTAAACGAGCTCGCGGTCGAGCCGGGCGACGTTGAGCATGTGCAGATCGCCGTGCACGAGTGTCGAGGGAAGCTCGAAAGCCGCGAGGCGACGGCAGACCTCCTTCAGCCAAGGAGCCAGACGTCTGAGCTCTGCGACCTCCTCGGCGGTGAGGCGGGCGACCGCCTCGGGGTCGTTCACGAGCGGGTCGACCTGCGTCTCCAGGACATCCAGCCGCCGGTCCAGGCAGCCTTCGGCGAGGAGCTCGTGGGTCAGCTCGGAAGTGCGTCGCTGCAGCTCGGCGAACCGCCGCAGTGCCTCCCGGCGGTCGTCGAGCGGCGCATCCCATCCGAACAGCTCGTCGAACGCGGGCAGCAGCAGCCACCCGCGCTTCTCGTCGATGGCCAGTGGAGCAGGGACGTGGTCGGGAAACCGTTCGGCAAGCCCAGCGGTCAACCTCGCTTCCTCGACGAAGAGCGGCAGCCGCGCCGGAACCTTGAAGTAGAGGTCGGCGCCGTCGGTCTCGATCCGCAGGACGGACGAGATGCTCCAGTGCTTGACCTGCTCGAGCCCCAGGACGGTGTGTCCGAGCCGCGCCGCCTCTCGCTCGATCCATTCGCGCACCTCGGGGAGCCACCCGGGCTGCGCCCACGAAGGTCGCTGAGCCGGAGACTCGTCCCGCTCGAGAGCGTCGAGGTACGCCGCCAGGACGGGACGCTGTTGCTCGTCCTTGAGCCGCAGCTGCGCCAGCTCGGCGCTTCCGACCCACCGTCCGTGTGCCGGCGCGCTCCAATGGGGATCCACCAGCTCCATTTCGAAAGTCGTGTCGAGCCGCTTGGCCGCCGCGTCCTCGGTCTCGTCGAGCAGCCGCAGCAGCCAGAGACGTGTCGCCAGGCGCTGCTCGAAAGCGGGCACGACGACTTTCGCATTCGCGGCCCAGACCTGATCCCGGACGAGGACGTGCGGGAGCCTCCACGACCGGTCGCTCCTCACGAGCAGGACCTTCGGCTCACGGGCGTGACGAACCGCCGCGTAGAGGTGCGAGCGCCAGCTCATCTAAGCCGGTTCGACGCGGCCGCGGACCTCGGCGAGCGGGTCGGCGCGCAGGACGACCTCGTCCCCGTCCTCGAGGAACGTCCTCGTGCCGTCGCCGACACGAATCGGCTCCGTCCCGTTCCGGGTCAGCTCGATCAGGCTGCCCTCGCTGCCCCGGTCGGCGCCGGAGATCGTCCCCGAGGCCATCAGGTCGCCGGTGCGTATGCTCGCGCCGTTCGACGTCGCATGGGCGAGCTGCTGCGGCATCGTCCAGTAGAGGCTGCGGGCGTTCCCACGTGAGATGACGGTGCCGTTCAGCTCCACCTCGAGCGGCAGGTCGAGAGCCCAGTCGCCCTCGACGCGGAGGTGCGGCAGCGGCTCGGGGTCCTGGCTGGGCGCGGCGACGCGGCGGTCTTCGAGCAGCGCCAGCGGCGTCACCCAGGCCGAGATCGACGTTGCGAAGCTCTTGCCGAGAAACGGGCCGAGCGGCACGTACTCCCAGGCCTGGAGGTCGCGGGCGCTCCAGTCGTTGACGAGCAGGACGCCGAATACGTGCTCGCGGAACCCGGACGCGGGCACGGGCTCGCCGCGCGTGCTGGGGACGCCGACGACGAAGCCCAACTCGAGCTCGAGGTCGAGCCGGTGCGACGGCCCGAAGGTCGGCGTTTCGGCGTCCGGCGCCTTGGCCTGCCCCTGTGGCCGGCGCACAGGAGTGCCGCTGACAACGACCGTCCCGGCGCGGCCGTGATAGCCGACGGGCAGGTGCCGCCAGTTCGGGAGCAGCGGCTCGGAGTCGGGGCGGAACATGCGGCCGATGTTCGTCGCGTGCTCGAGCGACGAGTAGAAGTCGACGTAGTCAGCAACGGTGAACGGAAGCAGCGGCTCGACGTCGGCGAGCGGGATCGTGTCGCCGGTGGCCGCCGCCGCTATGGCGTCCTCGGTCGCTCGCTCCCAGGCCGCACGGCCTCGTGGCAGGAGCGCGTCGAGCGAGCCCTCGCCGAGGTCGACGACGGCGTCGCCGGAGCGGAAGCCGAAGCGCTGCGCGCCACCGCCTCGCGTGAACGTGCCGAAGCCCTGCACGCGCGGACCCTAGCTAGGCTCACCGCCGGTGATCCTCGAGAACGGCGTCATCCGGACGATGGACCCTGCCCTGCCGGCCAGCCGCGCGCTCGCGATCGCGGGCGCGTACGTCGCGGGTGGGGTCGGGGTGCACGAGACCGCGCTTGCGAGCCCGGAGGTCGTCGACCTCGGCGGGCGTTGCGTCCTGCCCGGCTTCACCGACTCCCACGTCCACTTTCCGACCTGGTCGCTGGCTCAGCGCCAGGTGAAGCTCGACGGCTGCGCGTCACTCGACGACGCGCTGTCGCGCATCCGCGAGGCCGAAGTTGCGCCGGGGCGCTGGCTGCGTGGTTACGGCTGGCGCGACGGCGACTGGAATCCCAGAAATGGAGTCAGGGCCGAGCCGACGAAGGAGGCGCTCGATGCAGTCACCGGCGAGACGCCGGCGATCATGATCTCCAAGGACTACCACTCGGCCTGGCTCAACTCGGCGGCGCTCGCGGTGGCAGGTGGCGACCTCGAGCTCCCGGGCGGCGTCGTCGAGCGGGACGAGCACGGCGAACCGACGGGCGTCCTCCGCGAGGAGTCGGCGTGGCGGTTCCGCAACCGCTACGTGCTCACCACGGACGAGGAGTGGGCCGAGGCGACGCGTGCCGGCATCAAGCTCGCAGGCTCCCGCGGTGTCACTGCGATCCACGACAAGGACGGCTGGCTCGGCTCGCCGGGGATCTTCCAGCGGCTTCGCGACGAAGGGAGCCTCTCGGTGCGCGTCTGGGGCTCGATCCCGCACGAGCTCCTCGACGACGCGGCTGCGCTCGCGATTCACTCGGGCTTCGGCGACGAGTTTCTTCGGATCGGCTACCTCAAGTGCTTCATGGACGGGACGCTCGGCTCCCAGACGGCGCTCCTGACCGACGGCACCGGAGTCGAGCTGACGAGCCGAGCCGAACTGGAGGAGATCGTCCGGCGCGGCGCCGAGCGCGGCTGGCCCGTCGGCGTGCACGCGATCGGCGATCTAGCGAACCGGAACGCGCTCGACGCGTTCGAGGCGACGCGGGAGGCGTGGGCGCCGAAGGGCCTGCGCCAGCGAATCGAGCACGCCCAGTGCCTGACTCCGGAGGATCTTCCCCGCTTCGCAGCGCTCGGCGTGGCCTGCTCTGTGCAGTTCTCGCACGCTCCGTCCGACCGCGACCTCGCCGAGCGGTTGTGGCCCGACCGGCTCGACGGCACCTACGCTTTCCGCTCGCTGCTCGACTCGGGCGCCGTCGTCGCGAACGGCTCGGACGCTCCCGTCGAGGAGCTTGACCCGCTCAGCGGGATCGCCGCCGGCGTGCTGCGGTCGATCGACGGGCGGCCCGGCTGGCGACCGGAGGAGGCGTTGACGGTCGAGCAGGCACTACACGCGACGTGCGTCGCGCCCGCCTGGCTGTCAGGCGACGAACGGCGGCGCGGGAAGCTCCTGCCGGGCTATCTCGCCGACCTGGTCGTGCTCGACAGGGACCCCGTCACGTGCGACCCGCAGGCGTTACCGCAAATTCAGGTCGTCGCGACGATGGTCGGCGGCCGGTGGGTGCACAACCCGCCGCCGTGGGACTGACCTCCGGGCTTGAACCAGCCGTAGCGAGCATGGGAGGATCGTCCCCTGATGGCCACACTTGCCGTTGACCACGTCGTCACCCGAGACCAGTTCATCTGGGGCTTCGGGCCCGAGCTCGAGCCGGTGCTCGAAGTCGAGCCCGGAGCAGTCGTCCGCTTCGAGACGAACGACTGCTTCACCGGCCAGATCCAATCCGAGTCGGACCTTGTCACCGACATCGACTTCTCGCGCGTGAACAGCGCCACCGGGCCGGTCGCGGTGCGCGGGGCCGAGCCGGGCGACTCGCTCGTCGTCGAGCTGCTAGAGGTGAAGCCGGGGCCCCGTGGCTTCGCCACGATCATCCCGGAGTTCGGGCAGCTAATCGACACGGTGCGCTCCCCGGTCACCTACGTCTTCGACGTGGAGGACGACACGATCCACATGAACGATCGGATCAGCTTCCCGTTGCGGCCGATGGTCGGCGTCGTCGGCGTGGCGACGGACGGCGAGGAGATCGCAAACGGCTGGGCAGGCAGGCACGGCGGCAACCTCGATGACCATCTGCACGGGCCGGGAGCGACGCTCTATTTTCCGGTGCAGCAGCCCGGCGGGCTGTTCGCGGTCGGCGACATGCACGCCTCGATGGGCGACGGCGAGATCTGCGGTACCGGCGTCGAGATCGCGGGCGAGGTCGTCGCCCGCTTCGGCGTCTTGAAAGGGAAGCAGGCGACGTGGCCCGTCACCGAACTACCGCACGCATGGCTCACGCACGGGACCTCGGGCGGCGACTTCCACGAGGCCATGCAGGGAGCGGCGGAAGACGCGGCGAAGCTGCTCGTGGACCAGTGGGGTTTCACGCGGGAGGAGGCGTTCGTCTTCCTCTCGGTAGCCTGCGACGTCGGCGTCTGCCAGGCGTGCAGGCCGTCCCCGTTCAGCGCGATCGCGCGCGTCTCGATCCCGAAGCTCGGAGCGACGCCGGCGCCGTTCAGCTAGGAGGTTGGCGGCGCGCTGCTCTTTTGGGGCCGCGAAGCGGCTCCCTGCAGGGGTCTTCGCAGGAAATACTCAGCGCTCGGCCCAGACGCGGGCGAGCTCGACGATCGTTGCCGCAGCGGCCGCCATGTCCTGCACGCTCGCCCACTCGCGCCGGGAGTGGTACTCGGAGCCGCCCGTGAAGAGGTTCGGCGTCGGTAGGCCGCGGTGCGAGAGTCGGGCGCCGTCGGTGCCCCCGCGGATGATCGTATGCACGGGCTCGACACCGATCCGGCGCACGGCCTCGACCGCCGCCTCGATCACCTCGGGGTGCTGATCGATCACCTCGCCCATGTTCCGATACTGCTCCTCCTGGTCGATCTCGACCGACGCCCGCGGCTCGCGCTCGCGGATCTCTTCGGCGAGCCCGCGGATCAACGCAACGTGTTCCTTCATCTTCGCCGCGTCGTGGTCGCGGACGATGAACTCGACCAGCGTCTGCTCGGCGCCGCCGGAGATCTTGTGCGGATGGACGAAGCCCTCGCGGTCTTCGGTGGTCTCCGGCGAGAGACCGTCGCGCGGAAACGCGGCGACGAAGTCGGCGGCGAGCTTGACCGCGTTCACGAGCTGGCCCTTGGCAGTCCCGGGGTGCGTCGAGCGGCCGCGGATCGTCACGGTGACCTTCGTCGCGTTGAACGTCTCGGCCTCGATCTCGCCGATCTCGGCGCCGTCGAGCGTGTAGGCGTACTTGGCGCCGAAGCGTTCGAGGTCGAGGTGCTCGGCCCCACCCGCGACCTCCTCGTCGGCGGTGAAGCAGACCCGAATCGGCGCGTGGACGAGCTCGGGGTGGCGCTTCAGATAGGCGACGGCTGCCATGATCTCCGCGACGCCGGCCTTGTCGTCGGCGCCGAGCAGCGTGGTGCCGTCGGTGGTGACAATGTCGTGGCCGATCTTCTTTCGCAGCAGCGGCAGCTCGGCCGGATCCAGCACGACGCCCCCGCCGGGCAGCTCGATCGAGCCGCCGTCGTACGCCTCGTGCAGCTGCGGGTTGACGCCCGTTCCGGTGACGTCGGGCGAGGTATCGACGTGCGCGATCAGGCCGATCGCGGGGGCTGAGTCCTCGCCTTCGAGCGAGCCGTAGACGTAGCCGTGCTCGTCCAGCCGGACGTCGTCGAGCCCGATCTCCTCGAGCTCGTCGCGGAGCAGCCGCGAGAGATCGAGCTGCTTCTCGGTCGAGGGCGAGGTCGCGACCCCGGCCTTCGACTGGGTGTCGATGCGAACGTAGCGCAGCAGGCGCTCGAGAACGTCGTCCGCAAGCTCAGCCGCGAGCGGCGTGACGAAGTCGGCTCGAGCTCGCCTAGGAGAGGTCGCCAAGACGGGTGTACAGCTCCTTGATCGTGTCGACGCCGCGAGGGAAGAACTCCACCAGCATCCGCTCGTTCGGCGAGTGGACGTTGCTCTCGGGAAGCGCGAACCCGGTCAGGATCGTCGGGATCCCTTTGTCGGCGAGCGCGGGCATGATCGGCAGCGTCCCGCCGGAACGGGTGAGGATCGGGCGGACTCCGAACGCGCTCTCGAAGGCGTCCTGGGCGAGCTTGATCACGGGCGAGCTCGGGTCGACGAGGCCCGGGCGCGTCGAGCCCTCCAGCTCCTCGACCTCCACGATGGCCCCCTCGGGCGCGGCCTCGTGCAGCAGGCGTTCGACCTCGGGCGCGATCACCTTCGGGTCCTGCCCGGGAGCGAGCCGGACGGTGAAGTTGGCCTGCGCCTGGCTGACGACGGTCGTGTTCTTCAGGCCGGGCTTGCCGCCGAGGATGCCGTTGACGTCGACGGAGCTCTCGGCGGTCGTGCGGAGGTAGAACTCGTCGGCGGCCGCGGAGTCGTACGGGACCGCCCCCGCATCGCGTAGCACCTCGGCCCCCGCCGGCTGCAGCTCCCAGCCTGCACGCTCCTCGTCGGTTACCGGTGCGATGCCGACCCGCAGCGCCTCGGGCACGCGGCCGTCGCGCGGGAGGATGCCGCCCAGAGTCGTCGTCAGCGCGTGGATCGCGTTCAGCGCCGCGTTGCCGTACATCCCCGAGTGGAGATCGCGCTCGCCAGTCCGGACGCGAATGTTGAAGGCGGCGAGCCCGCGCGTCGCGATCGAGAGCGCAGGCAGGTGCCGGTTCTCCATGCCGCCGTCGAAGATCACGCACGCGTCGGCGCCGCGCTCGTCCTGCTCCAGGAACTGGACGATCGACTGGCCACCCACCTCCTCCTCGCCGTCCGAGACGACACGGATGTTGATCGGCAGCGCCCCCTCGGCGGCGAGCAGACCCGCGGCGTGCAGCAGCATCCAGAGCTGGCCCTTGTCGTCCGCGACGCCGCGCGCGTAGAGCCACTCGCCGCGGACCGTCGCCTCGAACGGGTCCGATTCCCAGAGGTCGAGCGGCGCCGGTGGCTGCACGTCGAAGTGGCCGTAGCAGAGGATCGTCGGCGCGCTCGCGGCGTCAGCGGAGGCGCGGATCTCGCCCACGACGAGCGGCCGCTTCCCGTACGGAACGAGCTCGGCCTCGCCACCGCTGCGCCGGAGCTTGTCGGCGACCCATTCCGCCGCTTGCTCGAGGTCGGCCTGATGCGCCGGATCGGCGCTCACCGACGGGATGCGCAGGAGCTCGGAGAGCTCGTCCAACCATTCCTGCGGGAGTGCGCTCACGGCGGCGAGTCTAGTCACGGCCGAGCGCAGCCCGCCGCGACAACGTGGCTTGTCAGG